>JAZNCT010000073.1:0-49472 GCA_045587665.1 Eubacteriales bacterium
GAAAGGATCTTTGCTTCATTCTCATTCCTCCTCTGTATTGACCGAAAGCTCCTCAAGCTCATCGCTGAAGGAAGAATAATCTCCAAACTGATCGGAATATTTGGACTTTTTCATAACATGGATAGCATCGGGCTCAATATAAAGACCTATATGCTCGTCCTGAGCAACAAAATCTGTTGTCTGTATCATCCATTTAAAGCCGCCGATATCAACAATTATCTCATAGTGAACGCCCTTGAAGGTAACGCTTGTTACAACCCCGGAAAGCATACCCTTTTCCACGGGAACAACGTCAACATCCTCGGGTCTTACAACGATGTCAACAGCCTCGCCCTTTTCAAATCCCTTATCAAGGCAGTCAAAGGTCTGATTTGAAAATCTCGCCTTAAAATCATCAAGCATAACACCGTCAAGAATGTTACTCTCCCCAATAAAGTCGGCAACAAAAGCGTTGACAGGCTCATTATAAATATCGGTTGGAGTTCCGATCTGCTGTATAACGCCCTCATTCATAACCACTATAACATCTGACATAGAGAGAGCCTCTTCCTGATCGTGGGTTACATATATAAAGGTGATGCCGGTTTGAACCTGAATGTTTTTAAGCTCGTTCTGCATATCCTTACGCAGCTTCAGGTCAAGTGCGCCCAGTGGCTCGTCAAGGAGAAGCACACGAGGCTTGTTTATAAGAGCTCTTGCAATAGCAACTCTCTGCTGCTGACCGCCCGAAAGCGACTCAACATTTCTGCGCTCAAAGCCGGAAAGATTCACCATTCTCAGCATATCCTTAACCCTGCGGCTGATCTCCTCTTCCTTCAGCTTTTTGCCAAGGCGAAGACCAAATGCAACATTCTCATATACATTGAGGTGCGGAAAAAGCGCATACTTCTGAAAAACTGTATTGACCTGCCTTTTATAAGGAGGCAGATCGTTAATTTTTGCACCTTCAAAAAACACCTCTCCCGAATCGGGCGTTTCAAAGCCTGCGATAATGCGCAGAGTTGTAGTCTTTCCGCATCCCGAAGGGCCAAGAAAGGTTACAAATTCTTTATCGTGAATATCAAGGTCGATACCGTCAAGAACGGTTTCTCCGTCATATGATTTTGAAATATTTTTAAGTTCAATAATTCTGCCGGCATTAGGTATAGTCAACTCAGTAAAACCTCCAAATAAAAGAAAATAAAATGTTTAAGAAAACAATAACCCATTCTGATGATATATTGTAGCAGAGATTGACATAAAATGCAATATATTTTTCAAAAAAAATCTAATTATTATGAAAAATATTGGATTAAATGAGATTTTTCGTGTTTTTTTACAGATTAACACCACAAATTCTTCCATATACTCAATTATTCTCGTTTATCCTCACTTTTTCTCAAAAAAACATCCCACAGCTTTCTTATTTGTTTCAACAGCTGTTTTACAAAAAATCAATGCTTATTGACTTTTTTCGTCAAAAGATTTATAATAATCGAGAAAGGGGGCGGCAGATTTGGAGAATATTCAGACAAAAATTTTTTTTCTGAGCGGAAATGCACTTAAATTTATTGCTGCACTCTCAATGCTTGCAGATCACATCGGCATGATATTTTTTCCGAATATTCAGATTTTCAGAATAATAGGCAGGCTTGCCTTTCCCATATTTGCATTTATGATAGCCGAGGGCTGCAGATATACAAAAAACAAAGCTCGATATTTTTTCACAGTGTTTGTGCTTGGCATTATCTGCCAAACTGCATATTTCCTTTACAACGGCGATACATATATGAACGTCCTGATAACCTTTTCGCTTTCAATAATAGCTGTTTACTCTCTCCAGAATTTCAAAAACACCGTTTTTTCAGAAAACCGCACGGTCGTTAAGTGCATTGCATCTGCACTGGTGCTTTTTACAACGGTTTTAGCCATACTGATATTAAATATAATTTTTGAGATCGACTATGGATTTTTCGGATGTATGCTTGCATTTTTAGTCTCACTGTTTCATATGCCAGAAGGAGCACCGAAAAATCTAAAAAAGCTTGACACCCTCCCCTGCCGCCTTTTGATGCTTTTAATAGGACTTGTTCTTATTGCATTGGGCTCCGGAAAAAATCAGCCATTCGCATTAATGTCGCTTCCAATTCTTCTTTGCTATTCCGGAAAGCGCGGAAGGCTTAAAACAAAATATTTTTTCTATATCTTCTACCCGCTTCATCTTGCTCTGCTTCAGGGCATTGCAATTATAATCGAACTAATGTAAAAGCATCCGCCGGCTTATAAAAATGAGCAAGCGGATGCTTTTTATATTTCAATCTTCACCTTTCCTTTTCATGGAAAGTGCAATAAACAACCCATATGTGCCGGTAACCAAAGTAAGAAACACACAGGTGAGCACTCTCAATGCAATAGTTTTGGGTTCACAGGAAAAAACGCTGAGTGCATTGAAAACGCCGTGAGCTGCAATGCAAAAGACGAGACTGTTTGTTTTTAAATAAATCATAACAAACATAAAACCTGCCGCTGTGGCATAGATCACCTGCATAAGATTTGGAAGAAGCTGAGCCCCCGAGCCGTTGATAAGATTTATGATATGCCCCATTCCAAAGGTAAGGCTTGAAACCAAAACCGCCCACCTGAGATCATCTTTACGCATTGCATTGAACAAAAGCCCCCTGAAGATCACCTCTTCTAAAAAGCCAACACAAAACATAGTGAAAATATATAAAAGAGTTTCCACCACTCCATATCTAAGGCAAAAACCGCCCCAAATATTTGCCGCCATCATACAAAGAAGAGGTATGTAATAAAGCATCTCCCCTGCCGAAGAGCTAGGCCTGCAAAGTCCATATTCCCTTAGCAATCCGTTGTTTTTAAGGAAGGCAAACAGCAAAACCGAAAGAACAAGCCCCACAAGCATCGAAAAGGATTTTTGAAGTCCTGCCATTTCAGAGAGCCTGTCGCCTGCCGACATCAGAACACAATAAGAAATGATCCAAAAAACAGAGAACCAAACTTGGCTTTTTGCATAAAGTTTTTTAAGCATTCTACACCCCATATTATAACTCAGCTAAGTATAATTTTTTATATTTTAAGGCTCATAAGTATCCATAATGTCAACAAGCTCCTCTATAGCTTTGCGTTTCTTCTCTCGAAGAGCATCGCCCTCTTTAGCATACCCAATAGTAATAACAAGCCTGACCGCACCCTCAAGACCGCATATCTTTCGCAATTCGCTATCGTCAAGCCAGCCCAGAATACAAGATCCAAGTCCGTTAGCCGTTGCTTCTGCGGTTATATAAGCAGAGAGTATTCCAATGTCGATAGAACGATAATCGTTGCCTTTCACCTTTGCCCCAAGTGCCGCAGATGCCACATAGGGTTTTTCTGAAATAACCATAAGAACAGGCGCATCCGTGGCGAATTTATTCATTCCCATACCCTGGGTGGCTCTGGCAACTTTTTTCGCAGCATCGCCTTTGCAAACCGTTATGTGATAGGGCTGACCGTTGCAGGCAGAGGGTGCCAGACGGGCTGTGGCGATTATTCTATCAAGCTTTTCCTTTTCCACGCATCGTTCTCTGTCATAGCTTCGGCAAGACTGCCTATTTAAAGCAATTTCGGTAAAATTCATACTATTTTCTCCTGTTTTTAATATTTTTTGTGATAAGCTTCGTAAAAAGATAGATCCCATAACCTATCATAAAGCCCAGAGAGTTTAATATCAGATCATCAATGTCACTGACTCGGTCATAAAACGGAAGCTGAAGTATTTCGATAAAAAGCGAAACTCCAAAGCCTGCGGCAATCACCTTTTTATGTGTGTCAAGCCCCCTAAAAACAGCAGGCCAGATAATGCCGAGAGGAATAAACATTGCAGTGTTGCCGATAAGGTTGAGCAATGCTTCCGAAAACTTTGGATAATCTAAAAGATATATAAAAGGAATCAGATTTATGCGAAGGGGAAACAGTCTTGAAACATCAAACACAAGCGGTTGTATCTGCCCCTCCACCTTTGAAAAAGGAAAAAAGGTAAATCTCGCCACAACTATGAGGCAAATATATACAAGCATCAGCTTTGCTTCCCGCCCCATTTTCACCTGTCTGTTTGCAAACCACACGCAGGCACGCATAAATATCCAGATTACGCTTATGAAAATAACAAAAGCGGGATAGGTGATCTCCACCATATTATCTTTATTCCTCCTATCTTTTAACTTTATTACATTTTATCACCTTTTTGGGAAAATGGCAAGCGGTTTTAAAACAAAGAACAAATAAAGTATAATGATACAAATTGTCCAAAGTATAATCCTTAGCTCTCCTGCATATACTTTTCTAAAGCTTATATCAGGAGGGTGAATCTATGAAGCGTTCCATAGGTCTTTGGCAGTTGTTCGGCTTTGCATTTACAGCTCTTTTGGGAACTTTACTGCATTTTTTATACGATTGGCTCGGCCAGGCAACTTGGGTAGCCCCATTTTCGGGTGTAAATGAATCCACCTGGGAACATATGAAGCTGCTTTTCTGGCCAATGTTTATCTATGCCATAATAGAAAGCTTTTTGTTTCGTGACCGAAAAGACTTTTGGTGCATAAAGCTTCGGGGCATACTGCTTGGAGAACTGATGATACCCGTTTTGTTTTACACATATAACGGTGTGATAGGCACTTCTCCGGACTTTATAAACATTGCCATATTCTTTATTTCAGCGGCAATTGCATATATCTTTGAGACAAAAAAATTCAATGATGAAACGATAGTGTGCAGATCGCAAAAGGCAGCATTCGGAGTTCTTTTGGGAGTGGCAGTGCTGTTTGTAGTTTTCACATTTATAACCCCCGAAATAGGGATCTTTAAAGATCCTCTCACGGGCAGCTACGGCATATAAGAAAAAGGCCTTTGCCATACTGCAAAGGCGCTCTCCTATATTATTGTCCCATCATTTGATATCTCAATGCAGATATTACACCTATCTCTTATTGCAGTTTCAGAAAAATACGCATTTTCAAGAGGTATCCATTCCTCAAAAAAACGTTTTGCAAACATAGGAGTGTTTCTCTTTAATATCCGCTCCTTCTGATATTCTTCTCCAATATCCAAAAACACCGAAAGATCATAAAAATCCGCAAGCACGGGGTGCATTGAATATGCCCCCTCAACAACTGTCAAGGGCTTTGATGCGATCTCCAAAGGAGGCATCAGCTGCTGCTTCTCGCAATCAAATCTCCTGTAAAGAATTTTTTTGTTTTGGGATAGCGGAAGCATAACCTCCTGCAAAAGACGTTCCCGGTCAACATTTCCGCCAATTTCCGAGAACCGCTCAGGTGTTCTCTGCTCCGGACGCAAAAAGAAATCATCCATATGGAGCACGGTGCAATCATAAAGCTTTTGAAGAAGCTGTGCCAGGGTTGTTTTGCCGCTTGCACTGCCCCCCTCTATGGCAAGAATAAGCCTGCCTTTCTTCAGCCTCTTGTCTATCTCTGAAAACAGAGGTAAAAATCTCACAAATTGATCTGATATGACCCTATATGAGGGTCTGTAAGCTAAACGAAATTCAGAGGAATGATGAAGCGAAGGATAGCCCTGCGCACGCCAGGAATCAAGCGTGGTATTAAATTCTTTTTCATCAAACGGAAGCTCTCCGAGAGAGACAAGCTCGTTTACAACATCAAGCTTTTTCTCCAAAGCTTCTCTCCCGGTTTTCTCTGTTTTTGCCGAGAGAAAAAACAGTTTTCCAAGTGTGGCGGGATCTATTCCCCTATCAAGCCAGCCAAGATGAACCCTGCTGTATGCGCCGTCAAGCTTCTCCGAAATTGCATCACTTGGTGAATCCAACGAAGCGTGCTCGCACCTGATGCGATTTATAGCATCGGCCTCTGATGATATCATATGCTCACATCCAAAGGCACTTTGATATAAAAATTTAAAAATATCGGATATCTGCAAAAGCGGATAGGTGTAATAGTGCCCTAACAAGAGTCTGCGTGTTTGACCACTCATATTATTCCACCACCTGCTTGCATACCCTTTCTATAATGTTCCAAGCATCAATATCATTTGTCACAACAGGTATACAAAAGGACATATCGCTTTTCTTTAGCCAATACGCATCTTTAAATCCGCTTTGCGTTTCAAGCTTCTCCGATATCAAAGAGCATTGTTCGTTTGGCAAAACATAATGCTCCTCATAGTTAAAATTGAGCTCAAAAAGATCTATCCGATAAACAGAAATTTTTATATTCTCACCAAAATCGAAGCATGAAATAACATATTCCCTGCTGCGAAAAACACCGTCTTTCCCCTTTTTTATAGGCTGTTTTTTCAGCTCATATGTGGCAATCGTGCTCTTTTCATCTATTTTGATCCTATTATCTCTCAGCAGTATTCTCAGCACATCTTCAACATCGACCTCGGTTATCTTAGTTGTTTTTGAAATTGCTAAAGCGCCGACCGACATTGAAAGAAAAGCAAAGCCGATCTGCCCGCCTCCCCAAACATATACCGTTATATACAGCGAAAAGGCGGCAGCCATTATACATAATATCTCAAACACAGTCCAGCTCTTTTGATAAAAATATTTTTTTACCGTGTCTCCCATATTCCGCCTCCTCTTTTTATAATATTATAGCATATCGAAGCAGATCTTTCAAGTATATTTAAATTTTTGCTTGTACTGCGTAAAATTTTATGGTAAAATAGATCGAAAGATAAAACACTGTAATGGAGATAAGTATGGACAGACGCGATTTTGAAAAGCTGGTGCTTGAAAGCTTTGGCATCACCGCAGATTATCCCTTTGAAAACGACCCATTGACTGCGGTTTTTCGCCACAGATCAAACAAAATCAATAAAAAAGCAAACCGCTGAAAGCATCAGCAAGATTTGACAATTTGCTTTTTATATGATAAAATACAAAAAATATCGGAGGTAAAACTATGTCTGTTTTGAAACTGAAAAATGCTGATTTTGAAAACGAAATACTAAACAAAGAAGGGATAGCTCTGGTGGATTTTTATGCCGATTGGTGCGGTCCATGCAAAATGCTTGCGCCCGTAATCGAAGAGATCGCCGCAGAAAGACCCGATGTTACCGTTGCCAAGATAAATGTTGATGAAGAGGGAGAGCTTGCCGCAAAATACGGCGTTATGAGCATACCTACACTCATCATCTTCAAAAACGGAGAAGAAAATGAGAGGATCGTCGGCTTTAAACAAAAAAGAGCTATCCTTTCTATGTTATAAAAAACAGAGCTGAGGCATCTCAGCTCTGTTTTCTTGTTTTGCTAAATGCAAGTGAAAACCGCACTTGACTAAAAAAATATATTTGTTATACTAAAAGTGTTAGATTTTAGAAAAAACGCCTACATATAGGTCGAAAGGAAATTCTAAGGACACCGAGGAAAGGAGCACAAAATTGGACAAATTACGAAAGGATGAAACCATGGATGCAATGATTTGTGAGCTGTTTTTCCACCGACAGGAAAAGGCTCTCAATGTATAATTTACCATGATGTAAAATATATAGAACAAAACAATTAAAACAAGCAAAGCATGGCGAGTGCCATGCTTTGCTTGTTTTATACCCCGTATTTGATTTTAATGCGTTCAAGCTTATCACCAAAAGGCTTTGCCATAGACCAAAGAAAAATAAAATTTGATACAGAATAAAGCAAGGTGTGGGGGACTGCAGCAAGAACAGAAGCGTAATATAGGCTGAGATTAAAGGTGGAATTATATGATATCACGTTCCACACATCCATTATTAAAGAATACAAAACACCTGACATGACACCGTAAAATATCAGAAAGCCTCTGCTTTTTTTCATAATTCCCGATAAAAATGCGGCCAAAAAACCGATAAGGCCAAAGGCCAGCATCTGAAATGGCGTCCAGGGCCCCTGTCCAAAATAAAAATTTGAAACAAGAGCCGAAAGTGCGCCAGTGAGAAATCCTGCCTCACTGCCAAGATAAACAGCAGTTATAATAGTTATGGCAGTTATCGGCTTAAAAAAAGGTATCAGCCTTCCGATAACACTCAGTGCTATCATAACCGAAACGATAACCATTCTCCTTGCTCCAATGCTCCGCTTATCTATACCGATAAAGAAAAGAATAAGAGAAAGCATCGCAACCGAAAGAGAGATAAACAAATGGCTTCGCGCATCCAAAACCATCGCTCCAAGGGCAACGCAAAGGGGAATCAGAACAAGAGGAATGGCGAATCTAAGAAGACATCTGAGCTTTTGATTTTTTATTTCAAGCATAACAGCCTCCATTAAATCCTGCTCTCAAAAAGCTCAGCCACGCTCTCAAGGGTAACAGCCCCATCAAAAAAGCCCTTTGTCAGACGTCTTGCCGCAGTTGTGTAAAATCTGTTTTTGGAAAAGAAGTCGGCAGGTGTTGCCTCAGTCGCCACGCTTCCTCTGAAAAACAGTGCACAGCGATCGGCACAAAGTGCCGCAAATTCAACGTCATGTGTGACAATAACAGCAGTCAGCCCCATAGACTTCAGCTTTTTAAGAAGCTCTATAAATTCAAGCCTTCTGCCCGCATCAAGCCCCTTTGTGGGCTCGTCCATAAGTATGAGTTTCGGCTCCTGAGCCAGCACCTTCAGCAGCGCAAGTATCTGCTGCTCTCCCCCCGAAAGATCATACGGATGCTTATCGTAAAGGTGGCTTATGTCAAAGGCGAGCGCCCCCATGTCTGCACCTGCGTCTATCAGCTCTTCTCTCACAGTATTCCTGAGAAAAACAGTTTGAACATCCTGTGGCAGCATAGCAAGACAATTTTTATAAAGCGACTGATTTTTATATTCCTTCAGCTTTTTTCCGAAAACTTTTATATATCCGCTGTATGGGTTCAGAATACCTGCCGCAGCCCCAAGAGCGGTGGTCTTTCCCGAACCGTTTCCACCCAAAATGCAGAATATCTCATTTTCATAAACCTTGAAGCTGATATCATTCAGTACATCTTCCTCATCTTTGCCGTATCTGAAATAAACCTTCTTATACTCAAGAGCCACGGCAGGAGAATGTTTATATTCCGTGTGCTCTCCCAGGCGCACCGATAGAGGAAGGTTCTCTGAAATAAAGCGTCTGCCCTCTGTTATTGTAAGGGGAAATTCCCCGGTTTTACCCAACATATGATAAAGCCTGGCGGCAGCGGGCATTGCCCTGAAAAACCATTTACTTTTGCAAAGAGAAGAAACAACGCTCCTTGCTTCTCCCATGGCTGCTATACGGCCGCCCTCGAGAACAACAAGCCTATCGCAAATTGGAAAAAGCTCTTCAAGTCGGTGCTCGGCTATAATGACTGTAAGCGAAAAATCCTCGTTCAGCTTTCTGACGGTGGAAAAAAAATCGGATGCCGCTATGGGATCAAGCTGAGCACTCGGCTCATCAAGAATCAGTATATCAGGATCCATAACCATAACCGATGCAAGGCAAAGCAGCTGCTTTTGACCGCCCGAAAGCTCGGATACCTTTTTGTCAAACCACTCTTCAATGCCAAAATAGCTTGCCATTTCCGCAACTTTTGCCGCCATAACGCTCTGAGGAAGCCCCATTTCTTCAAGCCCAAAGGCTATCTCATGCCAGACCTTGTCTGTTACTATCTGGTGCTCGGGGCTCTGCCCAACATAACCGATAGTTCTTGCCGCAATCCTGCCGTCTATATCTTCAAAAGGAGTGTTTTTATAAAAGATCCTTCCTGTTTTTTCTCCAAGTGGGGATATCTCTTTTTTAAGAAGTCTTAAAAGTGTGGATTTTCCGCTTCCGGTTTCTCCGCAGATAAGAGTGAATTCTCCCTCATCTATGCTAAGGGAAATATTCTTCAGCGTCTCATTCTCGGATGAAGAATATTTAAAGCTCAGATCTTCGATCTTAAGAATTTCCATTTAAGACTCACCCCCACCTCAATAAATACAGGTAAAAACACAAGTGCTGCATATGCCACATACGCAAAGCTTCCAAAAAGACTCGGCTCTGCCGCACAGAGCTTTGGATAAAAAGCAAAATCCAAAGTTCCAAGTGAAATTGCGGTTATGATAAGTGCGTCTGCACATATGATAGATATGATCAGTACCGCATCCGAAACGTGAAATTTAAACTTTGAAAAATGCGTTCTGGAAGAAAGACCATAGCCCCTCGCTGCCATGCTGTCGGCTGTGATTATTCCGTTTTCAAGAGCCCAAGTTACAATTACAGAAAAAATACGTATGCCGCCCTTTGTGCGGTCCACTATATTATCTTCTTTATAAAGTCCCATAGCCCTCTGAGCCTGCTCGGTCTTTTTCCTCTGCCTGCTTAGAAGCGAAATATATCTGATACCCATAGAGAGAATCAGTGCTGTTTTAGGTGAAAAACTGCCAAAAACATAAAGAAGCTTGTCCTCTGTCATAAGTGCGCTGAAGGAACGGAACCAATATATGACAGAAATGATCATTGCCGCAGCCGCAAAGCCGTATATAAGAGCCTCGGCAGTTATAATGCTGTCGTTTATAACAAACAAAACCGTTGCACCATTGTGAGAAACAAGAGGATTTATCAGAGCCATTGCAAAAAACAAAGCAAGCAAAGCTATATGGGAAGACACATCACCCTTGCCCTGTTTCACAAAAAAGAGCAGAACAGAAGCAAACAGCGAAAGAACAAGAATGGTCGGATTCATACAGAACATAGCTATGCCCGCCACCGACAAAAAATATAAGCTGACTGCTATCGGGTTGTAATCTGAAAAACCTCTCATTTTTGCTCCTTTCACACTGTTTTTTTATTTAGCATCCCCTCCAAAATCAAGGGTGTAAATCCATTCAATGCGGTCACCGTCCGAGAGCCTATATTCTCCACATCCCACAGACGGTGAGCTTCCGTTTACATGGTACACCCAACCGGAGAGATCGCCAAACTGCATCTCGTATATATATCCAATACCCACAATATAGGCAAGACTTTCAGTGCCGTTGTTCTCAAACTGAATACCATTTACCCTTGACGCCTCGGCAAGAATGTCATAAACCGTTTCTCCCTCGGCTATATCAAGCTGAAAATCATCAAGAATAATGCCGTCTTCGGGGATATGTGCTTCATCCGAAAGCCCGACTATCCTGTCGCATCTGATAGAAATAGTGACACTTCCTATGGTGTTTTTCTTTTCTATGGCTTCACCGTTATAATAATCCTTAGCAGTTTTAAAATTTGAGAGAAGCACAAACAAAATAGACGCTGCTAAAAGGAAGCACAGCACAATATAATTTTTATAATTCCGCTTTCCGAGAGCAAGCATAGTGATCGCCCCAAAAGCTCCGATCACAAGCAAAGCAATAATTGCAGTTTTTTTATATCCACAGCCTTCACCCATGCCTGTTATAGCATTGCTTTCGGGTGCTTCTGAAAAATCGGAAGTGGTATCGGACACTTGCGTTTCTTCCGGCATTTCAAGACCTTCCGGGTCGCATTTGTCTAAGATATAAAAGGCGTTTTTACCTTCAGCAAATCTTATGTATGAAACCATTGCGCAAAAGACCTGCGCTGTTGCACTTTCGTCAAAGGAAGCATCCTTTGTATGCGAAAATGCCCCGCTCGGCAGGCGAAAAGTCTCAATGGCAGAGAGAAGCGTGACACCGTTTTTTATAAACCTTTCATCGGTCTGAAAATCAATTCCAAGAGAGGAAAGTGCAATAATGACCTGCGCTATGCTCTCAGCGTTTTCTTTTCCATAGCTTAAAAATCCGCCGCTTTCAAGCTGAGCCGATGAAAGAAATCCAAGTGCCCCTTCAGCCGACTTGCTAACATCGGCATTACTTTTGCAATGAGGTGCAAGTGCCTGCAGTGTCATAGCCGTTACATCAGCGTTTCCCACATCTCCCGTAAGAGACCAGCCACCGTCCTCACACTGCAAAGAAAGCAGGCTTTCTATTATCTCTTGTGAGGGATAAGTTTGATTTTTATAGCCATTGTTCAGGAGATGAAGCCCGAAAACAAGGCTCATAATGCCCTGCTTGCCGATTGAGTTTTGGAGCACAGTTCCGATGTAGTCATCGGTACTGCCAAGGGCGGCAAGTGTAAGAGCATATTTAAGTCTTGACGATGCAGAATACACCTCTTTTTCTTTAAGATATCTGCAAAGTGCCGCCTCATATTCCGAAAGATCATATTCACCGCTTTGACTGAGAGCAATTATATACCATTCGGCACTGATGCCTGCCTCGTCCGCCAGTGAATCAACTAAGCCCTGCTCAAAATCAACCCCTGCGTTATCCATTTTAAAAGCTAAGATCTCCTCCAAAAAACATTCGGCTTTTCGGAGAGAATCTTCATGCCCTTCTGCCGCCGATAAGGGTGCAATTCCGCTTATCAGAAGCACAAGGAAAAGAGCCACAGAAATAATCTTTATCTTAGTTTTCATTCTTCTTTTCACGAACAAAAACAGCTGCGATAACAGCCACTGCTGCAACAACTGCCCCTATTATAAGCCAAACATTTCCACTGCCTTTTTCCTCCTCTGCAGGATCTGTATCGACAACACCTGTATCAGTGGAGGTGTTTTCCGTGTCTGAAGTATCGGGTGCAGCTACAGCGCTAACAAAAACTGCTTTGCAAACGGGTGGAACAAGTGTCTGAGCTTCGGAAGTGGCACTTACCGTATATTCCCCCGCTTCAGGAAGTGTTATTGTAACCCTTCCCTCATCATCTGTAACAAATTCGGTCTTTTCACCGTTTAAGGTAATAACCGCTCCGCTGACGGGAAGCACCACAGTCTTAAAGCTCTCATCATAGCCTGATGCAGATAGTGTTAGAGTTATGCTTCCGTTTTCATCTGCCACTGCGGTGTTTACATCAAAATAGCAATATGTATCAGACCAAGAAACAAGATCGGTATAAACAAAAGCGTTTATATAATCTCCTTCCTTAATTGGGTCTGCAAGCCCCATTGCCGAAGAGTTATTAACATAGTAGCCATAGCTGCAGCCGTTTGCACTGCCCCAGAGCTTTTCTATTGCAAGACCGTATTGCCCCATAAATGTGGCATAACCACTTGCGGCACCGCCCTCAAATGCAAGCTCGTGAGCCCCATAGAGTGCATCGCTTATAGTGATAGCACCGTCACTGTCAATATCGGTGACAGAAACCTCTTCGCTTGCCACAGCAAGCTGACCGTTTTCGTCTGCAATTGTAACATAAACCTTAACAGGCTCTTCTGCAAAACAGAAAACTGCAAGTGCAGAAAGAATAATCAGCACCGCCGCCATTGTTAAAACTAACTTTTTCATTTTTACTACCTCTTTTTATTTTTATATTAAACCGCATTGGGTTTATATCAATTTGAAACCTTTTTCCTTTTTTTCAGCTCCTCGATATGCTCTCTCTTTTTAAGAATACGCTTTTGGAGTCTTTTTTGCTCTTTGTCATCATCTCTTTTTTCTTTCAGCCCTGCCGCCTCCAGTGCTCTTGGCCACGGGCCGAGAAAAGCCTTTACGGCGGTCACCTCTCTATCGGAAAAATCAGAGCGGTATGGGTATCTTTTTTCACCGCGCAAAGCTATCTCCTTCTGCTTGTTGGTAAGCAGATCAATACATTTTTCTCTTGTCAGCTTTTCCTCTGCCATAATTACCTCCAAAAAACAAAAACGCTTTTTCGCCTTAATACGGCAAAAAAGCGCAGCTATCCCAAAACAAGCGCAGAAGCAGAAGTTCTGCGCAAAAGACGGCTACACTTTTCATGTCCAAAAATGCTACGGCGGCAAAACCGCCAATGCCCCTGCATTGCTATGCGAGTATTCCGACTTATGAAGCAATCTTCAATTACGGTAATGACGGTTGCGACGGATTTTCACCGAACTTCCCTCTTATCCGGCAAAAGCCGGAGCACAGCGCAGGATATATTCAATTATCACACAGTATTCTAACACGGCGATATAGCTTTGTCAATATAAATTTTCAAACATTCCTTTAAATTTTTAAAGCTCTGCCAATATCTCTTCTGCATTTGTATCAGGCTTTACCTTCGGCATTATACGTTCGATATTTCCCGCCTCGTCAATGACAAATGTCGTTCTGACGACGCCCATAGAAGTCTTGCCGTACATTTTCTTTTCCTGCCAAACGCCGTAAGCCTTGATAGCCTCAAGGTCAGGGTCTGACAAAAGTATGAACGGCAGAGAATATTTTTCAGCAAATTTTGCATGAGAAGCCACACTGTCACGGCTTATACCTATCACCGCAGCTCCTCTTTTTTTGAATTCTTCATAAGCAGAAGCAAAGGCACAGGCCTGCCTTGTACAGCCCGGTGTATTGTCCTTTGGGTAGAAATATAATATCACCTTTTTTCCAAGATGATCGGATAGCGACACCTTGTTTCCGTCCTTATCCGAAAGAATAAAATCCGGAGCCTTCATTCCCTTTTTCAGCATTCTTATCCCCCTCCAAACCCATTTATACCAAAATTATAGCACATTGCATTTTAAATTTCAATATTTTATTAACTATTCTATAATTGTATTGAAAAAAGGTTTTTAATATGTTATAATATTTTGTGGTTGAATTTTTAACAGAAAGTTGGTGCGGGATTGAATCCGAAACTAAGAGAAAAAACCATGGAATCGCTTTCCGCGGTCCTCCCTATTTCCGCAATAGTTCTCTTTATCAGCATTTTTATAGTTCCAATGGAGCTTGGAAAGCTGGTTATGTTTTTAGTTGGAGCTCTTATGCTTATAATAGGAATGGGGTTCTTTCAGCTTGGTGCAGAAATGTCTATGACCCCTATAGGTGAGGGCATCGGTGTTCAGATATCAAAAACCAAAACTGTATTTTTCATTACGCTTATCGGCTTTATAATGGGTGCTATAATCACTGTTTCAGAGCCTGATCTGCAGGTTCTTGCACAGCAGGTACCCTCGATTCCAAACCAGGTGCTTATACTTACTGTTGCCGTTGGTGTTGGTATCTTTCTTGCCCTTGCGGTTTTGCGAATAAGGTTTCAGATAGATCTCTCAAAACTGCTTATCATTCTTTATATCCTGCTTATCGGCGCATCATTCTTTGTGCCAAAGGACTTTTTAGCCGTTGCCTTTGACTCTGGCGGAGTTACAACAGGCCCTATGACAGTTCCCTTTATAATGGCTCTGGGTGTTGGTCTTGCTTCGGTGAGAGGAGACAAAAATGCGGCAAGCGACAGCTTTGGTCTTGTTGCTCTCTCAAGTGTTGGACCTATACTTGCCGTGCTTATCCTGGGGCTGTTTTTCAAGCCTACCGAGGCTCTCTATTCCTCCTCGGATATTGCAAGTGTTTTCACAACAAGAGATGTTGCTCTGGTGTTTGCTAAGGGTATACCTCATTATGCAAAAGAGGTTTTTATTTCCCTGCTTCCAATAGTAGCGGTGTTCGTTCTCTTTCAGCTTATAACAAGGCGCTACCACAAAAGACAGCTTAAAAGGATCATATTCGGTCTGGTATATACATATGCAGGTCTTGTACTCTTTCTTTGCGGAGTAAACGTGGGCTTTGCCCCTGTTGGATCTTTTCTCGGTGAAAAGCTTGCTTCGCTTTCTTATAGGTGGATAATCGTACCCATAGGTATGCTTATAGGTTATTATATAGTTAAAGCAGAGCCTGCTATTCAAGTCCTCAACCACCAGGTTGAAAGCGTAACGGACGGTGCTATCTCTGTAAAGGCTATGAACCGCTCCATGTCTATCGGTGTTGCCGTGAGCGTTGGTCTTGCAATGCTAAGGGTCATAGCGGGTATTCCAATTCAGTTCATTATCATTCCGGGCTATATCATTGCCCTTGTAATGTCAAGATTTGTTCCAAAGATATTTGTGGGTATCGCCTTTGACTCAGGCGGAGTTGCAAGCGGCCCGATGACCTCAACCTTCCTTTTGCCCCTTAGCATAGGAAGCTGCAGTGCCATTGGCGGAAATCTTATGACAGATGCCTTTGGTGTTGTGGCACTTGTTGCCCTTACACCGCTCATTGCTATACAGATAATGGGTCTCGTATATAACTTTAAGACCGCTAAGCTTCATAAGAGAGCTTCCGAAATGGCAGACGTATCAGCTATCAGCAATGAAATTATAGATCTTGAGGAGGAAATTTCTCATGGATAATAATGCAAAACTCGATTCTTTTCAGATGCTTATGCTGGTTGCAACACCAAAGCTTGCAGAGAAGGCAGCCGAACTCTTTCGCAGAGAAAATCTTCCCATTCAATACCGTCTCAACGCAGAGGGCACTGCTTCAAGCCAGGTAATGGATATGCTTGGCTTTGGAAGCATTGACAAATGCCTTATCATCAGCATGATGCCAAAAAAATATGGCGACAAAATGCTGGGCCTGCTTCATTCAAAGCTGAGGCTTGACACTGTAAACAGCGGCATTGCATTTACAGTCCCCATGAGTGGGGCAAACAATTTACTTTTGCACATCCTGACAAAATCTACCGAGAAAAATTCGGAAAACAATAGCGGAAGGAACAGATATATTATGCCGGATACAAAATATTCTCTCATAGTAGCTATAGTTGACAGAGGCTTTAGCGGAGACGTTATGGAAGCCGCAAGAGATGCAGGCGCAGGCGGTGGAACTGTTGTTCACAGCAGACGCATTGCAAGCGAGGATATAACAGGACAGTGGGGACTGAGCTTGAAGGACGAAAAGGAGCTTGTCCTTATCATTTCAGAGCTTGAAAAGAAGCTTGATATTATGCAGAGCATAAATGAAAAATGCGGTATTCAAAGCGAAGCAAAGGGCATGGTTATGTCCCTCCCCATTGATTCTGTTATGGGTATATGAAACAACACAGCGGCGGAGCAAAACTCCGCCGCTGTGTTGTTATTCGGAAAACAAATTTTTATACGTGTTTATGCAATCGTATACAGGGTCATAGGTGGCGGGTGCGTGAGCCGTCACAAGAACAAATTCTCCCCCGCCATTCACTCTGCCAAAGCTGGCAAGGCAGTGAAGCCCTTCGTTTGTATATCCGGTCTTTCCGCCTATTATCTCGGCAACTCCCGATTCATCTCCCTTCATTCTGCTGAACATGGTTGAAGTGAGGAGGATTCCGTTTGGATGGCTTGGGGTAGATCTTGTGGTATACTGGTATGTAGAAAGTATCTCTCTACATTCCTCTATCTGCATGGCATATTGGAGTATAAGTGCGATCTCATGTGGAGTGCTGTAATGATCGTCATGATGAAGGCCGCTGGTGTTGACAAAATGCGTGTTTGAAAGCCCCATTTCAAGAGTCTTTTTGTTCATCATCTCAACAAAGCCCTCAGTGGACCCTGCCGTATATATCGCAAGAGCCTCCGTTGCATCAGCACCCGAGGGAAGCACGACCCCATAGAGCAGATCACGAATGGTGATCTCCTCGCCCACAGAGAAGCCTGCAACTGTTGCATTGGCCTTGTAAAGCGGATCTGTTATCTGTGCCGTCATTATAAAGGTGTCATCAAGATCCTTGCAATTTTCATATGCCACTATCAGTGTCATGATCTTTGTCATAGACGCAGGGTAGATTATTTCATCCGGGTTCTTTTGGGCTACAACTGTGTTGCTTTGAAGATCGATCATTATCGCATAATCGGATTTTATGCTGTCTCCAAGCTCAGCCGTCTTGTCTGTAATCGAGGCATATGACACCTCTATCACCTTTGGTGCTGTTCCTTTATCGTTATCACCCTCAACAGCATCTGTCTGCTCTGCAATGTTCTTATCTGTTTCATCGGACGCATCTGCATTTGCCCTTCCTGCTCGGCTGTTAAGCACTGTGCAAAAAATGCCCACGCTTATCATAAGAACAAGCAATGATACAAACAAGGGTGCAAAACTTATGGGCTGCTTCATTTGAGTTTTAGATGTGGGAGCCGTTCTCGGCATTGCAGAGCGATGCCCTCCTATATGTTTCTGGGGAGACCCGCTTTGCATAGTACCTCCCATTTTTTGGCCTTGACCGTTATATGGGCGTCCTCTTTCATTACTGTTATATGTAGAATTCTGTCCCCTGCCCCTGTCACCGCCGGAGCGAGGAGGTCTGCTGTTATTCATAATCACTACCCGCTTTTTATACTTTTATAACATTATAGCACACTTTTTTCAAAAAATATATCAAATTTTAGTGAACAATTTAAAAAATACAAATTTTTTTATATTGCTTTAAAATTCCATTTGTGTTATAATCAATATGATATATGTTTTAATATCCACTGTGCGGAACAAACAACTGTTTTCTCCGTCTTAAATCATATCGAAGCGAAAGGAAATTTAAAATGAATATATTTGATAAGATAACGGTTATCGTTCCATCGCTCAACCCGGATGAAAAGCTGATGAAGGTCATTGAAGGACTGGAAAAAGAGGGTTTTAATGATATTATTGTTGTAAATGACGGGAGCCGAGCTGAAAATCTTGCCAACTTCCCCGATCCCAAAGAACATCCTATTTGCACCGTTTTAACTCACAGCGTAAACCGAGGAAAGGGCGCAGCACTCAAAACGGCATTCGATTTCTTTCTGAAAAATCGCCCCGACCGCCTTGGCGTTGTAACGGTTGACGGCGATAACCAGCACCTGCCAAAAGATGTTAAAAGCTGTTCTCAAAAAATGCTCAGCACCTCTTCACTGGTTTTGGGAGTGAGAGATTTTTCGCTTTCCCATGTTCCCGCCCGTTCACGTTTTGGAAACAAAGCAACATCTCTTGTTTTCCGTATTCTCTGCGGAATGAAGATATCGGATACTCAAACAGGGCTTCGGGCTTTCCCGCGAGAGATATTGCCTTGGATGTGCGAAATTGAGGGTGACCGCTTTGAATATGAAACAAATATGCTCCTATCACTCGGTGAATACGGCATAAAGCTCTCTGAGCAAACTATCGAAACCGTCTATATAGAAGAAAATCAGACCTCGCATTTCAGACCAATAAGAGATTCTATAAGAGTTTATTCTATGCTTCTGAAATTTCTCCTCAGCTCTGTTGCCGCCTCTGTTATAGACAATTTTGTTTTTTGGCTCATGCTCACGCTCTTTGGAGGAGTTCTCGGAAAACTGGCAACACTTGTTAGTTTTGTGTGTGCCAGAAGCATCTCATCTGTCATCAATTTTGCAGTGAACAAGCAAAAGGTGTTTAAAAACTCCAAAAGTATAAAAGAAACGATACTCAAATATTATGCGCTTGCCATTCCGATAATGGCTATATCCATTGGCGCAGTAGAATTGCTTGACCGAATTCTCGCCAATTCTGCGCCGATAATCACAACTCTTATAAAAATCGCTGTTGATCTCGTTCTTTTTATATGCTCATTCAGAATTCAGCGCGAATGGGTGTTCTCCTCAAGAAAGAAAAAATAAAGGCTTGGTATAAAAATGTCCGAAAAAGATATAATTCCCCCAGAAAGCAACAAAAGCAGTGAGAAAAAAGCTCCTGCAGTCACATACATAGAAATGCCGCCCCCGCCAAAAAGCAGTACCCCAATAAAATTTTTCACCGAAAACGGCACACTGTATCAAAGCTCGGTATCCGAGGAAAATGCAACGTCAACTGCTGAAAAAAGCAGAACTATCGGCTTTAGCCAAAGCGACTATTTTGACTATGCGGGCTACAAAAGGAGAAAGCCGAAATCAGAGCGTATGTCAGGTGGAAGGATCTTTGGCAGAATAATGATAGCACTCTCTTCGGTTCTGATCTTTGCAGTTATCGCTGTTTATGGGCTTTGTTTCACCATTGCCAAAGGTCCAAGTGAAACCGTGAGAAATCTGCTTGTCCTCTCTGCAAAACAGGCAAGCGCAACAAAATGGGTACCCTCTCTGTTTCTCAGTGAAGATGAGATCAAAGAGATAATGGACCGGAGTGCCGAGGTAAAGATTGATGTGATCCCGATAGATGAATATTATAAGCCCTCAGGGGATAGCAATGAAAGCACTGCCGACGAATGGGCTGACGCAAAGGACGGAATGCTTTTTAAGACCCTTAAAGGCTCAACATATACTGCCTATATGCTGATAGTTAAAAACCCCGCAAGAGTGTTTGTCGGAACATCCAGCGATAACTACAGCCAGAGCGAAAAAGGAAAAACAATTTTTGATGCCACGGCCGCAAAAGGGGCTGTTGCCGCCATAAACGGTGGGGAATTTCCCGACAGTGGCGGTGTTGGAACAGGATCTCATCCCATAGGTCTTACATATTCTGGGGGGGAATGCGTTTGGAACGATGGACTCAAGCGCACCTTTATCGGATTTGACAAAAACAACACTCTCATTGTTTCCGAGAATATGACAAAGGCAGAAGCCGACAAGTTGGAAATACGAGATGCTGTTTCTTTTCAAAGTGGAAATGTGCTGATATCCTCTGACGGTGAAAACGCAAATGTGTATTATGCAAGCGGCAACAACGGCACAGCCCAAAGAACAGCAATAGGACAAAGAGGAGACGGTGCAGTTCTGATGCTTGTTACCGACGGCAGAACTGCCAGCTCTCTCGGTGCAACTCATAACGATGTTATAGACATTATGCTGGAGCACGGTGCAATTTCGGCAGCAATGCTTGACGGCGGCTCTTCGGCAATGATGTATTATGAAAATTATTTCGAAAAATACGAATATGACTACGATTCGCTTGATCAATATCAAAAAAAGGGGCTGGTCAACAAATACAAGGCATTTACAACCCCGAGACATATGCCAACCTTCTTCATGGTTGAAAGAATGAGCGAGGGAGGCGAGAGCAATGCCAAATAAACCAAAGAAAATGCCAAAATTTTATATCATTCTCATCGTTTGCTGGATCCTGGCTCTCTCTGCCCTTGCGGTTCTTCTTATAAACGTGAGAGCCTATCTTGAAAACTATGAAAGCGTGCAGCCCAAATATCTTGCAGAGGAAGTTTTCAATCAGTATTTCAAAGGATCCGATTTCATGGCAATAATCGAGTTTTCGGATCTGAACAAAAGCAAATATGAGACAAACGAAATGCTTGCTTCATACCTAACGGAGCTTACAGAGGGCAAGAAGCTTTCATATCACAACGTGTCCTCGGGTCTTGACCTTGATGTTTCAAAATATACCGTTAAGTATACCGAAGACGGAAAGGATATCAAAATTGCCTCTTTTCAGCTTGAGAAAAGCGGAGAAAAAAGCGAAAAGGGCTTTGATAAATATGCGCTAAACGGCTTTGAGCTTTTCTATCCGGCAGAAAAAAGTGTTTCTCTAAAGGTGACAAAGGGGGCAACACCATATATAAACGGTATACCTCTTGAAGCAGAGCACATTGCAGAGGATAATATAGAGCACCAAAGCTTTAAGCATATGCCGGAGGGAACCGAGGGTATTTCATATACGCTTTATAAAATCCAAGGTCTTACCACAGAGCCAATCATTGACGTTAAAGACAAAAACGGCATTGATCTCGAACTTTTTGAAAATACTAAGGAAGATTGCTATGAAACAAAGATAATTTATGATTCTGAACTTGCCGCAGAGCAAAGCACACACGTTATAGCGGCAGCCCAGACATATGCCGCCTATATGCAAAATGATGCCAAGCTTGCAAAACTAACACCTTATTTTGAAAAAAACACAGAGCTTTACAATTCTATAAAGTCCACTCTGCAGTGGGCAGTTATAGACCACGACAGCTATCATTTTGAAAATGTTGAAGCAAGTGAATTTTACAGATATGATGAAAACACCTTTTCTTGCCGTGTCAAATTCGATCACATTCTGAAAAGAAGCAGGCTCCAGGACCACGTAGACCACGTTGATATAACTCTGTATCTTAGAAATGTTGACGGCAAATACCTGGTATACGAAAGAACAAACAACTGAAAGTGAGATAAACCATGTTTGATGCACTTAACAGCTTTGAGATACCGATTCTCGATGCTATCGGCAATATAAAATGCGGATTTTTTGATGCTTTTTTCCCTGTCATCACCCGCTTTGCCGATAAAGGAATTGGCTGGATAGCTATTGCAGTTATTCTGCTTCTATTCAAAAGGACAAGAAAAACAGGCTTTATGGTGGGAGCGGCACTTCTCATCGGGCTTATATTCGGCAACGGAATTTTAAAGCCGCTTTTTGACAGGGAGAGACCTTATGAATTTGCAAACATTACCCTCACTCTTATTGCGCCGCTGCATGACGGCTCTTTCCCTTCAGGGCACACCCTTGCCTCATTTGAAGCGGCAACAGTGCTTATGTTAAGAGACAGGCGAATGGGCATACCTGCTCTTGTTCTCGCCTTTGTTATTGCGTTTTCAAGACTGTATCTCTATGTTCACTACCCCTCAGATGTTCTGGCAGGTATTCTGCTCGGTGTGCTCTTCGGAGTGCTTGGAGTGAGCATCGTAAAATACGGTTATTCCGTTTTTGAAAAAAGAAAGAATAATTGATCAATATGAAAAAATATTATTTGATATTGCTGTTATCCCTGCTCCTTTTTTTGCAGGGATGCGGACATACGGCAGAGCGGCAGACGCCACTTGAGCTAACGCAGGATAATGCGCACCAAAAGCTTGACATAAGCTTTCCCGAGCCGTATCCACCCGATGTAAGGCTCAGCTTTGCCGCCTGCGGCGATAACATTATGTATAACGGAAATATCCGTGATGCTAAAAAATGTGCGGCAGGAAGCGATAGGGCATATGATTTTTCTCCTATATACGAAAATATAAAGCCTATTATTGAGGCAGCTGACATCGCCTTTATCAATCAGGAAACTCCTCTTGCAGGCGAAGAATACGGCTATGATGATCATCCCCGTTTCAATTCGCCAAGAGATCTTGCCTATGATATAATAGATGCAGGATTTGATGTTGTAAATCTTGCCACAAATCATATGCTTGATGCAGGCTCCAAGGGCCTGCTTGACACTATAGAATTTTGGAACACTCTGCCCGTGACCACTATTGGCGGATATCTCAACCAAGATGACTTTGATAATATCAGAATTATAGAAAAGGATGATATCAAAATTGCTTTTTTATCATTCACCTATAGCACAAACGGCTTGGTTCTCAAAAAAGGCTATGATATCGTTATTCCCTATGAGGATGAGGAAGTTATAAAGGCTCAGGTGACAAAGGCAAACGAGCTTGCCGACCTTGTCTTTGTCTCTATGCACTGGGGCTCTGAATACAAATTCAAGCAAAATCAAAACCAAAAAAATCTTGCAACGATGATGGCTTCTCTTGGCGTTGATGTTGTTATCGGACACCACCCACACGTTCTTCAGCCTATAGAATGGATAGAAAGTCAAAACGGCAACGGTCACAGGATGCTTTGTGCATATTCTCTTGGAAACATTGCCGCAGAGCAAAACAATGATTATAACTACGTTGGCGGTATATTCACCTTTGATATTGTGAGAAAAGACGGAGAAATATCTATAGAAAATCCAATTCTTCTGCCAACCGTATATTATTTCAATAAATCATTCTATAAAAACTCTATACACCTTATTGAAAATTTTACAGAGGATATGGCCAAAAGTCACGGACTTTCCTATTATGGCAAAACCACAACGCTTGAACGTCTGCGCTCTTATGTTACAAGCACCATAGCCCCCGAATTTTTACCCTCTCATATGAAAGAACAATAGCGCAAATAAAATACCACTGTTTTCTTAGAACAGAAACAGTGGTATTTTGTTTGTTATTTTCAAAATCTCTTATCCAACAAAAATATTTTATTTTACTACAAGAATTCGAAGCAGTGCAAAACGCTTGCCCTTTTCAATCGGCATCAGAGCTATCTCAACATCCTCACTCTGCTCCGAAGAAAACACACTGCACGTTTCAGCATACCTTCCCCAGCCGTTTTTGAAAAAGCTGTTTATCTCGGTGCCTTTTCCATTTGCTTCTATAAGAACACTACCAGCTTTTTCATTGGGCTCTCTCACAAATGCAATGAGTACCTCTCGGCACCCCTTTAAAGTGAAGCGCATAGACTCACCTTTGTCCTCTGCTATCCAACCGCCCTTGAACTGATGAAAGCCTGCATCTCCAACCCTAAAAGCGCCAAGGGCATCCGGCAGGAGACTGCTTCCGTCAAGCATTTCTGTGTTCATATACCTATCTCCAAAAAGAGGATCCGGAATTTTATATTCTACAGCCACACACTCGTCGGTCAGAACGGTTTCAAAATAATTACATATAAGCTCTGCCAGCATAGCGTGCCCCTCTGCGTTTGGATGAACACTGTCTCCGCTGTAATCCTCCCAGGCATAGTGTCCGCTTTTTATAAGAGGCATATAAATTCCGTCAAGCATACTGATAAACGGAAGATCATAGTGCGCGGCAAGAGCAAAGTTCATATCCTGCTGGCACACCCCTTCTCTGTTGCAAACACAAAGCGGAACGACCGCCGCACCGCTGAGAAGTGCTTTGCGGATAACACATTCATATGTCTGATTTGTTGAGCCTGGTGACCTTGTTTCGTCACCGTTATCATTTACAGAATGGTCGATAACCAAAATATCCGGCTTTGCAGTGAGAACATCCCCCTCTATTCTGAAAACGCCAAGCCTTGAGCCTGTCGCTCCTATCCCCGCATTGACGCATTTTATTTCGGCATCCGGGAATTTTTCTTTAAAATAATCGGTTACGCATCTGACATAGTTTTTACCCTCTCCTGCCCCCGAGCCTGCCGTTATTGAACCGCCGAAAAAACCGAGTGTTATGCTTTCCCCTTTCTTTGCCCTCTCAATAACTTTTTTGATACGAAAAGTATTCCCAAGTGCCTTAAGAGACGAGCGCAAAGGAAGATTTTCATTTATGTAAAGTCCGTTTTTCATATCTTAACCACCTTTATTTTTTGGATTTATAAGCTATATTGGTTGCAATAAGTCTCCTTGCAAGATAACAGATAACAAGATTTGCGGCAATTATAATTGCCCATGTAACAAGGCTCACCGCAACTGTCACACCCTTAAAAAACACACCACCAAGAAAATCCGTGATAAGAAAAACGGTTATCACACCTGCTAAATATATAAATATCACAAGGCTTTGAGCGCAGTATGTAAACCGCTTTGCAAGAAAAAAACCAAGCACGGTAACGGTTGCCACAGAAAAATACATAAACAGCTGTTCTGCCGGTGCACTAAGTCTGAGCCCGTCAAGCCGAGGACTGTGACCACCAAAAATAGCATAGAGGATATAAAGCATAGGGATAATTATTCCGTCAAAATATACGATCCATTTCAGCACATCAAAAAAACGTTCGGGAAAGGTCTGTTTTTTTGCATTATCCGCAAGGGAACGGCAAAAGCTGCGGTAATCTGTGCCGATAGAATCTGCAAAAGCATCTCCTCTCTCCTCACATTCAAGAGCCATACCGGCAATATCACACATCATATCTTCATAAACAACCTCGTTTATATAACAGGTTTCAAGATAGTGCTGCATTTTTCTTATTATTTTTCTGTTTTCTCTTGAAAGGCGGCTCATTATCGCCTTATACTCCTTATTCACCCTGCTCACCTCCGCTGATTATTTTTGAGACCGAAGAAGAAACTGCGCTCCAGCATTCTTCAAAAGCCTTCAGATATGTGAGTCCCTGCTCTGTGATGCTGAAATATTTGCGGCGAGGCCCAAGAGGCGAGGGCAAAAGTGCACTTCTTATATTCCCCTGCTTTTCAAGGCGCAATAGCAAAGGATACAGGGTTCCCTCTGCGATATCTGAAAACCCGTGGCTCTTCAGATATTCAAGGATCTCATATCCGTATGTAGTCTTATTGCATATAACCTTTAAAATACAGCCTTCAAGTGTTCCTCTCATAAGCTGCGATTTATCAAATTCCATTGCGTGCTCCGAATTTATTTTTTAATGTAAACGACCACTATATTGTATCACAATATACCGTTTTTTGTCAATCCCCGTCAGCGTTTTTGCCCTTTGCTTATTGACAAAAGCGCTAAGTTAGTATATAATATCTTTATTACTTTGATTTACCATTTAATAAGGAGATAAAAATGCAGATCTATGAAGAACTGGTTGTCAGAGGACTTATCGCTCAGGTCACCAATGAAGAAGAAATCAAAAATATGATAAACCAAGGCAAGGCTACCTTTTATATAGGCTTTGACCCAACTGCAGACAGCCTTCATGTGGGCCATTTCATGGCTCTCTGCCTTATGAAGAGACTGCAAATGGCAGGAAATAAGCCCGTTGTTCTTATCGGAGGAGGTACTGCTATGGTAGGTGACCCCTCGGGCAGAACAGATATGCGTCAGATGATGACAAGAGAGACTATACAGCATAACTGCGATTGCTTTAAGCATCAAATGGAGAGATTTATCGACTTTGGTGAGGGCAAGGCTATAATGGTAAACAATGCCGATTGGCTTCTTGACCTAAACTATGTTGAGGTTCTGCGCGATGTTGGAGCATGCTTCTCCGTAAACCGTATGCTCAGCGCCGAATGTTATAAGCAGAGAATGGAAAAAGGACTTTCTTTCCTCGAATTCAACTATATGATAATGCAGTCTTATGACTTCTATTATCTCTATCAGAAATACGGCTGCAATATGCAGTTTGGCGGCGACGATCAGTGGTCAAATATGCTTGGCGGCACAGAGCTTATCAGAAGAAAGCTGGGCAAGGACGCTCACGCTATGACAATAACTCTCCTCCTCAACTCAGAGGGCAAGAAAATGGGCAAAACAGCCAGCGGTGCCGTTTGGCTTGACCCAAAAAAGACCACTCCATATGATTTCTACCAATACTGGAGAAATGTGGACGATGCCGATGTACTCAAATGTATTCGCATGCTCACATTTCTGCCCCTTGAGCAGATAGACGCAATGGATTCTTGGGAGGGCAGTCAGCTAAATGCTGCAAAAGAGATTCTTGCATATGAGCTTACAAAGCTTGTTCACGGTGAAGAGGAAGCGGAAAAGGCGCAGGCAAGCGCAAAGGCGCTCTTTGGCGCAGGTGATTCGGCTGATATGCCAACAGAGGCTCTCGGTGCCGCAGATTTTGCAGACGGCAGTATAGATATTCTCTCAATTCTCGTCAAGGCCGGACTTGTTCCATCCAAGAGCGAAGCGAGAAGAGCTGTTGAACAGGGCGGCGTCAGCGTTGACGGTGAAAAGATCACCGATATTAAAAAAGCATACACTCCCGAAGAGCTAAAGGAAGGTATCGTTGTAAAACGAGGCAAAAAGAGCTTTAAAAAGGTTATTGCTGAAATTTAAAAATTGAATTTTAAAGAAAAAAGGAGTTGTTAAACAACTCCTTTTTTTGTTTAAAGTCTTTTTACAAAATCTTCAATGCGGTCAAGTGCCTGATCGATATGCTTTATCGAATAAGCATAGGATATTCTTGCAAAGCCCTCTCCGCTTTTTCCAAATGCAGTTCCGGGAACAATGGCACACTTGTTTTCCTCCAGCAATCTCTCGCAGAACTTCTCGCTTGAAAGGCCAAATTTTCCTATATTGGGAAAGGCATAAAAAGCCCCCTCCGGCTCAAAACATTCAATGCCTATTCTGTTGAATCTTTTCAGGAGATATTTCCTTCTTCGGTCATATTCCTCTTTCATTTTCTCAATATCATCGTCGCCGTTTTTAACAGCCTCAAGTGCTGCGAACTGGCTTGTTGTGGGCGCACACATTATAACATACTGATGAAGCTTCAGCATCTGATTTGCAAGCGGCTCGGGTGCGGCAATATAGCCCATTCTCCAGCCCGTCATTGCATAGCTTTTAGAAAAACCGCTGGCAAGGATAGTTCTCTCATGCATGCCTTCAATATTTGCAAGAGAGGTATGCTTTCTGCCGTATGTAAGCTCAGAATATATCTCATCGGAGAGCACAACTATATTTGTATCTCTGATAACGTCTGCAATATCCTCAAGCTCTTCTTTTGTAAGTATAGCGCCTGTAGGATTGTTTGGATAGGCCAAAATAAGCATTTTGGTCTTAGGGGTAATAAGCGCCTTAAGCTCTTCGGGGTCAACCTTAAAATTATTCTTTGCTTTTGTTTCGAGAATAACCGGCACACCGCCTGCAAGACGAACACAAGGCTCATAGCAAACAAAACAGGGCGTTGGAATAATGACCTCGTCACCTGCTTCAACACAGGCTCTCACAGCAATATCTATCGCCTCTGAGCCGCCAACCGTAACAACAACCTCAGTTTCTCCGTTATACCCAAGAGAAAAACGGCGTCTAAGATAGTTTGCTATTTCCACTCTCAGCTCTGTAAGACCGGCATTTGAGGTGTAATAGGTCTTTCCCTCTTTAAGGCTGTCAATACCTGCCTCTCTTATATGCCAGGGGGTGACAAAATCCGGCTGTCCTACCGTCAGGCCAACAACATCTTCTCTGCCCTGAAGCATATCAAAAAATTTCCTTATGCCCGATGGCTTCATATCTGCAACGGTGCCAGAAAGCACCTTTGAATAATCAAACATTATAATTCTCCTCGGATATCTGCGTCCGGAACCCTGTATTCAACACCCTTGTCTTTATATTTGCGAAGAACAAAATGGGTTGAGCAGGACATAACGTCCTCAAGAGTTGAGAGCTTGTGGGTAACAAAATATGCAACCTCGCGCAGAGTTTTGCCCTCTATAAGCACAGCCAGATCAAAAACTCCGCTCATAAGATATACGCTCTGCACCTCCGGATACTGGCTGATAGTTCTTGCAACCTTATCATATCCAAAATCATGCTTTGGAGTTATTTTGACCTCAATGAATGCGCTGACATACTCTCTGTCGGTCTTATCCCAGTCAACAAGTGCCTGATAACCGAGTATAACACCGTCCTTTTCATATTTTTCTATAGTGGCTCGCAGCTCTTCCTCACTCCTGTCGCACATTGCAGAAAGCTGTTCAACAGTATATGTTGCGTTTTGCTCAAGCAGGTTTAGTATTTTATCCATTGTGTATCTCCTTTCAGATCTTAAAATGTAAAATCATTTGATCCTTTTAATTATATTTTCATAAGTCAATCCGTATTTCTCAGCTATATCTCTCGCATAGCTCTTTCCGTCAGGCTTTGCTCTAACTATCTTAAAAGAACGCTTTCCGTCATAAATACCTGCCACAAGTGTATCTATTCTTCCGCCGCCTTCTCTTTCACTCTTGTCATTTATGCTGTCGATCTCTGCCGCAAGCTCGTGAAGGTGGGTTGAAAACAAACAGCGGCATCTGAATTTTGCAAGTCCTGCAAGCACCTCTGCGGCAATATAGGAAGCCTCATATGAGCCGGTTGAGGAAAGAGATTCATCAAGAAGCACAAGGCTGCTTTCTGAGATCTTATCGAATATCGACATCAGTCTTGCACACTCCTCGCCAAGACGTCCCTTGTCTATGGTATCATCAGAGCCTGTAGGAAAATGGGTAAATATCCCGTCTGCCGGGCTTATCACCGCCTCTGCAGCAGGGACAAACATTCCAAGCTGCATCATCGCTTGTGCAAGTCCTACAGCACAGGTAACAACGCTCTTGCCGCCTCTGTTGGGGCCTGTTAAAACAAATATTGAGGTATCAGAATCAAAGGTTATATCGTTTGGCACAACCTCATCATCTATTTTAAGGGCAACGCAGGGATTATAAAGATCCTTTGCAACAAATTTACATTCCTCCATTGGAGCAATTGTTGGTGTAATGAGGCTGCAGCCCTTTTCTTCAAGTGCACGCATCATAGCAGTTGCCTTGCCGATGAATTCTATCTCAGGCATTAACCCCAGCAGAAAATCAGTGTTTTCGAGGACATATGTCTGAACGATCTTCTTCCAGGATCTGAGCGAAGATTTATAAACATCGTTGATAGCAGAGTTAAAAGCAAGAGACAGTGCCGTTTTCTGGTTATCATTCTGTTTTTTTCCAAAAGGAACAAGGTTTGCAATGCAGGTATATCCGTCATTTTTGTGCCCTATATGAAGTATCTTGTCAAGCACGTCTCCCGAACGGAATTTTTCCGGGTTTATAGAGATCACTCCAGCCTCTGTAGCTCTAAGCTGAGCATCAAGGTTGACACCGATAGTCACGGATTTTATCTCCCTTACCCTATTGGTAAGCTCGTTAAGCTTAACGTTAAGCTCTTTATAATAATCGCTCTCGGAAAGCTCGTAGATCCTCTCGGCAAGTGTCTTGAAGGCTTCACTTCTAAGAGACTGACGAAGAGGAACAAGATATCTTTTAAGAAGATCAATGCTTGAAATATAAAGCTCGATCTCTGTGATGCACATGAGATAATCCTCGGCATTTCCGCTATCCACTTCAAGACGGCGAAGCTCGCCGATATCAGAAAGAATCGGAATAACAGAGTTTAGCATTCTTCCCAGCTCCTCAAAATCAAGCATATCCCTGAACATATCCCGGCGATAGTTCATAACAGCAGGAGACATAGTAAAATATTCGCTGAGATCACGGCTCTCGGGATCAAGAAATTCAAGAAGCCCCAGCTCGCTGAGCTCTTCCATACTTATTGCAGGAACTCCCTTTCCCGAATAATGCTCTGCTTCAAGCGAAGCATCGGGATAAAGAAGACTGAAATTTTTAAGATCGTTCATTTTAATCTCCAAAACTATGTTTATAATAATATATTATATATCATTTTTGCATTTTTTGCAATATTATTTTTAAAAAGTATTGTATTTGTTATTAAATTGGTAAATGCCACTTGAAAAGCAGGAAAATTTATGATAAAGTTATGGTGAATAATTATATAAGGAGATAACCCATATGAAAAAATTTATGGATGAAAAGTTTCTGCTTTCAAATAAAACCGCAGAGCTTCTCTATGAAAATTACGCTTCAAAAATGCCTATTATCGACTATCACTGTCATCTTCCCATAAAAGAAATTGCCGATAACGTAAGCTATTCAAACATCACCGAGCTTTGGCTTGCCGCCGACCACTATAAGTGGAGAGCAATGCGCTCATGCGGTGTAGCTGAAAAATACATCACGGGAGATGCCTCCGCATATGAAAAATTCCGCGAATACTGCAAGATAATGCCATCTCTTATTGGCAATCCCGTTTACCATTGGAGTCATCTTGAGCTTCGCCGCTATTTCGACTGTGATCTGATCATAAACGAAAAGAACTGCGACGAGATCTGGAATATAACAGCAGAAAAGCTGCAGGATCCCGACATGAGTGCAAGAAAGCTCATTGAAAAAAGCAACTGCGTTCTTCTCTGCACAACAGACGATCCTGCCGATTCTCTTGAATATCACAAGCAGCTCGCAGAGGATAAGAGCTTTAGCACTCAGGTTCTTCCCGCATTCCGTCCGGATACAGGGCTCAATATCGAGCGCGCAGGCATCACAGCCTATATTGAGAGGCTTGGCAAGGCAAACGGTGTAGAGATCACCGATCTCAGATCGCTTATGGCTGCCTTTGAAGCATCCCTTAACCGTTTTGAAGCCCTCGGATGCAAAACTGCCGACCACGGCATGGACGATTATATCACCTTTGCAAAGCCCGATGAATATCATGCAGACCTTATCTTCAAAAAGGCTCTTGCTTCCGACGGCAAGGACATAACAGATGATGAGCTGACACTCTTCAAGAGCGAGATGCTTTACTTCTTCGGCAAGCAGTATAAGAACCGCGGCTGGGTAATGCAGCTTCACTTCGGCGTAGCGCGCAATCCCAACACAAAGATGTTCAAGGCCCTCGGCAGAGACAGCGGTTATGACAATATTCACGGAAAGAACTGCATCCGTGATCTCGGTCATCTTCTTGATTATCTCACAGTTAATGACGCCATGCCAAGAACTGTTCTCTATTCCATAAATCCTGCAGACAACGAGGCTATCGGCTCACTTATCGGTTCTTTCCAAGGCTCCGATGGCTATGTACCAACTATCATGCAGGGCAGTGCTTGGTGGTTCAATGATAATATCGACGGCATGAGAAATCAGATGAAATCTCTCGCAAATCTCAGCGCGTTCGGTCGCTTCCTCGGTATGCTTACCGACTCCAGAAGCTTTACCTCCTATCCGAGGCACGAATATTTCCGCCGCATCCTCTGCGACATCGTTGGCACATGGGTTGAAGAAGGTCTCTACCCCGATGATTATGAACAGCTTGCACAGCTCATTTGCGACATCTGCTATAATAACACAAAGAATTATTTTGGATTTGATCTTGCATAAAAAGATAAAACGGTTGAGCCAAGGCTCAACCGTTTTATCTTTTTATCAGGGCTTCCATATGGGGCCCCAGTCCTCTTCTTCCTTTAGCTGTTCCCTGTATTTTACCACATGGGAATAGCTTATATTGTCTTTTGTTATTTCACCCGATCCAAGCATAGCGTCACAAACTGACGCAAGGCTGACAGATCTATATTCTATAACAGGATAATCTGCGTAAACAACCCTTTCTTCGCCATTTGACGAAGCCAAGACAGCATAACCTCTTATACTTACATCTTTGTCAAAATTATCAACAGAAAAATTTGTAACAGTGCAAGCATATTTCAAAACACTTTTATCTGCACTGATAGTTTTGCCAACCGTCCTGCCGTCTCTGAAAATGGGAATTATTTTTCCGTATGAAAGGGTAACATACTCCCCATTCTCCCCCTTTTCCACAACAAGTTCGTCAGCGTTTTTTTCAAGCAGAGAGCTTGACGCCATTACAGTGCCGTATTCAATCACTTCATAGCCGTCTCGGCTCAGATCCGGCATTTTTGAAAGCTCTGCCGTGAATATCGAACGCAGGCCGTTATACTCGGTCTCTCTGACCTGATATCCCTCAAAGCTTATAAAATCAGCAGTCTCGGGAAAAGAAAACTCTACCTGCTCACTTGAGAACACGGGAAGTACAAAACCACATTCAAGAATAAATGTCAGTGCCACCGCTATACATAAAAGCTTTTTCACATTATCACCACACTTTTCACATATGATCATATTCATCAAAGGGAGACGCAGAAGGCGTTTTTTCATCAATCGTGAAAGTAAATTTTGTTCTTTCAGCCTGCGCACCCTTGAATTCAACAATATAGTCAAGATAAAGCGTCCCATTCTCCAAAAGATGATTTTTAATCTTTAATGTGTGTATACACAGCTCAAACGGCATAATAGGCGTTTCATAAACGCAAATATGACGCCTTCCCTCTTCAAAAACCATTGCAGTGGTAACACTTCCGCCACGCATCATACTCACAAGCCCGGAATTGTTTTTTTCAAAGGATATCTTGGTTGTGGCTCCCTCCATTCCGGTAAGCTCACTTTCCTCATATGTTATCTCAACACATCCATTCTCTTCGGTCAAAAAACCGTCGGCATAAAGCTCAAGAACATCATCCTCCTGCTTCTCTTCAGTTTCTTCACCCTCTGCCTCATCCAGAAATTCTTCTTCCTCCATAGAGGCAAAAAGCTTATCCATAAGAACCTTTGAAAGCTCATATTGTTTAGAAAGTATTTTTATCTTTATCTCTTTTTCCATATCCATTCTCACTTTGAGTTTTTCTTGGTATTACACCCCTGATCTTTAGGCAATACTATTAAAAAACAGGGGGAATTTAAAATGTCTAATATCTTTGGTTTCATAAAAAAAAGCTTTCCCGGTGATATAAAGCAGGCCTTTATGGCATTTGTCCTTTCATGCTCATTTATGACAATGTCACTTTTTCTGCTCTTCAACATACTCCAAAACAGCGGAGACAGATCATTCGAAAATAAAAGCTTCAGGGAATGCGGTCTCGAACCGTATATAATTGCAGAAGATGTATCTTTGCCTACAATAGCAGAAGAAGGGCACAATGCTTCAAACGAGAGCCGAGCCGAGCTTTTGGCAAGGGCTATAGATATGGCAGTACCAAACGAAATATATGCCGCAAGAGTTGCTTTTGGAGCGGTTTTACTAAATAGAGAGAAAAATGCCGCCTTTCCCTCCTCACTATCTTCCGTGATCAAAAGCGCGCAGCTTTACCCAAAAAGCTTTGAAAAGGAGCTACCTGAACGGACACGCCACGCCGCAAGAGACGCCCTCCTTGGAGTTGACCCCACGATGGGCGCACTTTACGTTATTCAAAAAAACGACCCACACTTTGAAGAATATAAAGATAGGATAACAGCCATATACGGTGAATTTGCATTTATAAAATAGATTATACACTATTTTTCTTCCCTTGTCAATCAAATTCCATTGACAAGGGAATTTTTATATGCTAAAATTATTTCAGTTCATATTTTGGAGGTCGTTTTGAAAAAATACAACAAAATTCTTAGTATAGTGATAGTCATTGGCTCTGTCTTTATGTTTATAAATTATTTTTCATATTTCATAAAGCTTATCATATGGAGCGAGGGACTTCTGCCCTATATAGTTTCACTTGCAGTCATTTTTCTGATTCCGCTGGCGATAATTCTGCATAGGCGCGGGGTACTCCAAAGACTGTTTGGAGTTGCATACCCATTTCTGCGCACAATGTACGCCGCCGGCCTTGCTTTTTATACCGTGAGCTTTATTCTTCTTTGCTCATATATCCTTGCATGTGAGCATAATGCTCCAGAGGTTTCGGAGCTTCCCGAGCAAACTGTTGTCATAAACCTTGGGGCAAAGGTCAATGCAGACAGCCAGCCCGGCAAGATCCTCCGCAATCGCCTTGAAACAACATATGCTCTTCTATCCGAAAGAGATGATCTTATATGTATTGCCAGCGGCGGCAAAGGAAGCGACGAGCCTATAAGTGAGGCCGAATGTATGAAGAATTACCTTATGGCAAAAGGCATTGACGGAAATAGAATAATAATTGAGGATGCCTCGCACAACACGATTGAAAACATAAGAAATACATCTGAGATATTAGACCGAATGGGCTTTGAAGGCTCACTTGCCTTTGTCACCACAAATTTTCATCTGCCAAGAGTCAAATACCTCTGCGCTAAAATGGGAATTGATTTAGGCCTAACCTATTTTTACAGTGCCCCCGATACAGGAAAAGCTACGCTATATACAAATCTGGTTCGGGAATATATGTCGTATTGCAAGCTTTTTATCTTTGGAACATAAAAATGAATATCTAAGCACAAAACAAAAGGGCCTTCGCATATTGCGAACGCCCTTTTGTTTTAAGAAAGATCAGTCAGCGTAAACACTAACCTGCTTCTTAGCCTTTGTCTTCTGCTCAAACTTAACCTTACCGTCTATAAGAGCAAAGAGAGTGTCATCCTTGCCGATACCAACATTGTTACCGGGATGAACTGCTGTTCCTCTCTGTCTGATAATGATGTTGCCTGCCTTAACGGGCTGACCGTCGGACTTCTTAACACCAAGTCTCTTGGATTCGCTGTCACGACCGTTCTTTGTAGAACCAACACCCTTTTTATGAGCAAAGAACTGTAAACTGAGTCTTAACATTATTTCTACCTCCATAATTTTTGGTTGCGGCCTTGCCGCTCCTTCAGAAAAACGAATTACTGATAGTCAATATCCTTGACCGTTACATCGAGAAAATCGTAATACTCCTCAAGCATATCATTAAGCTGATAATAATAAGCCGTAAAAATGCCCGAAACCGCATAACGCTTGCGTTCATCATCCTCAAACTGAGGAAGAGCCGCACGGCACCTGACACGAATATCGGTGGTCTTTTCGTCGATCTCATATTCAACGTCCGACGCATAAGCAATTTCAATAGAGTTGATTATAAGCATAGTCATAGCCGAAAGCGCGGCGCAGAGAATGTCATTCCCTTCTTCGCCAAAGCCGGTATGCCCCTGTTCTTCAAAGCCGTAGAAAACTCCGCCGCTTCGATAAAAAACGATTTTCGTCATAGCGCAAAATTAGCCGCAGATCTTTGTGATCTGAACCTTTGTGTAAGGCTGTCTGTGACCAATCTTCTTCTTCTCGTTCTTCTTTGCCTTGTACTTCATGACGTAGATCTTCTTAGCCTTGCCGTTCTTAACGACACTTGCCTCAACCTTTGCACCCTCAACTGTGGGAGCGCCAACCTTGAAGTCATCTCCGGTAGATAATGCCATTACTTTGTCAAAAGTAACAGTTTCGCCTTCGTTAACGTCCAGCTTCTCAACGAAAATGATATCGCCCTCGTTAACCTTGTACTGCTTTCCGCCGGTTTCAATAATTGCAAACACGAAAAGCACCTCTCTTTCTTTTTAAGACTCGCTAATGAAGGCGGTGCAAAATTGCACGCTTGAAAAGCCCCCAAATTATGCGGCAGATTATTATAACATTATTTATCTCATTTGTCAAGGGCTTTTCCAATTATTTTTCCTGTATTTTCAAAATTGTTTTTTCTGAAAATTCCCTTTTCGACAGCTTTCGTCTTGACAGGGGAATTAAAAAAATATATAATTATTAAATGAAAACCAAAAAAATTTAAAAATTAACGGAGAGGATATAAAAAGTGGCAAAAAACGAGTTTGACAAACTATGTCAAAGCAGTATAAAGAATGAAAACACACTGGCTATTTTCAGAGAGATCTCTGCCTCAGGAGGCATAAGCCGCGCTGAGATATCACAAAAAACAGGTCTGAGCCTTATGACTGTCGGCAAAGTGGCCGACGCCCTTTCAAAGGAAGGAATAATAAGGCAGGCAAAGCCCGCAACGGGAAGCGCCGGCAGAAGAGCCGGCATGCTTACAGTATCTGACGGTTATTTTATCCTTGCGATCGATATATCAAGTATGCAGTTCAGAGCGTCCATAATGGATCTGGCATTAAATCAAACCGATTCGATGATCTATCCATATAATGACAGTCTTTTCCCTGAGGACAATCTGATAATATTTTTCAGAGACACCGGTTCTCTGCTGATGAAGCATTTGATGTCAAAAAAGCTCGTTGGAACAGGTATATGCGTTTGCGGTGATTATGATGAAGAAAGCGACACAGTTATCTCGCCTGCCCCAAAGCACCTTCAAGGAATTAAAATATCCGACACAATGAAACGCTCTATAGGCTTCTCACCGAATAAAATAATGAACAGCGTTACCGCCGCGGCATTTTCCTGCATTTCAGAGCTTGGGGCGGATATGACAGGGTGTGCGATAAATCTGAGCATTGATCAAAGCCCCCGCGGCTGTGTAATTTTTGGCGGCAAGGTGCTTCAGCGTCCGTCGCATTTCGAAGACCTGTGCTGTAAAAACGGAAAGACGGTTGCCGAAAATCTTTCCGACAGATCCCAATTTGCCGAAGAAGAACAATTAGCTGCTCACATCGGTTCCGCTCTGCGTCCCCTTGTTTCTGTTCTCTGTCCGGATTCTGTTTTTGTAAGCAGCACCGAGCACCGTTTTTCGGAGTGGTTTTCTCAATTCCTTGAAAAAGAGCTTTGCACAAAGGATTGCTCACCAAAGCTGGTTTTTGAAAACAGTCAAAAGTCCCGAATCGACATGGGTATTTCAGAGCTGATACTAAACCAGATGATAAAAGAACTTTGATTTCACATATATACCATTTGCGCCGATATTTTTCATGGGTAAAAAAGCTCTCGCACATCCAAAATAAATAAAAAAAGGATGCGCAACAATGACAAAAAGCTTTATAAATATAAAAACAGCCTGCTTTCTCTTTGCATTTGCCGCAGTGGGAGCAGGCTTTGCTTTTAAGGCCCATTTACTTGAAAGATCTCTTGCCGAAACCAGAAGGTCCTATGACAATCTGACTTTAAGCGAGTGTGCAGAAAGCCTTGAATTGCTCCGCGAAAGTCTTTCGGAGCTTTTAGAAAAATCAAACGGAGATCTGTCCTCCGCTCTGTCAGATGTACGCCTTGCGGCAGAGCTTGCCAAAAACTCGGCAGGATACATTGGATTTTCAAACGCAGGAGGAGAGGAGCTTTTTTCCTTTCTGACCTGCGTTTCGCTCCTGTCCGAAAATGCGCTGAAGCTGGGAATAAGGAATGAAGCCACCACAGAGCCGGAAAGTATTTTTTCAACCGATATACCACCAAGCATCTCTCATTTTCAAATACTTTACACCTATGCTTCAGATATGATAAATGATGCGCTGCCACATCTTGTGGAGGACCAAGAGGAGTTTGAGGAAAGGCTATCCGCTATCTTTTCAGACACCCTGCTTGAAACTATTCTATATGAAAGCGGATACGGCACAAATGCCCCTTCAAGCGGTTTTGGCACTATTGGGGGAGATATGATCAAAGAAAAGGACGCAAAGGCCCTGGCAAGAAAGCATTTAGGTAAAAACGCATACATTGATGTATGTCTCACGGGGAGTGCGTTTCCCTGTTATAATGTTTCGGGCAGAAATATTTCGGCTGTTATAAGTGCAAAAAGCGGCATACTTTTGCAGTTCCTATTTGACAAACAGGAGGATGAAATAAATTTCGACAGTGAAAGTGCAAGGGGGCTCTCCGATAAGTTTATGAGCGAAACAGGCTTTTCGCCGCCGGATATGGAGTGTGACTATCTGGGGATCTCTTCAGGACTTCATATTTTCAGATATACGCCAATAACAAAAAACAAAATTCTCTGTCTCAGCGAAAGCATAAAAGTAGGCGTTTCGGGCGGCAGCGGAAGGATATGTCTTTATGATGCCACAGACTACTATAAATACCGTGTCAAATCGCAGTCCATTCCCCAAAACATCCTTTCCTATGAGGATATAACCGCAAAGTACCCCTCATCTTCGCCTGTTCTCTGCAAAGTTGAAAGAACAGAAGGCATAGAGAGCCTTTGCTACAGAATAGAAGCAGACGGCAAAGAACTTTTCATCAGTGCCGTTTCGGGAATGAGAGTGGATATTTAAACAAAGCTATTGCATTTTAAGAGAAATGGGAGTATAATAGATTATCAAAATTTATTCAGGAGCACGGCAATGACAAAGATAGATATTTTTTCCGGCTTTCTCGGCGCAGGAAAAACCACTCTCATTAAAAAGCTTATAAAAGAAGCTTACAGCGGCGAAAAGCTGGTACTCATTGAAAACGAATTTGGAGAAATAGGCATAGACGGCGGCTTTATGCGTGATGCGGGAATAGAAGTTACCGAGATGAATTCAGGCTGTATATGCTGTTCGCTTGTAGGCGACTTCGGCATAGCACTGAAAAAGGTCATCACAGAATTTCATCCCGACAGAATACTCATCGAGCCTTCCGGCGTCGGAAAGCTCAGCGACGTTATAAAAGCCGTTAAAAGCATTGACGAGGATGATGCAATGCTTTGCGGCACCGTCACCGTTGCAGATGTCGGCAAATGCAAAATGTATCTTAAAAACTTTGGCGAATTTTTTGGCGATCAGATAGAAAACGCAACCTGCATCGTGCTCAGCAGAACCGGCTCAGCAAAGGAAGAAAAGATTGCCGGAACAGTTAAACTGCTGAGAGAGCACAACCCTGATGCTATCATCATCACAACAGATTGGGATAAGCTTGACGGTGGTCAGATCCTTGATGCAATGGAGCAGAAAACTTCTCTTGAAGGCGAGCTTAAAAAGCTGAAGCACGAGCATCATTATGAACAGGAGCATCACCACGACCACGGAGAGCACTGTGATTGCGGATGTCACGATCATAATCACGAGCATCACCACCACGCCGATGATGTGTTTGCAAGCTGGGGCGTTGAGACAACAAAGAGATTTACTTTGGACGAGATAAGTGCAATTCTTGAGGGCTTTTCAGAAGGCACCGAATGTGGTATGGTGCTTCGAGCAAAGGGTATAGTTGAAGCAGCAGACGGAGGCTGGATACATTTTGACTATGTTCCCGGCGAGCAGAATGTGAGAAGCGGCTCTGCAGATATAATCGGTCGTCTTTGCGTTATCGGCGCAGACCTTAAAGAGAACGCTTTAGCTGAAAAATTTGGAGTTTGATATGGCAAGAGACATGATTCCCGTATACCTTTTCACAGGATTTCTTGAATCCGGAAAAACAAGATTCATTCAAGAGTCTATGGAAGACAAAAAATTCAATTCAGGCGATAAGACCTTGCTCCTTGTTTGCGAAGAGGGTGTCGAAGAATATGACCCCACACGGTTTTGGGGACAAAATGTGTATTTTGCACAGATAGAGGACGAAGAAGAGCTGACACGTCAAAATCTCAGCCGAATAGCAAGCCAGCATATGCTTGATAGGATAGTTCTTGAATATAACGGTATGTGGCAGCTGAAGGATTTTTACGCCGCAATGCCAGAAAACTGGGCTATCTATCAGCAAATGTTTTTTGTCGATTCAAACACCTTTTTAACCTACAATGCAAATATGCGTTCTCTTGTAGTAGACAAGCTAAATGATGCGGAGCTGGTTATATTCAACCGCGCCGACAGTCCAAATGTGAATAAAGATGAATTTCATAAGATAGTTCGAGGCATTAGCCGGGGGGCTACCATAATATATGATTATCCTGGCGGAGAAGTGGAATATGACGAGATCGAAGATCCCCTCCCTTTTGACAAAGAAGCACCTATTATAGAAATAGGTGACGACGATTATGCTCTTTGGTATAGAGATCTTTCGGAGGATCTTGAGTTTTACATCGGTAAAACCGTCAAATTCAAGGGTATGGTTGCAAGGAATCCTGCTCTTTCTCCAAATATGTTTGTTATCGGAAGACCTATCATGACCTGTTGTGCTGACGATATCGCATACAGCGGTCTTGTTTGCCGGCTTCCCTATCCAAGCTCACTTAAAGACGGAGAGTGGGTAAGTGTAACAGCGAAGATCAGCTTTGAAAAATGTGTGCTTTACGAGAGAAAAGGCCCGGTACTCAGTGCCACAGGAACTTCTTTTGCAGTAAAGCCCGAAAAAGAGGTTGCCACATTCTATTAAAAAGATCCCAATTATCTTCGTCAGATAATTGGGATCTTTTTATTATATAGTTTCAACCTTAATAAGGCTGGTGTTTCCCGAATCGCCGTTTGTAACACCGCCAGTGATAAGAATATTGTCACCGCTCTCAAGAGAAAAAGCAGATTTTGCTATCTTCTTTGCTGTATAAAAAAGCACATCGGTTGAGTTGAATTCCTCGGCCATCATAGGCATAACTCCCCAGGAAAGGGCAAGCTTTCGCCATGTGATCTCATTTGTGGTAAGACCTATGATATCAACAGGACTGCGGAATCGGGATACCATTCTTGCAGTAACTCCTGTCCTTGTGCACACAACTATTGCCTTTGCACCGATATCTATAGACATTCCGCAGGTGGAATGAGAAAGTGCGTCAACCGTATTCTTTATCTTAAATTCGTTTGTGTGAAATCTCTTTGCATAGTGTATTGATTTTTCGGTCTGCTCAGCTATCTTGGACATAGTTTGAACAGTCAGCACAGGATATTTTCCTGCCGCAGTCTCTCCCGAAAGCATTATTGCACTCGTCCCGTCATAAACCGCATTTGCAACATCGCTTATCTCCGCTCTTGTGGGTCTCGGATTGCTTATCATGCTCTCAAGCATTTCTGTTGCGGTTATCACTCTCTTGCCTAGCATACGGCAGGTGGTGATAAGATGCTTTTGGATAGCAGGAAGCTCTTCAAAGGGGATCTCAACGCCCATATCACCTCTGCCTATCATAATGCCATCACATTCACAGCAGATAGACTCTATGTTGTCAACACCTGACTGATTTTCAATTTTTGCAATTATATCAGCCTGAGATCCGCCGATCTCGGCAATATAGTTTTTAACGTCGATAAGGTCCTGTGCGCAGGAGACAAATGAGCAAGCAATAAAATCCACTCCGTTTCTTACGCCAAACTCGATATCCGCCTTATCCTGCTCGCTAAGATACTTTTGTTGAAGAACCTTGTTGGGGAAGCTCATACTCTTTCGGTTTGAAACTTCGCCCCCGATAAGGACACGGCAAACTGCCTCATTGTCCTTCAGCTCTGTCACCTCAAAGTGAACAAGCCCGTTGCAAAGCAATATTTTGTCGCCGACTTCAAGATCATTTATCATCCCCTTGTAGCTAACGGAAACTCTTTCCTCGTTTCCAACGATATCATCTGTTGTAAAGGTAAATATATCGCCGTCAGAAAGAGATATTTTTCCATTTTCAAAGGTGCCGATCCTATATTCGGGGCCTTTGGTGTCAAGAAGTATGGCAACCGGAAGGCTGAGCTTTGCTCTTGCGCTTTTAATAATATTTATCTTTTTCAAATGGTCCTCGCGAGAGCCGTGTGAAAAATTCAAACGGGCAACATTCATACCCGCAAGGCACATTTCCGTTATAGTTTTTTCGTCCTCACAAGCAGGACCAATAGTACAAACAATTTTAGTTTTTCTCATTAGATTTTAACCTCCGGTATATAAGAGAACAAATTTTCACATATACATTATATCCACAATTTTGTCAATGTCAAGGCGGCTAAAAGTATTTTTACATTTTGTCAATCTAATTTTGAAAAATCGTTTATGTAAATGAAAAGAGGCAGACGTTTTGCGTCTGCCGCTTATATATTTCAAACTTATCTGACAACTCTTCCCGAGCCGTCGCCGCCTGCCAGCTGCATAACCTCGGCAACAGAAACCTGGTTCATATCGCCTTCGATAGTGTGCTTGAGACAGCTTGCCGCAACAGCAAACTCGATAGTGGACTGAGGATCCATTTCACTCAGAGTTGCATATATAAGTCCTGCGCCAAAGCTGTCACCGCCGCCAACACGGTCAACGATATGGATTCTGTAGGAACGGCTGAAATAGTAATCATCGGTTGCCTTATCGTAAAGCATAGCCTTCCAGTCGTTATCGTTTGCGGAGATAGAAGAACGAAGGGTGATAGCAACCTTCTTGCATCCAAAGCGGTCGGAGAGCTGTTTTGCAACGCTCTTATAGCCCTCATGGTTCAGCTTACCGCCTGTAATATCGGTGTCAGCCGCCTTGATACCGAACACATCGCTTGCGTCCTCTTCGTTTGCAATGCAAACATCAACATAGGGCATCAGAGAGCCCATAACCTGACCTGCCTTTTCTCTTGTCCAGAGCTTTTTGCGGTAGTTAAGGTCACAGCTAATGGTGATTCCCTTTGCCTTTGCCTTCTCACAAGCAACCTTGCATATTTCAGCAACATTATCGCCAAGAGCCGGAGTGATTCCTGTGAAATGGAACCAATCGACGCCTTCAAAAATAGCATCCCAATCAAAATCAGCAACTGTAGCCTGAGAAATTGAAGAGCCGGCGCGGTCATAGATGACCTTGGAAGGTCTCTGGCTTGCGCCCTTCTCAAGGAAGTAGATACCAACTCTGTCACCGCCGCGTGCGATGAACTTTGTTTCTACGCCAAACTGACGGAGAGCATTCACGCCTGCCTGACCGATATCGTGAGCAGGGAGCTTTGTAACAAAAGCTGCCTCCATGCCAAAATTAGCCAGTGAAACTGCAACATTTGCCTCACCGCCGCCGTATGTTGCGCCATAGCTTGTTGCCTGGCTGAAGCGGTAGTAGCCTTCAGGTGCGAGACGAAGCATGATCTCGCCGAATGTAACTATTCTTTTCATTATATTTTCTTCCTTTCGCAATATATTATTTTACCAAATGATAAGCAAATCCGCCGATCTCGTTCTTGAGATAAACGAACTTCATACTTCCGTCGGGAGCATAAGTAGCTGTTGACATATCAAATTCAAATCCCTTGCGAGAAAGGTGATAAACAGCTCTGTCAACATTGCTGGTCTTGATAGCAACATGACCATGGGTGCCCATACCCTTGCTCTTCATGATCTCGATTGAGGAACTTGCAAAGATAGACTTTGTTCTCTCATCCTTTGCAAAGCCAAATGCCTTCTCAAGTGTCTTTGCGGAAGCATCTGCCTCAGCCTCATCAGCAGAGTTTACACCGAGGTGAACCACCTTGAAATCAAGCATTGTTGCAACAGCTTCCTCTGTGAGCTTTCTGATGCCGTCAAAATCGCCTGCCGCGATCATGTCAGCCTTAACCATCCAGCTTCCGCCGCAAGCAATGATCTTATTGAACGCAAGATAATCCTTTACGTTAGCAGGGCCGATTCCGCCTGTGGGCATAAACTTAACGCCGCCATAGGGAGCAGACATAGCCTTGATCATAGCAATGCCGCCGGAGTTTTCAGCCGGGAAAAATTTGACTGTATCAAGGCCGAGAGAAAGAGCCTGCTCGATGCCTGTGGGATTATTTATACCGGGAACTATAGGGTATCCCTTTTCTACGCAGTGCTTAACAACCTCGGGGTTGAGACCGGGGCTGACGATGAATTTTGCGCCTGCTTCAGCAGCGATATCCGCCTGTTCGGGTGTAAGAACAGTGCCTGCACCAACGATCATCTCCGGATAAGCCTCTGCGATAGCTTTGATAGCATCTTTTGCAGCCGCTGTTCTGAAAGTAACCTCAGCACAAGGGAGACCACCGTCGATAAGAGCCTTTGCAAGAGGGAGCGCATCCTTTGCGTCATCAATTTTAATTACGGGAACAATACCTATAAGGGAGAGTTCTTCTAAAACCTTGTTCATTTTATTCTCCTTGCTTGTTATAGCACAGGTCGAACCTGCACATTATTTTACATTATGATTATATCACTTTTCTGAGGATTGTCAATAAAATAAAGACAATATAACAATTTTAGCACAAATTTGCATAATATTGTATCATTTTTGCAATATGATCTGTGTATTTCCTTGCATAAACAGCTAAATAGCAATTTTTGTCCGAAAATTGCCTATTTATGACTTGATAGTTAGCATAATTTGTCTTATAATACTGTTGAATTCACGTTTCACACTTTTTATTTTCATGTGAAACTGTTTTTGGAGGCATTGAATTATGAAAAAGAAAATTGCAGTTGTTGGATATGGAGGACAGGGTGGCTGGCACGCAAAGCACGCTCTTGCAAGCGATGTTATCGCCCTTGCCGGGGTCTTTGATATAAAAGAAGAAAGACAGCAAGCCGCACGGGACGCAGGTATAAAGGCATACGCTTCGTTTGAAGAAATACTTGCAGATAAGGATGTTGATATCGTTGTTTGTGCAACACCAAACGATGTTCACAAGGACATTGTGATAAGATCTCTTGAAAAGGGCAAAAATGTTGTTTGTGAAAAGCCTGTGGCTCTTTCCATTGCTGATTTTGACGATATGTGCGAAGCAGCAAAAAAGGCCGGCAAGCTGTTCACCGTTCACCAGAACAGACGTTGGGACGTTGATTTTCTTGCTATTAAATCAATTATTGAAAGCGGAGAGATCGGTGAAACTATAAATATCGAATCCCGTGTTCACGGTTCGAGAGGAATTCCTTCAGACTGGAGATGCCTGAAGCCCTATGGCGGCGGAATGGTTCTTGACTGGGGCGTTCACCTTATCGACCAGATGCTTCAGCTCATCCCCGAAAAGATAGTTAAAATATACTGTGAGCTTAATAATATCACAACGGAAGAGGTTGACGACGGTATGCACCTGATGCTCACATTCGAGTCGGGCAAGAGAGCAACCGTTGAGGTTGGTACATACAACTTCATCTATATGCCCAGATTCTATATGCAGTGTAAAACTGGCTCTGCTCTTATCGAAGATTGGCAGAAAAAATGCAAGGTTGCCAAGATGAAGGCATGGAACGAAAAGGAAGTTATGCCCGTCCAGACAGCGGCAGGCATTACAAAGACAATGGCGCCAAGAGACGAGATCACACTTGATACATATGAAATTGAGCGTCCCACATCCGACGTTCACGATTTCTACCGCAATGTTGTCAAGGCTATCGACGGAAGTGAAGAACAGCTCATTAAGCTCAGCGAGGTACGCCGTGTACTTCAGGTAATGGAAGCTTGCTTCAAGAGTGGCGAAACAGGGGAGTCCATTATTTACAAAGACGGAATTTAATAATGAAAAAGGTTGATGCCAATGGCATCAACCTTTTTATACTTCATAGCTTTCAAGAAAAGCTCTTAAAATGTCACGCATCTCTGAAGCAAGATACAAAGATCCAAACGAAACGACAGCATCCTCTTCACGGATATCGGAAAACAAAGCGCAAAGCTCCTTCGCTTTCCTATTGCCAAGGGTTGTGAGGGCTTCAATCGGCACCCTTCCCTCTGTTATATCAAGCAGTATATCACTCAGCTCGGATGCTTCCATAGCCCTTGGGCTATCCGGCGTCAGTGTAACGATCTTTCTTACCCTTATATTTCCTCTTTTTATAAGCTCTGCAAAAGGAGCAAGAGCACTTTTAGGATCCTTGTCTTTAAGCATACCAAGAACAAAGGTTACCTCTCCTTTGATCGAATGTGCCACCACATCAAGACTTTCGGTGAAAGCCTCAATTCCCGAAGCATTGTGAGCACCGTCGATTATCACGGTTGGAGAGACTCCAAGCACCTCAAAACGGGCAGGAAACCATGCCCTCTCAAGCCCCCTTGCAACAACTTCATATGGCAGATCCATTCCCACTCTTGAAAGAGCCGCCGCCGCATCAATAACAGTTGCCGCATTCAGCATCTGATATGAAGCCGCAAGCCTTGTCTTATAATGTTTTCCGTAATATTCAAATTCCAGACCGCCAAGCGATGAATGAATGAGCCTCAGCTCTGATCTTACAGGAACTGTTATCCGTGCATTTGCGGCAACACAGGCATCGGATATCACCTGCCTCACCTCAGGTAGCTGTGGATAACTGACGACCTCGGATGTTCCTCTTTTAATAATCCCGCATTTTTCAGCAGCGATCTTCACTTCGGTTTCACCAAGCAGCTCTGTGTGGTCAAGCCCGATGCTCATTATAACCGCCGCCATAGGGGGATCTATAATATTTGTTGCATCATAGCGTCCGCCAAGTCCACACTCAAGTATCACCGCATCGCATCTCTTTTCAAGAAAATACAAAAATCCGATAGCTGTTACTATCTCAAATTGCACCGTCATATCAGAAATGCTGCCGTCCAGCAATTGTCTCGGAACAGAGAACGGTACCGCCTCGCCTTCACGGGCACGTTTGATATCTCTCTGCATTTCAGAAACAGCCATAGACACCTTTGCTGTTATACTGCAAAGTTCTTCGTGTTCTATCATCCTGCCGTCCACAGTTATCCTCTCTCTGAAATCAAGGATATATGGAGAGACAAATCTGCCGCACACATAGCCGGCCTCTCTCAGCACAAAATCCAGCATAGAAGCGCATGAGCCTTTTCCGTTTGTGCCTGCAATATGCACAAATTTAAGTTTTTTCTGAGGATCGCCAAGATATCGGCAAAGCAGGCGCATGCGTTCAAGTGTGGGCGCACCTGCCGTTCTCGGAAAGGAAGCTATCTTTTTAAGAGCATTTATATACGTCATTTAATCACCTAACAAAAATCTTTTTGCTTCTTCATATTCTTCTCTTGCTTTACGCAATGATGAAGCAGACGGGTTCTTTCTGAGCACCGCACGAAGCATAATATTTTTTGGTGTTTCCTCGGGATCAATAAGCTCAAGAGCTGCACAGGAATATCCCTTAGCTTCAAGAAGCTTCAGGCGCAAAGCATCGGTTGCAGCGTCGCAAAGCTTTTGGCGGAGCATAGAATGTTCGGCTATGAACGATAGGGCCTCACACTTCAGACTGTGATTCAGCTCATGATGACAGCAGGGAGTTGAAAGAATAACAGGGGCTTTCCATTCAGCCGCCTTGTGAAGGACGATATCGGTTGCCGTGTCACAGGCATGAAGGGAAATAACAAGAGAGGGGGGCGCTTCGGTCACATATTTTGTGATATCTTCGCAAATAAATTCCAGCCCCGAAAAGCCAAGTGATTTTGCAACTGATGAGCAGTATTCAATAACATCGCTTTTCAGATCTACCCCTGTCATATAAACACTGCGGCCTTTTATATTTGCAAAATAATAATAAACCGCAAAGGAAAGATAGCTTTTGCCGCAGCAAAGATCGCATATCCTCAGCTCGCCTTCGGTAGGCAGGTATTTTTCTATATCGCGGATATGCTCAAGAAATCTGTTGATCTGCCTGAATTTAGGTCTTTTTTTATCGTGAACTCTTCCTTTTTCGTCGCTTACGCCAAGCAGACGCAAAAAATCCTCACTGCCGCTTAGAATATAATTCTTCTCTTTATCATTTTTCATCAAGGCCACAGGCGATCTTTCGGCAAATGCTTCTTTTTTCAGCTTACCTGCGCCGATAAGAGTCTCCTTGCCCGAGCGGGATCTTTTATATTCGCAATCACCTGCGCTTGTCAATACATTTATCTGCATATATCCAAAGCAAAGCTCTGCAAGTGTGGCTGTATCAGAAGGCTCAATGTTTGTGTGAACAGCCTTATTATCGCTTCTGAAGGTCTCGCACTGCAGCATTTCTCTGCCTCCGATAAGACGCAGTGTTATAACCGATCTTTTGATATGGGCAGAAACAGGCTTTGAAAGCACTGCTTTTTTAAGGCATCCGGCCTTTGAAGCATCTACAATTATGCCGGAGAGAGCCGCAAGCTCCTCAGAATAAGCATTATTTGTTTTCATTTTCACTGTTTTCCTTCTTCCTACCTATAGAAAGCTTCGATTCGGTGTGGTTCATAAGACGTTTTATATTACCCCTGTGCATAAACACCACCATCATTGCCATAAGAAAGGCAAATATAACATCCGTGCCCCACATGATTCCGTTAGCCTTGTACCACTCCACCGTTATGGTGTTTATTCTGTGAAGTATAACAGGATAAAGGAGAGCAGCCATTACAGACCCAAGCGAAACATATTTTGTTGAAACAACAATAAAAACAAAAACAAAAAGTATCACAAAAAACACAACAGGATTGAGCATCAGCATAGCTGCCGCACTTGTTGCCACGCCCTTTCCACCCTTAAATCGGTAATACAGGGGAAACATATGGCCAAGAACACAGAAAAATGCTGCCATATATCCGCCCTCAACAAGCCCCATAAGAGCACAGCCTACCGTTACCGCAACAACAGCCTTCAGCATATCTCCCGCCATGGTAAACACAGCAGCTCTATTGCCGTATGTGCGCTGCATATTGGTTGTGCCGCCGTTTCCGCTGCCCTTTGTTCGTATGTCCTCACCGTAACGTTTTTTCGAAATAATGACCGCAAAATTAAAAGATCCTATCAAATAAGGAATTATAATGCAAGCAAGCGTCAAAGCTATATAGAGCACAGGAGAATGTTCCTTGCCGAAGGTCAGGTAATCATATAAGCCATGAAGCATAAAACCGCTGTATATCATTTGTTTTTATCTCCTCTCTCAAAAAGCGCTCTCAGCCTGAAAGTGTTTTTTTCACGCCTTTGGGCTTTCTCTTTTTCAAGCATTTCCAAAACTCTTATTTCTCCACACTCGGAAATGTCTGCAAAAAAAACATCTCCCTCGGAGAGTGCGGCACAAAATTCATATTTTTCACCGTCCTCCGAAAAGCAAACGGCAATTCCTTCTTCTATCCTGTCAACGGTAAGCTTTTTCTCCATTTCACCAACATACCTTTCACAAAATTTCAAACGTCAAACACAAGTCCATTGTAATTATAACATAATTTTGCCGTTTTTTCAATATTATATTTCATATTCCAAAAATTATATTTATCTTTCATTTTGTGCAATTTGTATATACATTTAAGCAAATAGGCAAATTTAACAAAGTTTTTTCTTGATTTTTTGGTTTTTTT
>JAZNCT010000074.1:0-11413 GCA_045587665.1 Eubacteriales bacterium
AATCAATAATTAACTTTATGTAAAAAATATTATATCTTTGAGAATTGCTTGACAAAACATTCAAAATGTGATAAAATTTGTGTAAATTGGGGTAGAATGGTTTATGTATTCCCCGATAAATTGTAAACAATAAAAATGCAATATAAACGGAGGTAAAAAACATGGACGGAAATGTAAATTCCGCAAACCTGACAAAGAAGGATGTCAGAGCCACAACAGCCGAAAAGCTGAAGGGTATGCTCCGAGATATCGACAATGCTTCTGCGTCCGGTGCTAAAAACGGTTTTTGCGCGCGAAGCCGCATCGAAACTCTTTTTGATGCAGGTACATTTGCAGAAATTGGAGCGTATCTTCGCCGTAAAAACAACGAAAACGAATTTGAGGGAGTTATCTGCGGCTATGGCGCAATAAACGGCAAGCTTGTATTTGCTTTCTCTCAGGATTCTTCAAGAATGAAGGGTGCCTTTGATGAGATGCACGCAAAGAAGATTGCAGGCCTTTATACTGCCGCTATCAAAAACGGTGCACCAGTTGTTGGTATATTTGACAGCTGCGGCGCAATTGTTTATGACGGCGTTTCTGCTCTCGCAGGCTACGGTCTTCTCATGAAATGCGTTTCCGATGCTTCCGGAGTTATTCCTCAGATAGCAGTTATCCCCGGAGTTTGCGCGGGAAGTGCGGCAACTGCGGCGGCAATGTTTGACGCTGTTATCACAGTTAAAGAAAAAACAAGCCTTTATGTAAACTCTCCCTTCCTTCTGGGCGACAAGACCGCCAGTGCAGAATTTGCATCAGAAATCGGAATGGCGGCAATGATCGCTGATGACGAGTATGATGCCCTTACAAAAGCTCGTGCGCTTGTTGATATTCTCCCCTCAAACAACGCTGAAGGTGTTGTTGAGATCGCCGCAAATGATGATCTTAACCGCAAGGTGGATATCTCCGGCATGATAAAAGCAGAAGGCTATGATATGAAGGATGTACTCGGTCTCATTGGCGACGGATGCAAATTTACCGAGCTTTATTCTTCCTATGCAAAAGAAATGATCGTTGGCTTTACCTCCTTTGGAGGCATCGTTTGCGGAGTTATTGCAAACCAGCCAAAGGAAAACAGCGGCGCTCTCACAGCAAAGGCCGCAAGAAAGGCTGCAAAGTTCCTTTCTCTCTGCGACAGCTTCGGTATTCCTGCAGTAACTCTCGTTGATACAGCAGGACTTGACACTGAGGACGATTCTTCAAATGCTCCCTATGCTTCTGAGCTTGCAAAGCTTGCAATGGCATTTGCTGCATCCGAGAACGCAAAGATTACCGTTGTTCTCGGAAAGGCATACGGTGCGGCATACACTCTTATGGGTTCAAAGAGCATCGGTGCTGACATTGCACTTGCTCTTGACGGTGCAGCTATCAGCGTTCTCCCCCCCGAAAGCGCAGTTGCTTTTGTTTGGAACGACAAGGTTGGCGGCAGTGACCCCAAGGCTGCAAGAGAAGAGCTTGAGGCTCAGTGGAAAGAAATGTGCGCTTCTCCCGTTGATGCGGCAGAAAAGGGCGAGATCGACGATATTATCGAAAGCAGTGAGCTACGCCAGAGAATATGTGCGGCAGTTTCTATGCTGGCTTCAAAATCCGAGATCTACCCCGACAGACGTCATCCGGTACTCCCTCTGTAATCTTGGAGGTATATGATGTTTAATAAGTTGCTTAATGTAAGCACCGAGTGGCTCACAAAGGTTGATGAGAGCGGAAATGTAATTGAACGGGAGATCGCAACAAACACAATGGTTCTCTCCGAAAGGATCGCTTATGCCCTTGAAAGAACACTTATCGGTCTTATAATAGTTTTTGGAGTTCTTGCAGTTATCTGGCTCGTTCTCTCTCTCTTTAAGTTTGTTTTTTATAAAGATCCAAACAAAAATGCAGAGAAAAAACAAGCTCCTGCTGCTCCTGCACCTAAGGTGCAGACTCCGGCGCCGGAAATACAAGCACCGGTACAAAACGATGACTCTGTAATTGCGGCAATAGTTGCGGCAATTTCAGCAATGAGAGCCGAGCAAGGAATTGTTGACGGTTTTAGAGTTGTATCATTCAAGCGCGGCACCAACAAGCCGTGGAATCAAAAATAATAAAGGGGTATTTAAAAATGAGAAAATATAATGTAACAGTAAATGGCGTAGTTTACGAGGTTGAAGTTGAAGAAGTAGGCGGAGCAGCTTATGCCGCTCCCGTAGCACCCGCAACAGCAGCTCCCGCAGCAGCACCGGCACCTGCGGCTGTTCCTGCTCCTGCAGCACCTAAAGCTGCTCCTGCCGCTGCCGGCGCAAATGCAATAAAAGCTCCTATGCAGGGCAACATTATGAAGGTTAACGTTCAGCCAGGCACTGCTGTTAAGAAGGGCGATGTTCTACTCGTTCTTGAGGCTATGAAAATGGAAAACGATATCAAGGCTCCCGAAGACGGAACAGTTGCTTCTGTAAACGTTAAATCCGGCGATACCGTTGCTACAGATGATGTTCTTCTTACATTGAACTGATTATCACCAAGTAAATCTTAAGAAAGGGTGATAATTAAATGAACGAAATAATTTCCAGCATTGCTGATTTTATGGGTTCAACAGGCATTGCAAAGCTTATAGCTCAGCCCAACTTTTGGCAGACGCTAATTATGTTTGCTATTTCCTTTGTCCTTTGCTATCTGGCAATTGTAAAGGGCTTTGAGCCACTGCTCCTGCTCCCCATTGCTATCGGTATGCTTCTCACGAACCTTCCCGGTGCGGAGATGTTCCATGATGCAATATTTATCAATGAAACAGGTTATATAGATACTGATTTCCTTCTGAAGAAGGGCGGTCTTCTTGACTACCTGTATCTCGGTGTTAAGCTTGGCATCTATCCTTCCCTTATATTTATCGGAATCGGTGCAATGACAGACTTTACTCCCCTTATCGCAAACCCAAAAAGCCTTATCATCGGCGCAGGCGCACAGCTCGGCGTCTTCGTGGCTTTTGCAGGCGCGATAATCTCAGGTCAGTTTGACCAGCTTGCCGCTGCTGCTATCGGTATCATCGGCGGTGCAGACGGGCCTACCGCTATCCTTGTTACAAAAACACTTGCCCCTGCCCTTCTCGGTGCTATCGCTATTGCGGCATACAGCTATATGGCTCTTATTCCGCTTATCCAGCCACCATTTATGAGGATGCTCACAACCGAAAAGGAAAGAAAAATAAGAATGACAACGCTCCGCACGGTTTCAAAAACCGAGAAGATCGTCTTCCCCATTGCGGTAACCTGCGTTGTTTGTCTCCTTGTTCCCGATGCAGCGCCCCTTGTGGGATGCCTGATGTTTGGTAATTTGCTCAATGTTTGCGGAGTTACCGACCGTCTGTCAAAAACTGCACAGAACGAGCTTATGAATATCGTAACAATATTCCTCGGTGTCACAGTTGGTGCAACGGCAAAGGCTGAAAACTTCCTCAGAGCAGAAACACTTCTTATCATTGCTCTCGGCCTTACAGCGTTTGTTATTTCCACTGTCGGTGGTCTGATCACAGCCAAGATCATGTGCTTCCTCACAAAAGGCCAGATCAACCCGCTCATCGGTTCTGCAGGTGTTTCTGCAGTTCCTATGGCAGCACGAGTTGCTAACCTTGAGGGCCAGAAGGCAGACCCCAGCAACTTCCTTCTCATGCATGCAATGGGACCGAATGTTGCAGGCGTTATCGGTTCAGCCGTTTGCGCAGGTGTTTTCCTCACATGGTTCCAAGGCTTTGGCCTTTAATCTAACAGGCTACATATTTCAAATATAGGAGTTTAAAATGGGAAAAGTAAAAATTACAGAAACTGTCCTTCGTGACTCTCATCAGTCTCTCATTGCAACGAGAATGACTACCGAAGAGATGCTCCCCATTCTCGGACAGCTTGATAAAATAGGTTATCATTCACTTGAAGCTTGGGGCGGTGCTACATTTGACGCTTGCCTGCGCTTCCTCAACGAAGACCCCTGGCAGAGACTTCGCACTATTCGTGACAATGTTAAAAACACAAAGCTTCAGATGCTCTTCCGCGGTCAGAATATTCTCGGTTACCGTCACTATTCGGATGACGTTGTTGAATATTTCGTACAGAAATCTATCGCAAACGGTATCGACATCATCAGAATTTTTGATGCCCTCAATGACCCCAGAAACCTGAAAACAGCTATCGACGCCACAAAGAAAGAGGGCGGACACGTTCAGGCAGCTGTCAGCTATACCACTGACCCAAAAGATGCACCTGTTAAGTTCTACACCCTCGACTATTATGCAAAATATGCAAAGCAGCTTGAGGAAATGGGCGCAGATTCTATCTGTATCAAGGATATGGCAGGTCTGCTTCTTCCTTATGACGCCTATGATCTTGTTAAGGCTCTTAAGGAGACTGTTAAGATTCCGATACAGCTTCATACTCACTATACCGCAGGCGTTGCTTCTATGACAGCACTTAAGGCTATCGAAGCAGGCGTTGATATCGTTGACACAGCTATCTCTCCCATGGCTCAGGGTACAAGTCAGATGCCTACAGAGTCTCTTGTGGCTTCACTTCAAGGCACTGAGTTTGACACAGGTCTTGACCTTAACGAGCTTAATGTTGTTACAAAGCACTTCACTGCTCTGCGTGAAAAATATCTTGGCGACAGTCTTATGGATCCCAAGGTTATGAAGGTAAATGTAAATGCCCTCATCAACCAGGTTCCGGGCGGTATGCTCTCAAACCTTGTTTCTCAGCTAAAGCAGGCCGGAAAGAGCGATATGCTTGATGCAGTGCTTGAAGAGATTCCGAAGGTCAGAGCTGACTCGGGTAATCCCCCTCTTGTCACTCCCTCTTCTCAGATCGTTGGTACACAGGCTGTGTTCAATGTTCTCTTCGGTGAGCGTTACAAGACAGTTACAAAAGAATTCAAAGCACTTATCAAAGGCGAATACGGCAGAACTCCTATGGAGCTTGATCCCGAATTTGTCAAGAAGATCCTTGGCGACGAAGAGCGCATCACTTCCCGTCCTGCAGATGCGCTGAAGCCTGAGCTTGATGACCTCAGAGCAAAGTGCGCTCAGTATATCGAACAGGATGAAGACGTGCTTTCATACGCACTCTTCGAGCAGGTCGCTGAAAAATTCTTTGAATACAGAAAAGCGCACAAGTATAATCTCGATGCTGCAAATGCAGACAAAGAGCTTGGCGTTCACAGCGTATAATTATAATTTCAGATTTTGATATGCACCCTAAAAGTATTCAAGTTTTAGGGTGCATAATCAAATAACCTTTTTTAATTCCACATTGCGTATCTTTGGTTTTGCATGCTAATAATAATTATTAAGTAGAATAAAAGAGAGATGCACTAAGAAATACGAAACAGAAATAAAAGATAAAGAAGAATATAACGTTATTGTGGTAGGTTCGGATCCTGCCTAAATCGGTGCGGCTGCGGCAATTTCTGCCAAAACAGGAGATGAACTACGTCACATTGATTCATCTTAAATCAGAAAACTTATAATATAAAAAACAGCACATATGGGATTTTCCATATGTGCTGTTTTTATTACCCAAATATCATTGAAAACTCAACGGTTTTTGTGCTTCCAGGCTGAATACGGAACATATCCGGTCTCTTCTCCATATCCTCCATTTCAAGGTCAAAGCCCGGCATACCACACCAAGGCTCTATACAAACATAAGGTGCTTCCATTTGAGGCTTATGCCAAATTCCAAGATAAGGCATATCCTTATATGTAAGCTTAACAAAACGGTCGCTCTTGTCAGATTTAAGTGTAACGGTGCTATCAGCTCTGCTGAGGAATATGGCATCATTATCAAAAAGACTGTGTCTGAGGTGCAGTCTCTTTCCCCCCTCAAGCATAAATGCCTCTTTTTTTCCTGTAAGCAAGCAACGCTTTGATAAAATGAATCTGTCGGGGCTACATTCGTTTTCAAATTCAAGATAATAATCTTCAAAGCTGCCATTTCCGTCAATAGGAACATTAAATCCCGGATGACCTCCAATAGTTACAGGTAGCACTTCATCATTCATTGGGTTGATCATTTCAAAGCGATTTATGAGCTTGTTGCCCTCAAGTATATACCAAACCTTTAAAACAAAATCATAGGGATATACCTTCATAGTTTCTTCGCTTGCCTTAAGCTCAAGACAGATCGCCTCATCTGTGTGAGACGCAACCTCCAAAATACTTGGGCGAATGAAGCCGTGCAAAGGAATATCATAAACCTTGCCCTTTGTCTGATATTTAGCCTCATAAAATCTGCCGCAAACCGGGAAAACAAGAGGAGCTCTGCTGGGCCATATATCTTTATTTCCGCCCCAGACATACTCTACTCCGTTCTTCTTTACCGACCAAAGCTCAGCTCCAACATCTGAGACCTCAACCGTAATCTCTTTGTTTTTGATTGTATAGATCATTTTTTCCTCCAAAAATATTTTTATAAGTTCATTATTCGGTGATCATAATATTGCCTTCACCGAGATGAACATTTATTACCTTTTGAACAACACCGGAAACACCCGAATATTCTATGCCTTGATTAAAGCCTCCGCTTTCATATATGTCTCCACCAAAGCGCACTCGTCCATTTTCGCTTTTCAGACGAAGCACTGCTGAAATAAGGTCATCGCCGCCTGTTTCATATTTGAAATATCCTTTTTCAATATTTGAATCCATATGAACAACAAGCGAATCCACAATGCTCTCATAGCCAAGCTTTATATTTGAAGAATGTGTGCTTATATCTGACCCAAGGATCTCAAGATTGCCCTCTCCTATCTTTACAGCAAGCTCACCGCTCGTCTTAAAGCCTTCAACAAAAACCGAGCCATAATCAATATCCAAATCAAGATCAGCCTCAGATGTGATATTGCTGGCATAAATATTTCCGCTGTAAAGGTCTATATCTATAAGCTTCAAGGCAGTTTCGGCAGGAAGATATATGTTTACCGCCCTTTCCTTTCTCGCCATTTTGATCGAATTGTAATAATTTCTGATCCCGTCATAATTAAAGCTGAAAAGCGTTGAAAGCGTTGATTTCTCTTCAAGCGAAACCGTTGTTGCACTAACTGTTATTGAAAAATTATCAATAGGATAATTTACAAGCTCAAGCTTAGCTTTATCCGCGCCTGCCACAAGCTTTATATTTGCATAAGAAAGCTCTATTGCCAGCTTTTTAATGCTCTTGGTATCAAATTCATAGGTAAAAATATACTCTCCCGATTCATCCTGTGTCTGGCTGAGGAGCGGTGTTTCATCTTTTTTTGAAACAGCAAATGCCGCAATGCAAAGAATTATACCTATGATTGCCAAAACAGCGGCGGTTATCAGCATTTTTTTCATTTTTTTCGTAAATCTCATATGCTGCAAACCTCCCTTAGCTTTCTTATTATCCTTTTGCATTTTTTAAACAGCTTTTTTACATTACGCCAATAGTTCTTTATAAAGCCGGGAGCATATTTTGTTCCAAAACGATACATTATAACTGAAAGTGAAAGTGTAACTGCACATGTCAAAAATCCAAGTCCAAGCTCCAGAAGTCCTATGGCAGTATTTCCGGTTACAAATTTTATAATTGAATATATCAGTTCTGCAAGAGAAGCCACAGTCCCCCCAAGTATCAGCGCAATAAGCAACGGAATATATGTAATAATAAATATGAGAAGAAATACATACAAGGCTCCGATAAGCGCAAGAGAAACTGCTCCAAGTGCTATCCAAAGCGGGCTGAGTATCACCGCTATTATAAAGAAAAATACAGGATTTCCAGCAGGCTTTGAATGATCCTCAGAATCAAAATAATCCTCTTCTTCAGGAAGTGCTTCATTCAGCTCCGAAAGGCTAAACTCTCTCGTAGCCCCTTCTTCAATTATCGGAACCTCTGCATCATATATATCCTGCTTTTCTGCCGCAAGTGAATCACCGAGCGCATCAAAAAAGCCTGTGTCTGCTTGTTCATAAAATGTCTTCACCGATGCCTCTTCATCACATTCATGCTCAGCGTCTTCAGCTTCTGACATATCGGTCTTTGCTTCAAGACCCGGCATTTCTTCTGTATCTGCCAGTTCATCTGCATTAAAAAGCTTAATATCCTCATCTCCCACAAAAGAGACATCTCCCTCTTTCGGCTCGATAGGCTTATCTTCCTTGAAATCAACAGCCTGATCCGACACCGATACCGCTGTTTGCACAACAGATTTTTCTTTTTTGGGCTTAACATTTTTTATCAGTGATAATATTTCTTTTGCAAACTCAAGCGGATCTTCTTCTTCAAGCTCCGGTGAATCCTCTCCGATTCCCAGGTTTTCCAGATAGCTGTTTATACTTATGCGCTGCCTCTGAGCCTCTTCGCTTGATGCACCAAGCTCTGTAAGATGTGAACAAACAAGGCTTAAAAAGTCTTCTTTTTTCATAGCAGGCCTTCCCTTTCATAAAAATAAATAAAAAATATAAAAAAGCTCTTTTATTAAACAAAAAGATGTGTTATAATAATACTGTAAAATTGCCATTTTGAGGCAAACATAGACGTACTTAATATATTATAACAGATAAAGGAGAAAATTTCAATATGCGTGTAAGAAAAAAGAAGCATGGAAATGAAAGAATTCTTGCCTGCTCACGCTTTCTCATAGAAGATCCCCGTTCTCTATCCGATGATCCCGGCATTGCATTTTCAAAAAGACTCCCTATCCACCTTGAGATCGGATGCGGAAAAGGAAGCTTTGCAGTTGGGCTTTCGGCTGCAAGACAGGATATAAATCTCATTGCAATGGAAAAGGTTTCGGATGTTGCCGTAACTGCGCTTGAAAGAGCAGCAACCACAGAAAACGAACGCGATGACAACCTTAAATTTATAATTGGGGATGCAAAATTTCTACCCGAATACTTCCCCGAACATTCTATCGACACGATCTACATAAACTTCTGTGACCCATGGCCAAAAAAAGGTCATGCAAAGCGGCGTTTGACCCACAGAGGTTTTCTCAGCATATATCAAAAGCTGCTGAAAGAAAACGGTATGCTTATATTCAAGACCGACAATGTAGGGCTTTTTGATTTCAGTATGGAAGAATTCAAAGAATTTGGCCTTGACATCATCTGGCACACAAAAAACCTCCACGCTGAAGAAAATGAAATTGCAAAAAATAACATTATGACAGAATATGAACGCAATTTTTCTGCAAAGGGCTTTAACATTTGCTCGGCTCACGTAAAATTTGGAAAGAAGGTAGAAGAAAATGATAAATGATTTTATAATAAAAAGCAGAAGCTATCGGAGCTTTTCCCCGGGCAGAAAAATTTCAAAAGATGAGCTTACTGCCCTTGTGGAATCTGCACGCAAAGCTCCCTCGGCAAGGAATCTTCAGCCTCTTAAATATAGGCTCTGCTCAGAACAGAATGAATGTGACAAGCTGCTGTCCTTAACAATATGGGCAGGACTTTTGAGACCCTTGGTACTTCCGCCCGAAGGGCACGCTCCTGCCGCCTATATAGTCATATGTGCCGACAACGATCTTTCCCCCGAAGGAAGCAACCGTTTTCTCGGTGTTGACATTGGAATTGCCGCTCAAACCATAATGCTGTCGGCCGCTGAGCGCGGTCTCGGAGGCTGCATCCTTGGGGCGTTCAATAAGGATCATGTTTCAGAGGCACTTGGCATTGACAAAAAATACATTCCAATGCTTATATTGGCCCTGGGTGAGCCTGATGAAACAGCCATTCTTGAAGACGCAGAAAACGGCAGTATAAAATATTACCGCAGAGATGACGGCACTCATGTTGTTCCAAAGAGAAAGCTTGAGGATATTATTATATGAACATGGCACATGAGACAGACGGTGTTTTGATCCTAAACAAGCACGCGGGCCCGACATCTCATGATATAGTAAATATGATAAGGAAGCTCTATCACACAAAAAAAGTAGGGCACACGGGCACGCTTGACCCAATGGCGTCGGGGGTTCTTGTAATTCTTATCGGCAGAGCGGCAAAGGCTGCCGAATATCTGGTTTCTGACACTAAAAAATATGAAACCGTCCTTCGTCTGGGCATCACCACCAACACAGAAGATATAACCGGTAAACCTCTTTCCGTTTATAATGGTGAACTGCCAAGTGAAAGCCGGGTTATATCTGCCGCCCTATCATTTGTTGGAAAAAGCCTGCAGGTACCGCCAATGTACAGTGCACTGAAGGTGGACGGCAAAAAGCTTGTGTATCTTGCACGGCAAGGCATCGAGATTGAGAGAGCGTCAAGGCCTATTGAGATCTTTTCTCTGGACTGCAAAAAAATGAACAGCACAGATTATTCTCTCAGCGTCCACTGTTCAAGCGGTACATATATTCGCACTTTATGTCAAAACATAGGCGAAAAACTCGGTTGCGGAGGTGCAATGGCTTCTCTTCGCAGAACAGAAACCGGCGGATTTTCTATCGAAAACAGCTATACTGTTGATCAGCTGAAAGAAATGGATGAAACTCAGCTTGCCTCAATTCTCATTCCAATTGAAGAGCTCTTCTCTTCTCTCCCCAAAATCAACCTTACTGCTTTTTTTGAAAAGCTTTGCCGAAGCGGATGCGAGATATATCAAAAAAAGATAAAGACTTCTTTTTCCGAGGGAACAAGGGTCAGGCTGTGTTCAGAGGACGGTGAGTTTTTTGCTCTGGGCGAGGTGCGAGAATATGAAAAAGGCTCTGCGCTGAAGGCAATTAAGACGTTCAAAATATAACTAAAAAAGGATGACAGTAGGTCATCCTTTTTTAGTTATCACCCGCAAGTGAAAAATACATATACTGAAAGCGGAGGTGATTTTATGAACTCAATATGCGGATGCAGATATAATTGCACGCTTTTTTCTATCGTTACAAGCCTTGTTTTGGGAATAATTGCCGCATTTCTGACAATAACAGCTGTTATAACTATTCCTGTAGCCTTTCTTTGGGTACTCTTGGGAGTTTCTATCGGATATCTTGCAATATCGCTTATCACTTCGGTTTTTGTTTCCGACTGCTCACAATGCGTAAGCAGAAATTTAGGTCTTTTGCTTGGCGGAGCACTCCTGACCGTGCTGACCTCTGCTATCCTCTTGGCAGTCACTTTTGCCGCAACATCGGTAGTTGGTGCTATCTTTACAGGCGTTCTGATATTCGGATTTTCACTTACCCTGACAAGCGGAGCTTGCCTTGCCAAATGCCTTGCATGCTCTGAAGAATAATTTCAAAAAAACAAGAATCGCCTTCGGCGATTCTTGTTATTTTATTAATTGTCAAAAAGAAAACCCTCCGCGAAAGACACGGAGGGCGGATGATCAATCTGTATATAATCTCAAGAGAGAATACTACTTACTGATTAGCCGTTCTTTCTTGCCTCAAAGCAAGCACTGCAGTA
>JAZNCT010000075.1:0-32286 GCA_045587665.1 Eubacteriales bacterium
ACCGCTTGGCCTCCGACTTATATTCCTCGTGCCCTTTGCCTGCAAGAAGAATGATATCGCCCTTCATTGCGTTTGCTATAATATACTCTATCGCGCTCGCGCGGTCTTCTATCACCACCGCGTGCGCGCGCGTATAATCAAAACCGACCATAATGTCGGCTATTATCGCAGACGGAGCTTCGCTCCTGCTGTTATCAGAGGTTACCACAACAAAATCTGCAAGCATGGAAGCTATCCTACCCATAGGAGCTCTTTTTGTACGGTCCCTGTCTCCTCCGCATCCGAAAAGCAATACTATGCGTTGACCCGTTTTTCTGAAATCTCTGACCGTCAAAAGGAGATTTTCAAGAGCATCCGGAGTGTGTGCATAGTCTATAAAAACCGAAAAATCGGCACCCATGCAAAGCTTTACTCTTTCAAAACGTCCGTCTATTCCCTTCATATGGCGAAGAGCATCCTGTATCCTTCCGGGGTCGATACCCATTTCAAGAGCGCAGGATGCCGCCTGAAGGGTGTTTATCACAGTAAACCTGCCCGGAATAGGACTTTTGATCCTGAAGACCGAACAAACCGAGCTTAGCATATATTCTATCCCGTCTGCACCCATATGAACAGCGTTTGCCGCAAGATAGTCGGCTCTTTTTCTATTATCAAGAGTACATCTTCTGATATTTCGGCATCCGCTCTCCTCTGCCGCAAGAGCCATTCTCTCTCCGTATGGGTCATCACAGTTTATAATTGCCGTTTCTGTCATTGAAAACAGCTTCTTTTTAGCTTCAAAATAGTTTTCCATTGTTCCGTGGAAATCAAGATGATCCGGCGTCAGATTTGTAAACACCGCCGCCTCAAAGTGCAAAGGAGCAAGCTTTTCAAGAGCTAATGCGTGAGAGGTTGCTTCAAGAAATACCACCTCTGTGCCGTCATTGGCCATAACCGACAGCATATGATATAGCTCGCCCGGATCCGGTGTTGTCATATTGGCTTTGCTATCACGTGAGCGGATAGTCAAACGCTCATCTCCGGAATAGCTGCACACCGTTCCGATAAGTCCTGTTTTTATCATAGCCGCTTCAAATATGGAGCGAAGCATAAATGTGACGCTGGTTTTACCGTTTGTACCCGTAACTGCGATCAGCTTCATATTCTTTGCAGGATGAGAGTACCAAGCATCAAATAGAAAGGCAAGTGCCCTTCTTGTGTTTTCAGCCTCAAAATGAACAGGAGCATCCTCACCCTCAAAGAGCGAACGGTCAAAATCTCCACCCTTTTCGGTCAGCACAGCCGAAGCACCTGCTTTTATTGCCTCACCAATATATCTGTGCCCGTCATTTTCTCTGCCTTTTATGCACACAAAAAGCGATCCCTTTATAATTTCTCTTGAATCTGAAGAAATATCTGTTATCTCAAAATCACCAATATTATGAAATTGCGAAGATTTTCTCTCGCAACATTCGATATCTATACCCGAAACAAGTTCGATAAGTTTCAAGCGTTTTTCACCACCAGTTCGATAGATTTGATAAAAATCATTATACATCCATCTAATTTTGGGTTATTTTCGCTTTGATCGAGCTTTAATTTTACTTTTTGAGAAAAAAATTTATCAATCTGTTCCGTCAAGATAACGGAACTCAACGTTAACAAGTGTACCCTTTGGAACTATTTCACCTGCCGCAGGCGACTGTGACACAACAACTGCACCTGCACCTGTTTCATAATTTGTAGTTCCCTCTATATTTATATTAAGCTTGCTGTTAATTATCATATGATTTGCAATAGTTGCTGATTGACCCATAACATCGGGCACACTTACATTGTCGCTTTGGGAAAGCTCACCTGCATATAGATATACCTTTCCGTCTTTGCGAACGCCGCTGCCGCCTGCGGGGGCCATTTTAACTATTCTGTCACCTTCCCCAACAACCTCATAGTCAATTCCAAGATACCCCATGCTGACTCTTGCGTCTTCAGTACTCCAGCCAACGTAATTGGGAAGGGTTTTGGTTAGATTTGCAAGTTCCTTCTCTGTATAAACCGCTTCTATGCCAAGATAAGGAAGAATTGAACGCATAACGTTTGCAACATAGGGGGCCGCAACAATACTTCCGTAAACATTTCCCTTATTCGGTTCATCTACCATTATGAGAACCGCCACCTGAGGATCGTCCGCAGGAGCATATGCAACGCAGGAACCGACTCTGAAGGGAGTACTGCCGTCCGGCAGTTTTTTGTCTTTTTTCTCTGTTGTACCTGTTTTTGCGGCTATTCGATAGCCTGCAACATAAGCATTTTTCGCGCCGCCATCTCCGGAAACGCCTTCTTCAAGTATATTTGTTATAGAACTGCAAACTTCGGTGCTGACCACCTGTCTTTTTGTTTCTTCAGCTTCGTGTGAATAAACAACATTGCCCTCGGAATCGGTAAATTCCTTTACAAAATGAGGAGTTACCAGATATCCACCGTTTGCAACAGCTGCTATCGCGCGGATCTGCTGAAGGGGTGTCACTGTAAAGTTCTGTCCAAAAGCCGCTGTGGCAAGCTCAACCTGATTGAAATTCTCAATCTTGTGGAATATAGAATTTCCCTCTCCGGGAAGGTCAATACCCGTTTTTTCCATAAGCCCAAAGGCTTCAAAATAATTATAAAATTTCTCCGAACCAAGTCTGAGCGCAATAGTCATAAGAGCAGGGTTGCAGGATTGCTGCAGAGCCCTTGCAAAGGTTTGGGAGCCATGGCCCCTGACCTTGTGACAATGGATAGGCTTGCTGTAACCGGGAACAAAAAATGCTCCGCTGCAGAAAAAATTTTCACCTATGCTAACGACCTTTTCTTCAAGGCACATAGCAGTTGTTATAACCTTAAAGGTTGAGCCGGGCATATATGTACTGGTAATCGCTTTGTTCGACCAGGAAAGCTGCTGGAGCTTAACCTTTTCTTCGTTATATTTTTCGCTGCCCTCTGTCAGGTTCATAGCATCAAGCCTGTCGAGAAAATATTCGTCAAGGCTAAAAGGATCATTGCAGTTAAAATCCGGAACGGTTGACATTGCAAGTATAGCTCCGGTGTTGACATCCATAACTATACCGCAAACTCTCTCATCTGCACCGTTATCCGCAAGTGTTGCCCTCAGCTGATTTTCAAGCTCATATTGAATGAACATATTAAGAGTGGTATTCATCTGATAACCGTCAAGAGCTTCAACATATGTTTCATATTCGGTGGGCATTTCGTTGCCATATGAATCTCTTGCGGTTATATATATACCGTTTGTACCCGAAAGCTCTTTGTTATAATAATATTCAAGACCGTAAAGCCCGCTGTTTTCAGAACCTGTAAAACCAAGAACGCTTGAAGCAAGACTGTCATAGCAATAATAACGCTTCGAAGTGGCTTCAAGATGAACCTGATTATATAGCTTGTTTTCGGATATAAACTTTCTCACAAGCTGAGCGGTATCATTTTCAACATTCTTTGCTATGGTCTCATCAAGTCTTGATACTTTCTTTGTTTTCTCAATAATAGACTCATAGTTTGCACCAAGGATCTCGGAAAGATTTTTGGCTATCAGCGTATCAAGCCCTGCCCGCGGCTCTTTAATATATTCGCCGTCTTCATTTTTCTGACCCTTTATTGCACTTTGAATATCCTTTGGAGAAATAAAAACTCTGTAAACTGTCACGTCGGTAGCAAGGAGAACACCGTTTGTGTCATAGATATCCCCCCTGTCTGCAGGAATGACCGACTCTGTAGTCATCTGCGAGATAACTTCCTTTTGGTATTTCTCATAGTTTTCGGTTTGGAGAATAAAAATTCTGAAAGCGAGAATTAAAAAAGCAACCGCAATGAGACCGAGAATCAAGTATGAGCGTTTAAAAAGAACTGTGCTCACCGATTTCTGCTTCATTACGTTTTCTCCTTTCAGAATCAGAATGTTTTAGCCCTGTGAGGACTGTTTTTTCATAGAGGCAAAGCGACAAGCTCTCGCATAAGCCTCAGCGATATATTCATCTGTAGTCATCCGCATATATTTATCGTTATCATGCCTATCCGGCTTGCTCAGACGCGTAAGCTCAAAGGTCAGCGGACCGTTATAATTATATTTATGGAGTCTTTCGGCAATGCCCTTAAAATCAACAATTCCGTCAAAAGGCAAAAGATGCAGATCGTCTGTCCAATTTATTCTGCCATAAAGATCGCTCACTCCCAGGTTGTCGTTTATATTAGTTGCTATAAGCCTGTCGCCGTAAAGCTCCAGCATATCCTTGCCGCCATTATAGCAAAGCTCGTGACCGCTGTCAAAGCAGAATCCCACAGCCTTGCTGCTTTTGAATACCTCCATAAGTGCTGCAAGATATTCCTCACCCTCTGTGTTTTCAAGGGCAATGGAAACTCCAAGCTTTTCCGCCTCAAAAACCACACGTGAAAAGCTTTCAATTCCCTCGGGGGTCGGTGTGTGGTCATCAAAACCGATAAATGCGTGTGCAACCATTATTTCAACATTGTTTTCGGCACAGCTGCGAAGGCAGGATATAAGCTCATTTTCAGCGGCAAGTGAAGCTTCACCGCCCTTCCACATATCCGCCGCCAGGCTGAACGGAGCGTGTATCGACTGATAAAACATACCCATCTCGTCTGCAAGTTTTTTTATTTTGCTCACATCAAGCTCACGATTCCAACCTGTAAAAAATCCTTCAAATCCCGCTGATCTGAAGCATTTTATCTGTTCATAAACATCCTTGCAAAAGGATTCGCTAACGCCAAGACAAAGAACCTGATCTTTCATATTACCTTTCTATATATCCTATTGCGCGCCCGCCCCAAATATGCAGGCGGACGCGTTAAAGTCTATTTATTAACCTTCTCCTCTGATAGCACTGAGAAGAGTGCTGAGGCCAACATTGGTATCCTCTTCATCAAATGCCTCTATCATATCCTCGTCACCAAGCTTTATATACTGCCTTGTAACAAGGTCTTTCTTAACCATTCCAAGCTCGTTTACTGCAATGTTCTCGATAGTTCTCAGATCATTTTTAACTTCAAGGGCTATGAGAAGCTCGTCCTCTTTTTTCGCAAGAGCTGATATCTCATTCTGAATGTTGACATAATCATTTGAAGCATCGCCAAGCAATACTGAACTGCCCACAATAAACATCAGCGAAACTGCGCAGATCACAACAGTTAGCAATGCTCCCACCGGAAGATTGCGGAAATTTGCGGCAAGAACAGAAAAAGGATTGCCTTGGGACACCTTTTCATTTGTTACCGCTCTGCGCACACTCTGCTGTTTTCTTGCAGGGCGAGCTATTGCTGCGCCATTTGCTGCTGCAGGTACGGGTCTTTTTGCCGGCACTGTACCGTTTTTTGTACGAGCGTTCTGCATAGGAGATGACGCTCTCACATTTGGATGTGCAGTATGCATGGTCGGTCTGTTTATATCAAGCCGCGACTTTGCTCTCTGTTCTTCTGTGCGATACGCCTTAATGTTTGCCGCCGCGCCGTAATATACAGAATGACTCCTGTAATTTTGTTCAAACTCACCGAGAGTCAGGGGCGACGATGAAGCACCTCTGCTTCCGTATATGCCCTCTTCACCATATCTGTTTGCAGACATTTTAGCCTGTGCTGCAAGTCCGCGACCGGCAAATTTTCTATTTAAATACTGAAAAGCCTCATCCTGTGTACTGTTCTGATGACCGTTTTGCACGCCGCGGTAATACATGGTGTTCCTCCGTTGTTTTTTATATTTTTTCTGCCACCCTCAGCTTTGCGCTCCTTGAACGTGGGTTTTCCTCAAGCTCCTTCTCCGAGGGGAGGATCGGCTTTCGGGTAATGATCTTAACCTTTGGTTTGTTCCCGCATACACACACAGGGAAATTTCTCGGGCAGGTACAGCCCGATGCAAGCGAAGCAAACGCCTGTTTAACTATCCGGTCTTCAAGAGAGTGAAAGGTGATTATCGCTATTCTTCCGCCCTTTGAAAGCAGATCAACAGCACTGTTTATAGCAGGTGTTATTGCGTCAAGCTCGCCGTTTACCTCTATCCTTATTGCCTGAAATGTTCTCTTTGCCGGATGATGTCCTCCCTGCTTTGCGGCAGAGGGCATCGACGCTTTTATGATATCAACCAGCTCACCGGTTGTTTCTATAGCTTTTTTAGATCGGTATTTCACAATTTCGGCAGCGATCCTTCCGCCAAATTTTTCTTCTCCGTATCCGTAGATTATTTCTCTAAGCCTTTCCTCCGAATAAGTGTTGACCACAACAGCTGCATCAAGAGGATTCCTGTCGTCCATTCTCATATCAAGAGGCGCATCCGCATTATAAGAAAAGCCTCTCTCGGGTGTATCAAGCTGATAGGAAGAAACACCCAGATCCATCAGTATGCCGTCTATCTTCTCGATACCAAGTTCGGCGCAAACATCGCCAACCTCAGAAAAATTATTTCTCACAAGTGTCACCCTATTGCCAAAAGGAGCCAGTCTCTGCCCCGCCGCTTTTATAGCCGCCGCATCCCTGTCTATAGCAATAAGTTTTCCCTGAGCGCCAAGAGCCGAAGCTATGTGAAAAGAATGTCCGCCGCCTCCGGCAGTGCCGTCCACATAAATTCCGTTTGACTTTATGTCAAGCCCCTCGATACACTCGTCCAGAAGCACCGAGCGATGACTGAAGTTTATCTGATCGTTTTCTGTGTTTCTCATATGTCATACTGTTTAAGAAGAGCCACTATCTCGTCAGGATCCTCTTCGGATATCTTAGCACTGTAGTTTTCTTCTGTCCATATCTCGGCATAGTCTCCGCATCCAACTATCACAGCTGTTCCTCTCTCAAGCTCTGCGTGTTTGCACAGCTCAGGGCTTAGAAGAACTCTTCCCTGGGAATCATAGCCACATTCAAGTGAGTTTCTGTAAAGAAAGCGGTTCACGTCGTGTCTTTGAGATGAAGGGACCTTGGAAAGGACATTGCTCCTGTAGCTTTCCCATTCGTCCTTTGAATAAACAAGCAAACATTTGTTTTCAAGGTCTCGGACTATCATAACGCTCTCGCCAAACACTTCTCTGTGCTTTGCGGGTATAAACAATCTGTTTTTTGCATCAAGTGCATGCCTGAATTCGCCGCAGAGAGCCATGAGCCTACCTCCTTTTAAACCTGCATTTTGGGTGCACTTTTCCGACACTTTTGAGAAAAATTCGCCATTTTGCACCACTTGTGTATTTATTATAGTATATTCTCGTGAAAAATGCAATAGCTTTTAGCAAATTTATTTAAAAATTTTTTCAGTTTTTTTAGTAAAAATACCAAAAATAACTGTCAAAGACTAATTTAAGGCAAAAAAGATTTACTATTTTTTGCTTAATTTACATATTTTGTAATATCTAACAATATCATACAATGAAATAATATGTCGAATATTTCCCGACAATATTCTCTACAATCTTTGTTTATCCGCCAAGCCCTTTTATTTTTATTCAAAAAGCGCAAAAAAACAACTTTATCATACTCAAAAAGAAACACACTGTTGTTTTTTTCGACGGCATATCCCAAAAAACGCAATAAAAAGGCGAGCCCGAACATGAGCTCGCACATTTAATTTTTTAAGATTCGCCAAAGGCATGCCGCAATTTTTCAAGAGCGCTTTTTTCTATTCTGCTCACATAAGAGCGGGAAATTCCAAGACGCTGTGCTACCTCTCTTTGGGGCAAGGCCTCTTTGCCAAAGAGTCCATAACGCAAAATAATGATCTTCCTTTCTCTCTCAGAAAGCAAGTGCTCAACATATCTTATAGCTTCTGCTGATCTGAGTGCCCTGTCCACTTCTTCGCAAATACTCTCCTCGCTGCTTATAACATCTATGTATGTCAAGGGATTGCCGTCCTTATCCATGTCGATAGTCTCGTTTATCGACACCTCACAGGCAAGTTTTTTTTGCGAACGAAAAAACATAAGAATCTCATTTTGTATGCACTTTGCACCATAGGTTGCAAATCTCGCACCGTTCCCCGGGTTAAACGAATCCACTGCCTTAACAAGGCCTATTGTTCCCACCGACACAAGATCCTCACTGCACTTGCTTGTTGAATAATATTTTCTCACGATATGAGCCACAAGTCTGAGATTGTGCAAAATAAGCTTTTCTCTTGCCCCCTCATCACATGAAGCACGCAGTTTTTCAAACAGTGCCGCCTCTTCCTCCTCCGGAAGCGGTGGAGGAAAATTCTGCGGTGTTGATATTCCCAAGATCATACAGGCGGCCTTTATAGTAGCCGATAGTAAAAACGCAAGCAAATTATCACCTCTTTTCATATAAAATCTATGCAAAAGAATGAATTATTTGCCTGTACATTGACAGAATGGGAAAAAAATGTTATCATATAATATAATGAATCAATATGCCACTGCGCAGAAAGGTCTACAAATGAAAAACTTGATCGGAAATGCTGTTGTTGGACAGTCAGGCGGCCCCACAGCCGCTATAAACGCTACTCTTTCGGGAGTTATAAGAGGTGCTCTTGAGCTTAGAGAAACAGGAGAAATTCAGAAGCTATACGGAATGAAAAACGGAATTGAAGGTCTTATCAAAGAAAATTTAGTTGACCTTTTTGATATATTCAAAGAGGAAAAGGACCTTGTTTTGCTTGAAAACACCCCTGCCGCTGCTCTTGGCTCTTGCAGAAAAAAGCTCCCTGCGGCAGATTCCGGAGATGAAATATATCCGGCGCTGATAGAAATTTTCAAAAAATATAATATCAGATTTTTCTTCTACATTGGCGGAAACGATTCGATGAATACGGTGAAAAAGCTCAGCACATATTCCGAAATGTGCGGTTATGAAATGCGTGTTGTTGGCGTGCCGAAAACCATAGACAATGACCTGCCAAAGACCGACCACACACCCGGCTTTGGTTCTGCGGCAAAATATATTGCCACAATGACACAGGAGATCATACGAGATTGCGCAGTTTACACCGTGCCGGCTGTGACCATTATAGAGATAATGGGCAGGGATGCCGGCTGGCTGGCAACAGCGGCGGCAGCAGGCAGGCACGTTTGTGGCTTTGAGCCTGATCTTGTGTATCTCCCCGAAAGAGTCTTTGATATGGATAAATTTATCTCTGATGTTAAGGCAGCACTCCAGAAGCACCCGAACGTTGTTGTTGCCGCATCGGAAGGAATACGCCTATCCGACGGCAGATATGTAGGAGAAGCCGATCAAAGCGGTGCAACAGATGTGTTCGGACATAAATATCTTTCAGGAAGCGGCAAGACCCTTGAGCACGCCGTTAAAAACGCTATCGGCTGCAAGGTGCGTTCGATCGAGCTTAACCTTTGCCAGAGATGCGCTTCTCATATAGCTTCCAAAACCGACCTTGAAGAATCGGTACTTGTTGGAAAAAGTGCCGTAATGGCAGCATCCGAAGGGGCAAGCAGAGTCATGATGACAATAGAGCGCATATCAGATTCACCTTATTCTGTACAGATTGGAAAAACAGATATAGATGATGCCGCAAACAAAGAAAAGCTTGTTCCCGACAGTTTTATAAATACTGAGGGCAACGGCGTAACCGATGAATGTATCGAATATCTGCTCCCACTTATAAAAGGCGAGGCTCAGACTACCTACAAAGACGGTCTGCCCCAGCATTTCATTATTAAATAACAAAAAAAGGCTGAGCATAGCTCAGCCTTTTTTTGTTATCTTCTGCTCACCTTTGCTGCGGTAAGAGTGTTCTTTAAAAGCATTGTGATAGTCATAGGGCCAACGCCGCCAGGAACTGGCGTTATATAAGACGCCTTTGGCTCAACCTGCGCAAAATCCACATCTCCGCAAAGCTTGCCGTTTTCAAGACGGTTTATTCCAACGTCAATGACAACAGCTCCTTCTTTAACCATATCTGCTGTAAAGAAGTTAGGCCTGCCGATAGCGGCAACAAGCACATCTGCACGGCGGCACACATCACCAAGATCTGCTGTTTTTGAATGGCATACAGTTACGGTTGCATCTGCCTGCAGCATAAGCATAGACTGAGGCTTGCCAACTATATTACTGCGTCCAACGATAACACATTCCTTTCCCCTAAGATCTATTCCGCTGCGTCCTATAAGCTCCATAACTCCTGCAGGAGTACATGGTGCAAGATCATAATTTCCTGTCATTATCTTTCCAACATTAAAGGGATGAAAAGCATCAACATCCTTGTTTGGATCAATGCTGAGAAGCACTGCCTCTTCGTTTATATGTCTTGGGAGAGGAAGCTGAACAAGGATGCCGTGTATCTTGGAATCCCCATTAAGACGTCCTATAACAGCAAGAAGCTCTTCCTCGCTCGTTTCCTGTGGCATTTCAATAACCTCAGAATAGAAGCCAACCTGCTCGCAAGCAAGCTTTTTATTTCTCACATACACCTTTGATGCGGGATTTTCGCCAACTATTATAACCGCAAGACCGGGCTTAAAACCGTTTTCCGCTTCAAAGAGCTTTACCTCTTCCGTTATCTCATTTCTTATCTCGGCAGATATCGCCTTTCCATCTATTATTTTAGCCATTATTCTTCTCCTTTTTGTTTTTTACAAGCATAAATATTATAGCTCCAAGCCCCACAATAAAGCATAGAAGTCCTATAAGCTGTGATATTTTAACAGGACCGACATAGAGGCTGTCTGCGCGAAGCCCCTCAATAAACATTCTTCCAAAACCGTACCAAGCGATATACATAAAGAAAATCTGACCGTCAAACTTTTTATTTTTATAACATAGGTTTATTATAATAAATCCTATGAGATTCCAGACAGATTCATATAAAAATGTAGGGTGGGCAAGCACTGTCCTGTAGTCGCTTGCATAAGAGTTGACTTCCATTATAAAAGGGAACTCTGCCGCACCGGGAGTTGGAACTCGGACACCGAAAAATTCAAATTGACTTATATCTCCAAATGCCTCTCCGTTGCAGAAATTACCCCATCTTCCTATCATTTGACCTATCATAACACCGGGTGCAGCCATGTCAAAAGCTTTGATAAAGCTTTTTTTCTTTATTTTGCATACTGCAAATATTGCAAGTGCGCCACCAATAACACCTCCGTATATACCAAGTCCTCCGTTCCAGATAGCAAACACCTCTCCAAGGCTGTGATACCTGTCAAGACTGGTGAGAACATAATAAAGCCTTGCGCCTACAACACCCGAGAGGACCGTGTATATAAACAGATCGAGCATATCATCGCTTGAAAAGCCCTCTCTTTTGCCCCTGTAGCTGGCATAGGCAAAAGCAAGTATTATTCCCGTTACGATTATGAGACCGTACCAGCGAACCTCAAGGCCAAAAATATTCAAGGCAACGGGATTTACGTTAAATCTTTCTATCCCCAAGCCCGGGAAAGCAATCTGTGTCATTTTTCAACCTCCGTTTTATTAGTTTTCATCAAGCGGAATAACATAGGAAAGAGTAAAGCACTCCTCGGAAAATGAAGAACGGAATATCTCCATAACTTCACTCAGCGTTATTGTAGAAACTATGTCCGCATATTCAAAATAATCATATCCGTCAAGGACAAAATCCACAAGATCTCCCGCAATGTCCTCGGCCGAATCAAGCCCTCTCACAAAGGAAGCATAAAACACCTTTCGGCATCTTTCAAACTCATCGGGAGAGAAGCCTTCTTCTCTCTTCTTTAGAGTATATGCCTTTATAAGTTCGTAAACCGCTTCAGGATCGTCTGCATCCCCCGAAACCGCGCAAAAGCCAAAGCTTTCGGAAAGAGTATAGGAACTACTGAGCCCCGGAGAGATCATACCGCCCTCATAAAGCCGGCTGTAAAGCTCTCCTGTTTGCGAGAAAAGCAGGTCGGTCACTATAGACATGGCAACATCACGTTTCGCTCTTTCAAGACATTCAGAAGGAATTGCAGTATCCTTTATTCCAATATCAAATATAGGCTTTGCAAGCTGCATCCTTTGAACTGTTTTTTCTCTCAAAACAAATGAAGGCTCAACTGTATTCTTTCTTATGATATCTCTGCTATCCGAAGTACCAAGCTCCTCGTCTGCAACGGCTATCACATCCTCTGCCCTTACATTTCCGCAAACAACAAGTATCATGTTTGAAAGGTCATAAAAAACGCTGTGGCATCTGTAAAGAAGCTCAGGAGTGATAGCGGAAATGCTCTCTACCGTTCCGCAAATGTTATTTTTTATATCATGTATGTGATAAAGCCCCTCAAGCATACCTCGATATGCTCTTGATGATGGCGAATCCTCATAAAGCCCTATTTCTTCGGCAATGATACCTCTTTCTTTTTCCACAGACTCCTCGGTAAAATATGGGTGAGTTACAAAAGAGAGGAGCTCCCCGAGACATTCTTTAAAATTTGATGTACAGCTGAAAAGATATACCGTCTTATCATATGAGGTATAAGCGTTTGCATCTGCGCCAAGCTCTGAAAAGCGCTCAAAAGAGTCTACATCACCCTCGTTTGTAAACAGCTTGTGTTCAAGAAAGTGAGCAATGCCCATTGGCACGTCCGTTACCTCGGTGTCCCCAGCCAATCTAAATCCGTTATCTATTGAGCCGTATTTTGTGGCAAACATTGCGTGTGTGGTTGAAGTCTCCTTTGGATAGACATAGATATCAAGTCCGCTTTTATGTGTGACCTTTATATATTTTTCTCCAAATGCAGGATAGGCGATTTCATTTATAAGCGTCTCATTCCTCGTCTTCTGCATAATAGTCACCCCCATCGCCGTTTTTGAGTGTGCCTCTGATAAAGGCACAGGTGTCAGCCCCAAATCGGTTTGCCGCTCTGATAACATCAGCCTTTGTCACAGCTTTGAATTTTTCAATATCCTTCTCAATCGTGCTGTCAACTCCCTCGGCAAGTCTTATTCGATAATAGCTTTCAAGGGCATATGCAGAATCTGTGCCTTGCCTGTAAAAGTTCTCTATCGAACGCTTTGCACAGTCAAATTCAAAATCCGAAATATTGCCCTTTTTAATTTCATCAAACTGAGCAAGTATCTCGCCAACCACCCTCTCCTTGTTCTCATTGCTTATGCCGGAGCGAACAAAGATCGCGCCCTTTATAAAATCGAAATTTGATGAGCAGGAATAGCAAAGGCTTTGCTTTTCTCGCACATTTCTGAAAAGCTTTGATGAGGGTGAACCGCCAAAAATATCGTTTAAAATAACCGCGGCATGAAAATCACTGTCATGTATATCTATAGCAGAGCGAAAGCCCATTGTCAGCTTGCCCTGGATAACAGGCATCTCCTCCTCTGCCTCTCGCATTTTATGGGGTGCACTTTTCACAATCGTTTTGCTCATTTTCGCCTTTTTACCGCCAAGCTCGGGAAATATCTGCTCTATCATCTCCTTAACGCTTTGCGTATCTCTCCTTCCTATGTAGATATACATAGGTACGGAAGTCTCAACAAATCGGTGATAAAAATCCACAACCTCTCGGTTTTCCATTGCCATAACCTCGCAAGCTCCGCCTCCTGATCGGTGTCCGTAAGGCTCACCCTCAAACATTATCTCGCGGCAAAGCTCATAGCTTCTGGTCTTGGGATCCTTCCGGGAAGCTCTTATATAATCGCAAAGATTTCTCTTTTCAAGCTCAAATGTTTTCTCCGGAAAAAGCCCTTGTGAATTTAAAAGTGGAAAATAAAGCATTTTATGAAGGGTTTCCAACGCCCCCCTCAAAAGATCCTCCTTTTCGGGAACACATGAAGGATCAAGACATTCAACAGAAAAGCCCGCAAGGAGATTGTCTCCAAAAGGAAGTCCCATTGTTGATATATTGGCATCATAAAGATCGTCAAGATGACGGCTGAGAGATGCGATATCGGGATAATCTGCACAGCCCCGCTTTAAAATGCTGAAAAGAACTGCGCCAAGCCTGAAATCTCTGTTTGAAAAGGGCATGGGACAAAGAAGCGTCAGCGTCTCGGTCTTGAATTTGTCGGTACGCACGGAGAGCAAGGAGCCTCCGCCGCAAAGCAATATCTTTTCGGGATTCATTTATAAACCTCTGTTTTTCTTATTATATCGGCAACGCCTTTTGCCAGCAGCTTTTCTGCCTGATCTGCCCTGCCGCTCTCAAAAAGCTCTCTAACTGCAGTTGAGCTTATCTCGCCCATTTTATCATCACATGGCATAAGCAGAGTTTCCACATCGGGAGCAAGCCTCCTGTTAAACTCCGCCATTTTCATTTCATATTCAAAATCGGCGCTGTTTCTGACGCCCTTTATTATGGCAGAGCACCCAAGCCTTTTTGCAAGATCTGCAAGCATACCGCCGTCATAGATTACTTTTACATTTGGAATACCGACACAGGAAAGCTCAGCTATTTCAATTCTTGTTTCGAGATCAAATGTATATTTTTTATCCGAATTTATCAGCAGAGCAAGATAGACCTGATCATAAAGCATTGCACTTCTCTGAAGAATGTTAAGATGTCCCAGCGTCATAGGATCATAGCTGCCCGGCAGTATTGCTATGCGCTTCTTTTTTTCATCATTCATCGTCGGCTTCCTCATTTCTTTTGGGAGTTAAAAGCGTCACATAAGCAATGCCGTATTTTGCTCTTTTAACAACCTCAAATCTGGCCCCGAGCTCCTCGTTTCCGCAAAAAACATCCTTCTCCGAGCCACTTTCGCAGACGATGAGAGAGGTTCTCTTTATAATACGGCCGCGCAGAAGCAGATCAAGAGCCTTTGGCAGCAGCTTTTCAGCATATGGAGGGTCAAGGAAAACTATATCGTATTTTGCCGATTCATTTCTCTTTCTACCCTCTCCGCGCAAAAATTCAAGAGAATCGGCACAAATTGCGTGAGCTCCCTCAAGCTTTGTCTTTGCGATATTCTGCTTTATCACGCCAAGGGCCGCCTTTGAATGATCCACCATAAGCGAGCTCTGTGCGCCGCGGCTGAGTGCTTCAAGCCCCATCTGTCCCGAACCTGCAAAAAGATCAAGCACTCTTCTGCCTTCTATTTCAAACTGTATCATAGAGAAAACCGCTTCCTTTGCTCTCTCAGAGGTTGGTCTTGTGTTTTCTCCCTCAAGGGTGGCAAGGCGTATTCCTCTTGCCTTTCCCGTGATAATTCTCATCATAATGCACCTCAAAAATTTGTTTTTCGGTATATCTTAGCTTTGACCTTTGTGAAAATACTCATATATATTTTCAGCATCCTTTTTACCTACACCGCTCACTGACATCAGTTGATCAACCGTTGCTTTTTTTATAGTGGCAAGTCCACCGAAATGTGTGAGCAGAGCCTTTGCCTTTGCCTTGCCGATTCCGTTTATTTTTTCAAGAGAGGATGTGGTAAGAGTCTTTCGCTTTGCACCGTCCATTTTTGAAACGCTGTAGCGATGCACCTCCTCCTGGATGCGATATATCAGTGAAAATACCGCCTGCTCTCTTGCAATGCTGATCTCTCTCTCTTCATCGCAAAGTGCTCTGGTTTTGTGAAAATCGTCCTTCACCATTCCAAAAACGGGAATATCTATATTCATCTGTCGCATCAGCTCTTTCACCACAGAGACATGACCTTTTCCACCGTCAAGCAAAATAAGGTCCGGACGCCTTGAAAATGAGCCGCTCTCATCGGAAAGATGCGAAAATCTTCGCAAAAGCGCCTCTTTCATACTGCCATAGTCATCAATTCCGCTAACCGTTTTTATAGTAAAGCTCCTGTAGTCTGCACGGCAGAATTTGCCCTCAGAGCAGACCACCATTCCACAGGTCTTATGCTCGCTTCCAAGATTTGATATATCATATGCTTCTATTCTTTCGGGAAGCACCTCAAGCCCCAGCATAGAGGCAAGAAGCGCAAGACTTCCCTCTTCTCTTTCGGCATTCAGCTTATATAGCTTTGCCTTATCCTTGGCATTTGCATAAACCATTTTGCAAAGGGTTCTCATATCCCCTCTCTCGGGCGTTCTGATCTCAACTCTCCTGCCTGCCATTTTCGCAAGATAATCCGAGAGCATTTCCCTGTCCTCATCGTCCACAGAAAAATCAAAAAGAACCTCATGAGGAATATATTCCCGTTTAAGATAATAATCACCGATAAAAGAAGGCATAGTAGTTTCGTCTGCTATCTGATCTGCACCGAAATAGAACTCAGTTTTATCAGTCACCGCACCCTCTCTTATATTGAATACAGAAATCACAGAGCAGCTATCGTCCGAATAAAGAGCGAAAACATCCTTGTCGGCATCGGGCGCGGCAACTACCTTTTGTTTTTGGCTAAGGCTTTCGAGAGCAAAAATAGCATCTCTGCACCTTGCCGCAACCTCAAAATTCTCCTCCTCGGCATATTTCATCATCTGAGTCTCAAGCTCCTCTTTTGCCGCACGGGTATTCCCCCTCAAAATATTTACTGCACACCTTATGGTGTTTTCATATTCCTCTTTGCTGACTTTGCCTGTGCAAACTCCCATACACTGCCCCATTTGATAATAGAGACATGGACGTTCTTTGCCTATATCCTTTGGAAAGCTCCTTTTGCAAGAGGGAATACCAAGGCTCTTTTGAAGCAGACCGATAACAGAAAAAACAGTACCCGTTCCCGAATAAGGGCCAAAATATCTTGCCCCCCTGTCAGCCGCCCTCTTTCTCGTGTAAACTATCTGCGGATATTCTCCTGCGGTTACCTTTATATAGGGATAGCTCTTTGAATCCTTTAGCCTTATATTATATTTGGGCGAATACTGCTTTATCATGCGATTCTCAAGGGTCAGCGCCTCAATTTCAGTGTCACACAAATAATAATCGAAATCGTGCACAAGCGAAACCATTTTCATGGTCTTGAGGTTTTTTTCGCTGTTTTGAAAATACTGCGATACCCTGTTTTTCAGCTTACGCGATTTGCCAACGTATATCACCTTTCCCGCTTTATCCTTCATTATATAAACACCTGGTGCCAGCGGAAGCGTATTGGCCTTTTGGAGCAATCGTTCTGTTCTTGTTTCCATAAAAACCTCCCACGTGCATCTTAAAGAAAAAGGTGGTCATGCAGAAGCATCACCACCGCTAAGGCGAAAAAATTATTCGGCAAAGCCGGTATTGATAAGCTCGGCAAGTCCGTCAAGAGCCTCTGCCTCATCCTGACCGTCTGCAATCAGATTGATAGCCATTCCCTTAGAAATGCCCAGCGAAAGAACACCGAGAAGGCTCTTGGCATTAACTCTGCGCTCCTCCTTTTCAACCCATATAGAGGATTTATAGCTATTAGCTTTTTGAATAAAAAATGTTGCAGGTCTGGCATGAAGACCGATACTGTTTGTAATTTTCACTTCACGAGAAATCATAATCTACTCTCCAAATCACATTGCTTTTAAAAAAATTCTATTACTAATAGTATATCAAATTTTTGTCACAAAATCAACAAAAACTTTCGGTCATTTTCGCTAAATTTTTGCATATAATTCTGCGTTTTATAGTTCATAAGTAACATTTTGTATCAAATATTCACCTTATTCAACATATTCGGCAATATCTGTAAGAACAATATCTACATAAATATGACCGGTATATATGGTTATTTTTTTACCGGGAGCCAGATAATAACTTCCGCCGGCAAAAAAACCGTCCTCATTCACAAAGCCGTCAGATAGCATAGTTCCGGTTATATCCACTCTTGTTCCCTCGGGATAAAACACTTTTTTTACACCCGAAGAAGGATCGTCTGCATAATAGACAGCAGGCGTTGAAACAACGTCCTCTATAACGCCGATAAAGGTATCGTCTGTTGCAACATAAACATTGTCGCCTTTTATAAACGCCTCGGCCGTTGTGTATCTCACATCGGTAACAGAAAAGGACAGCTCATATTTTCCGGTAACAGCCTCTCCGCTTATCTCATCCCTTTGATAATAACGCAAAAGAAAAACACAGACGCAGAGAACCAGAACAACAACTATCACCCAATCGAGAACATTGAAGCTTTTTGATCTTGAATTATTATCCATTTTGTTCCCTCCTTAGTCTATCTCACGGATGCTTACGCAGTATCCTGAGCCCGCAAAGCCTGCTGTCCAGATGTTAGCCGCCTTGCCAACAAGAAATCTTGTGCCGTTTACATAATATCCGCTGTCAGAATGTGTAGCTTCTGCGCGGATAGTTATGCTGAGATCCGAAAGATCGGGGTTTTCTGCCATATAAACATTGCCGTCGTTGTAATTATAGGCTATTTCAGAATAGGGCATAACCTGAGGTGGGTATGCAACCGTGCCTATGGTTTGCTTGTTGTCCGGGTCGCGCACAGCATCTCCCGCATCAACTGCGATCTTAACGTCATTTTCAAGCCTTCTGAATTCCAGTGTATATTCGATAGTAACCGTCTCAGCCTTTGCAGTATCACTGTTTTTATTCACGTTTCTATATAGGAAGACCGCCCCCACAATAAGTGCCGCTGTAAGAAGAATGAAGAAAAGATCCATTCCGTTAAAGCCTTTTTTTGTTCTTTTTAATTTTATTGCCATTTTTTTACCCTCTCAATATTCGCTATACGTCATTCTTCTTTTTCTGCCTATCCGTGAAGCCGCCGAGAGAATGGCGGTAACCACCCAGAAGAAAAAGAAAATGCGGTAATTGAACCAAATAAAATCGGTCATTCCCTGAATAAGGGCAGCAAGCAGGCCGCTGATAGCGGCAACGCAAACCGACTTTTCTTCTGCCATATCAGCGTTACTCTTTTTTATCAGCTCAAGACCGCCTTTAAAGCAAAGAAGCTCTGCTATAAGAAAAACAGCTAAGCCAAGCGCTCCAACCTCAATAATTATCTGCAGAAACAGATTGTGGCTGTGAACCGCTGTTTCAATGCCGGATTCGGCAAAACGTATATAAACCGTTCTGAACGCCTCAGAGCCTATACCGATCCCCGTCAGCCAGTGCTCTTCCACCACCTTCATAGACCCTCTCCATATACCGAGACGGTATATGGAAGAAGAATCGGACATAGTCAGTATGCTTGTAAACCGTCCGATAAAATTTTCGATAAAGCTGTTTCCACCTATCCGATCCCAGATAGCTGTTACGCCAAGAAGTCCCGCAGGAACAAGGATCGGCAGAACATAGGGACTGTAAAGCAAAACAAAGACAAAAAGTGAGATGATAAGACCAAGCCAAGCCCCCCTTGACCAGGTGTAGATAAGACAAATACCCATAACAGCGCAAGCCGTAGCTGCCAAAAGCTTCTGCCAGGCTCCTCCCGGTCGAAAAACATAAGAAAGAGCAAAGGGTATCACCATTATCAGAAAAACCCCAAGCATATTGGAGTTTTCAAAGGTAGAGGTAATTCTTCCGCCAAGATCTCCAAAAAGCTCCTTATCCATAGTTCCCGTTTCCATATTTCCGCTGAGCTTTTGATAAAGTCCATAAAGTGCGGTAAGAACACCGGAAGCAAGGAGGGCGGCAACCAATCTTGAAAGCCATTTTTTTGTTGTGATAAGCGAAACTATCATAAAATAGATAAACATAAAGCAAACATAGATAGCCGCTTGCCTAAGCGACGCCCCACCACCAACCGAGGCAACTCCGCCGAAGAGCATCACAAGCATAAAAAGGAAAACAAACACATCCGAAAATTCAAATTTCAACACCAACTTACCAAGAAACACCTTTACTACCATACACATAAAGGTATATATAACAAGGGCAGCAAGAAGCATTGACGGTGCACCGATAAAGCTAAGGAACGGTGCCGAAAAAACAGTAAGCAAAACTCCAACCTCAGGACTTTTATACACCATAACTGCACAAATAAAGGCCGCAGAGGCAAAAACTATATACACAGGAGCAATAAAATATGAAAGGCAGCCAAGAAGCGCACCTGCGGCGGCAGCACCGAAATATCGCTTTGCGCCATAGTATCTGCTATCATATTTTCTCAGACCGGTCTCTGAAAAGCCCATAAAATCAAAGAACAATTTTGAAAACAAGAAGCTTTCGCGAAGGGCCAGCGCAAGAGTTTTGCCTGAAAGAAGCATGGGAAAAGCCAAAACCGCAATCACAATTCCCAAGACCATATCCGGGCCAAGTGAAACCGCCGACATATTTGCAAAATTCTGTAGCAGCTCCATGAGCATAATGCACATTCCGAAATAAACAAAGAAGAAGCCATAAAACTTCATGTGGCATCCGATAAGCCAATCTCTTGCCATTGAAAGGGCACCAAGTAAAGTGCTGTTTTCATAAGAAACTATTGCACGGCGGCGAAATCTTGAAACATAGCCCTGACGCCAATCGCCCACATCATCGCTTTTTCCGCCTAATCTTCCTTTCTCAAAGCGTGACTGATTTTCGGTGTAATCTGTAAGGTGAGAGCCAAAAAATCCCGAAAGCATATCATCATAGCATCTTTTTGAGAAACGTATTATGGCACTGGAAAAGAAAGCATCCTTTATTTTTTGTTTGTTAAAGCTCAATTTTTATCCTCCCTTTCAAGAAGATCGGGGCGCATCTTGCGAGTCAGCTCCATTGATTTTTCAGCCCGCCATTTATCAATATTTGCGTGATGGCCCGAGATAAGAATATCGGGGACCTTAACTCCGTGAAACTCATAGGGTCTTGTATACTGCGGATATTCGAGCATACCGCAGGCAATACTCTCGCTCTCATAACATTCCTCTGCCGAGAGCACACCGTCAACAAGGCGCGATACGCAGTCAACCAGTATGCAGGCAGGTATCTCTCCACCTGTCAGCACATAATTTCCGATAGATATCTCCTCGTCAACTATTTCATCAATAATTCTCTGATCAACACCCTCATAATGACCGCAAAGCAAAACAAGGTGGTCATAATGGGCAAGCTCTGCCGCTATTTTCTGATCAAGTACACGTCCTTTGGGAGACATAAAAATCACTTTTCTCTTTATCTCTCCGTGTTTTTTTGCAGCAAAATATTCGTCCGACTGCTTTATGACAGCTTCATAGCAGTTATAGATCGGCGGTGCAGCCATAAGCATACCCATGCCGCCGCCATATGGGGTATCATCAACACGGCGATGCTTGTCCTCAGAATAATCCCTTATATTATGAGCTTCTATCTTTATAGCACCGCTCTTTTGCGCCCTGCCTATTATACTCTCACCAAGAACAGATGAAACAAGCTGGGGGAATAGAGTCATTATATCAAATCTCATATCATTCCTCAATCTTCAAGCATACCCGGAATAGGGCTGACGAAGATCCCCTTTTCTAAATCTATTTTTTTTACAAATTCTTCAACCGCAGGCATCATTCTCTCACCACCGGGAGTTTTAACAACGTAAATATCCGAAGCCCCGCGGTTTATAACCTCAAGCAAGGTTCCATAAACCCTGCCGCTATCGAGATCTATAACATCCAGCCCCTCAAGATCCGCAAGAAAATATGCCCCATCAGCAAGCGGAATATCCTCCCTTGCGGCATAAATAGAGCGATTCTTCAAAAGCATAGCAGCATCCATATCAGAAATTCCCTCAAGGCTCATCAAAACAAAGCCCCCCATAACCGAAGATGACATAACCTTCATTTCTGTATATGAAGAACCGCTTTCAAGATATATTCTCTTAAGCGATGCAAGCACCTTTGGAGTGTCACATCGGTTTTCAACCTTCAAAACACCCTTTACGCCGTGAGTATTTACGATCTTGCCACATTCCAGATAGCGAGCTTTTGCCATATCATTTCTCCCATAATGTCTATTTATAATATTGTAACACATTTTTCCCATTATTTCAATAGTTTTCTATTTTATAAAAGAATTTGAAAAAAACTGTTGCAAACAGGGCAAAAATATGGTAGAATAGATGAGAATTTACTTGGAGGTATCAAATATGTTTATCAAGCTTCTTTCGGGAGACACAATGTCAAGCTGGTATTATATCATCATGATAGTTGCTATGCTGGCAATTCTGTATTTCTTTATGATCCGCCCTCAGAAAAAGCAGGAGAAAGAAACGCAGGCTATGCGCAATGCTCTTCAGGTTGGCGATGAGATCACAACGATCGGCGGGATTATCGGCAAGATCGTCAGCATCAAAGAGGAAACCTGCATGATAGAAACAGGTCATGACAGAACTAAGATCAGAATTCTTAAAAGTGCTGTCAGAAACGTTGATGTAAAAGCAGAGGACGCTCAGAACTGAATAGTCATAAAAAACACCCCCGGAGCATTATAATTGTATGAGATTATATTTCGGAGGCGTTTTTTATGGAAACACGAAAAAGTAAAAGCCCTGTCAGAGGAAATGCAGACGGCGTTTCCGAAGGTTTCACCTTTACATCGGCACTTGCGGCAGCAGGCAAGGGTCTTGCTTTTATGTCAGGTGCGGCTGTAATACTGCTTTTATCAGGAGCCGCCATAGCATATTCTGCCGGCAATCCCACTGCCCTGACGATGCCAATATCTTTGGTTTGCCTTTTGCTCAGCTTTTTTATCGGAGGAATAGCAGCCGCAAGAAGCGCAAAAAATGCTCGTCTTTTAAGCGGCACGCTTTTCAATGCATTTGCCCTGCTCATTCTTTTGCTTGTGAGGCTCATAGCCAGCGGCAAAGGCGCATCTTCTATAGAAAGCTCGGGCGCCTATCTCACAGGGGCCGTAGCAGCCTCAGCGCTTGGATCGTTTGTTGCACTTTTTGCTCCGGCAGAGAGACGGAGCAAAAGAAAAAAAATCGGTAAAACAACAAGAAAAAAACGAAAATGAAAGGAAGTGCAATATTGCTTCACATTTTTAAAAATTCAGGCAAAAAGATCGCCTATGACAGCACAAGCGGTGCTTTTATTCCCCTCACAGCCCTTGCGGCAAAAATGCTGGGAGCACTGAATCCTCCATTGCCGCCAATTTGCCCAACCTCACTCAGATATGAGCTGGCAAAATATGACAGCGAAGACGTTTCAGACACATATGATATGCTATATACCCTCAAAGAAAAAGGGCTTCTGTTTGGCGATGATTCGGCAGAAGCAAAGATAATTCTTGAGGGAGAATGCGCTGCAGAAAACGAGGAAGAAATACAAGAAGCCATGCGTGCTTCAAAGAATGGCGGTGCAGAGCGCGTGAGCTTTGTGGGCACCTCTGAGCTTCTCTCCTATGCCGAAAAGCTGAAAAATGATATTTTCGGCTGATTCAAAAAATGCGTTAAATGTGATTTTGCTCACATTTAACGCATTTTTATTAGGTTTTAATCAAATGCAACAGGTGTTGTGTGCAAGGCACTTCGAGGCGAAGCCATATAATCGGCCACCTCATCCCGCCACCTCAGATAATGCTCTGTCTTTTTGTGTTCAGCAGCTGCCGCCTCGTTGGCATAAACCTCAAAGAGAGTAAATTTTGTTGGGTCTTCCCTGCTTTGAAGCACATCAAAACGAACATTGCCCGGCTCTTTTCTTGCGTTTTTATGGTTGTAAAGCGTTATTTCTTTAAAAGCTTCAACGCACTCGGGCTTTACATCTACATATACAAGCGTTGCTAACATTATTCATATCTCCTTACTCTGCAATGCGCCAGGTTATCATGCTGACGGCACTTGACATTCGATAGCCTTCAACGGTATAAGACAAGCATTTTTCAAAGGGAACATGATCCCCTCTTGCCGCATCATATGAGGCAGAATCGCAGACCTCAAATTTATAATTTCTTGGGTTTGTCTCCTCCGGATTCAAACATTTGGTGAATACGATATAATGTGTCTTGTTTCTTGAAGGACGGGAGAAATATATCACAACTCCTTCGGGATGCTCGTCAAGAGCCTCTTTGATTGCCTTGTTTGAAACATCGTATGTCATTTCTGAAATAATACTTTTTCCATTCACATTAAAACGCGCATCTATCTTACTGCGTGCCACAAGAATCGGGTTTCCGTATACAACTCCCTTAGATGTGGTTGCACCGTAGCTTCCTGCATTTGCAAGAGCAACCGTATATGGATCGGCAGGCAGATTTCCACTTTGACCACTTCTGAAATCATATCCCTCGGTGAGTCTTGCGCCCATATTGTTAAGCACCATGGCAATGGAGGAAATATAACATCCCTCATCCATCCAGTCTCTTCCACTGCCGTATTTATCTATCATAAAACGCTTTCTTATCCCACCTGCTGTAAATGAAATTCCGGAAAGTGCGTCGCCGTTCCAATCACTGCCCGAAGAATTGTGCTGACTGTACCAGGTAAAAGCCGAATCCTTTGAAACGGTAACAGTGCAGCTTGCTTTTTTATCGCCATACCGGGCAGTTACAGTAGCCTTTCCGGGGGCAAGAGCACAGTAATTGCCATAGCTATCGATAATGAGGATATCTTCATTATCAGACTCCCATTTTACATTCTGAGAGCTGAAATTATATGGGGCAAGCGTTGCGTAAAGTGTACCCACAGCATAAAGCTTAACCTTTGTGCTGACAAACGCGAGAGAAACGCCCTCAACCTCAATCGGCTCAAAAGCCCACCTTTGAGCTAAACCGCCCTTATATTTTTCAAGAGAAATATAATTGTGCTTATATTTTGAGGTTTTATCCGAAGCATCAAGGGTTAGAGCCTCACTGCCCGATATAGCAGGAGATATTGTATATGTACCGCCTTGCGAAGCATATATAACAAAACGCTCATTTTTCCCGACTTCAGCATTTTTTGTGATTATACTGCCCTTGTTTTTTCCGTTTTTATAGCTGAGAACATATTTTCCGCCTTCGCTTTGAGGATAAAGCGCATATGTACCGTCCTCAAGGCGTTTTACATAAATGTCCTGTGCTTCCCCGCCGTTCTTCTCTTCAAGATAGGCTGAGCCTGAAGGATCATATGCAAAGTCATAAGCATCAATATAAAGTCCGCTCTCAAGATCACGTATCCGGTATACCCCACTTTCAAGGTAATTATCCATATTAGCTGTTTTCTTTGCATTAACAGCCGCAGAAACCGGAAGCGGAACAGAAGAGATAAAAAGAGAAATCAAAAGCAAAAGGCAAAACAGTCTGTATGCTATTCCCGTCCTCTTTTTCAATATCATAAAACACTCCGTTCTGTAATCAAAATTTCACATACAAAGTTATTATACACTAATTAATACAAAAATTGCTGAACATATTGTTAATTTTATCAGAAATAATGGAATTTCAGATAATTATTCCTGTTATATCTATAATTTTAATCTTTTGTTCACAAACAAATGATATAATCTTTTGAATGGAAATTTTGAAGGACTTTACAAAATAAAAAATTCAGCTGTTTAAGCTCTCTGTTTATGCTGTTTCTACCTTTGCATTTACCGGATGCGCGGATGACTGTTGGACGGAATAATCGCATTTTAAATAGGATAAAAGCAAGGACTGCTTCACGGAAGTGAAGCAGTCCTTTTATTTTCAGCTCCTTGGCAGAAGCATTTAAAGGAATGGTAGTTTCAGTAAAGCTTGACCATGTGCTGGTTTAACCTGATATATTGTCAGCCTTTATTATCGTCGTCATCGTCATCTTCATAATCCCAATCGTCATCAGAACAAGCGGGGCTGCAAACGTCACAAATAAAAGCAGAAATGCCATAAGCAACGATAAAATCCTTTTTGTCACAACCTTCACCTCTGCAGTTTTATTTTAGTATTGCAAAATCAAATATCCTCATTCAAAATGCCTTCAAGTGTTGGCATTTCGGGCGCACGCTTCGGTATTCTTTTCAGTGGATCATATGAAAAACGTCGGCAGGAATGAGTCAGCGAAACCACTCCCTTTTTAGAGCACAAAACATATTCGTCTCCAACCAGCGGTGTGGCCTTTTCGCAATATGCACAGCACTTTTCTATTTCAATATTGCTGTTTTCAGATGAAAATTTCACAAAAAATCGCCTCCATTCGGCAGTTTTTTTATTTCTTTATCAATTATATACCATTTAATCAGAAAAATCAAGTGCAGTCATCTTTCTTTTTTGACTTTGTGAATATTTTTTGAGCTGAATGGAAAAAAATCTCTTTATCACGCTATTTTTTCATAGACGCATTGACAAAATAAGCTGTTTGTGCTAAAATATATCCAAAGATTTTTTTAGCATAAGGAGGATTTGGAAATGAGTGATACACAAAAAAGCTCTGCTTCCGCCTCCAAATCCTGTAAAACAGTTATCATAACCTCCTGCAAAGGCGGTGTGGGAAAATCCACAGTAACGGCAAACCTCGCTTTTGCGCTTGCCGCACAGGGCAAACGGGTATTAGCGGTGGATTGCGATTTTTCAAACAGATCTCTTGACCTGATATTCGGCTGCGAAGACTCTGTTGTTTATGATATCTGCGATGTTATCTGCGGCAGATGCAGCATAGGCAGAGCTATACTAAAGGATGAGCGGAGCGACAATCTGTTTTTCTGTGCCGCACCTCTTGAAGCCGAGGAAAGCTTTTCTGCAGAGCAGCTGAAGGAAGTGCTTACAAAAGCATCAGAAGAGCTGGATCTGGATTTTATACTTATTGACACTCCGGGGGCTGTTGGGGAAACCGTTGAGCTTGTTTCACATTCAGCATCTATGGCACTTATAGTGGTATCTCATCAGCCAACAGCTGCAAGAGCGGCAGAGCGCACAGGAATGACGCTGGACCGCCTGGGCGTTAAAGACCAACGGCTCATCGTAAACGCCTTTGATGCCGAGGCTGTTAAAAACGGTCTGAGATCAGGTATAAACGAGCTGATAGACAAAACGCGCACACGCCTTGTAGGTATAGTTCCAAGCGAATATGAGCTTTCGCTATCGCAGGAATATGGCAAGCTTTGCGCCGAGGTAGATAACAAAAATATGAAAAGGATAGCCGCAGCCTTTGACAACATCGCGGCAAGACTTTGTGGCAAAACCGTGCCGCTTCTGAAAAAAGTCTATACAGGCAGAGGACGCAGGGAACTGCTTATGAAATAATAAAAAACAACAAAGAGAGGGATGAATCTGATGCAAATTGCCATTATTGCACACGACACAAAAAAAGAACTCATGACTCAGTTTTGCATAGCCTATTGCGGCATACTGAGCAAACATAACCTTTGCGCTACCAGCATAACGGCAAAGTATATTTCCGAAGCGACCGGGCTAAAGATAGAAAAGCTGATGACCGGTGAGCACGGCGGAGAGCAGCAGATTGCTTCAAGAATTGCCTATGACGAGATTGATGTGCTTCTTTTTTTCCGCAGCACAAATGCTTCCTCGTCTTATGATGAAGAGGAGTTTGAGCTTCTCAGTATGTGCGACCGCCACAATGTTCCTGTTGCAACCAATATAGCAACAGCCGAGGTGCTTGTTTGCGCTCTTGAAAGAGGAGATCTTGATTGGAGAAATATAGTTAATCCACATTCCGAATATAATCGCTGAAATATATATCAAAGAAGATAGGCTGCTGCGTATCTTTTTTTTTTGTTGATTATTTATATTTTCGCATTAAAAAATCTTTGAAACGCAGCAAAATGTAGTATATAATATTCAGTAGAAGCATATAAAAGGAGCGTTATATGAAAAAACAATAACAAAAAAATACCGACCTTGCCAAATGCAAAGTCGGTATTTTTTATATCATTTACCCTGGTTGAGTTTTTTTCTTGCGGCTTCAGCTTTAAGACGAAGCTCTGTGTTGAGTATCCTCTTGCGCAGTCTGACAGACTTTGGTGTTACCTCTATAAGCTCATCATCGGCAATAAACTCAATCGCCTCTTCAAGGCTGAATATTATTGGAGGTGTGAGAAGAAGTTTCTCATCTGCACCTGAGGAACGAATGGAGGTAAGATGCTTCTTTTTACAAGGGTTAACTGCTATATCCTGTCCCTTTGGATTCTGGCCAACTATCATTCCCTCATACACAGGAGTTGCCACACCAACAAACATATCTCCGCGCTCCTGAGTTCCATAAAGGCCGTAACTGGTTGTTTCTCCGTCTTCAGAGGCTACAAGAGATCCGGTATATCTCATTTGAATGTCTCCCTTAAAGGGCTGATATCCCTCAAAAATAGAATTTATAATGCCTTCACCGCGGGTATCGGTCATAAACTCTGAGCGATAACCGAAAAGACATCTTGAAGGAATAGAATATTCTATTCTCATCCTGCTTCCGTTTGGATTCATTTCAAGGAGCTCACCCTTGCGGCGGCCAAGCTTTTCGATAACAGTTCCGCTTGCTTCACTGGGAACGTCTATAGACACCCTCTCCATAGGCTCACAGTTGACTCCGTCAATCTCCTTATAAAGCACACGGGGGGTGCTGCAGCAAAGCTCGTAGCCCTCTCTGCGCATAGTTTCGATAAGTATCGAAAGATGCATCTCTCCTCTTCCCGCAACCTTAAACTGGTCTGTTGTCTCCCCGTCTTCAACTCTGAGTGAAACATCCTTTAAAAGCTCCTTGTAAAGACGGTCGCGAAGCTGACGGGAGGTAACAAACTTACCCTCTTTTCCTGCAAATGGACTGTCGTTAACAGAGAATGTCATTTCCATTGTAGGTTCGCTGACCTTAACAAATTCAAGGGGTTCGGGATTACTCACCGATGTTATGGTGTCTCCGATAGTTATATCTGCAGCGCCTGCAAAGCAAACTATATCACCCACAGTTGCACTTTCAACAGCAGTTCTGCTAAGCCCGTCAAACTGATATATTGAAACGATTTTTGTTTTCTTTGGAGCGATCTCTGTGTGATAATTGCAAACAAGTGCTTCCTGATTTTGTCTGAGCGAACCGCGCTCAATCCTTCCTATTCCTATTCTTCCCACAAATTCATTGTAATCAATTGAAGAAACAAGAAGCTGCAGATCACCCTCAGGATCTCCATCGGGAGCAGGCATATATTCAACTATTGTATCAAACAAGGGTTTAAGATCCGTACCCTGCTGATAGGGAGAAAGAGATGCTGTTCCGTTTCTGCCCGAACAGAATATCATAGGGCTGTCAAGCTGTTCATCAGTAGCATTAAGATCAATAAGAAGCTCAAGAACTTCCTCCTCGACCTCTTCAAGACGTGCATCCGGCTTGTCTATCTTGTTTACAACAACTATAACTCTATGGTTCATCTCCAGTGCCTTCTGCAGTACGAAGCGAGTCTGAGGCATTGGACCTTCTGCCGCATCAACAAGAAGAATAACACCGTTTACCATTTTAAGTATACGCTCAACCTCACCGCCAAAATCTGCATGGCCCGGTGTGTCAACGATGTTTATTTTAACATCGCCATAATGGACCGCAGTGTTTTTGGCCAAAATAGTTATTCCGCGTTCACGTTCAAGCGCATTACTGTCCATAACACGATCTGTAGTTGCCTGATTCTCACGATAAACGCCGCCTTGCTTAAGCATTTCGTCAACAATTGTTGTTTTACCGTGGTCAACATGGGCTATTATAGCAATATTTCTAAGGTCTTCTCTTTTCAAGTTCCTAATCCCCCGTTTATCTCAATATACAATTTGATATTATATCACATTTTTCAACCTTAGTAAACAGTTTTTATCACAATTTTAAGATTTTTTTTGCAGTTTTTTTATGCAAAACGTATTTTTTGCAAAAATTGCGCAATTATTTTCAGCCAAGCCGCAAATTAGATATATTTCAAAGTCAAATTAGACACTCTTCACAAATAGACACACATCACAAATAAACTTTGATCCAAAAATGTTTTACACGCATCACACACATATAACATCTTCCTCATAGTTTTATGTTTTTCTCCGTATTTTATTATACTTATATCTAATATTTTACAACTTTTAGTAAAAAACACTTGACAAGCTTAGAAATATATGATAAACTTGAAACAATGGAAATATGTTCCGGCAAAACAAAAAACATTTCCTACTTATATTAAGAGGGGCATAGTCCCAAAGTGAGGTTAACATGGAAATCAAATTGCTAAGAGAACCAAACATTGTTTATGAATCTGCCGTTCTGCTTTATAACAGCCGCAACGGCGAATCCTGCGCAGAGCTGAAAAATGCAATTCAAAAGAAATTCTCTATTGATGCAGATGTGCTTGATAATTGCTTTAATGCCATTATAGAGATCAGCGAGTATGTGATCAGCGGGCTTGCCGCTGATGAAAAACTGCTGGATTTTCTTTTTGCCCGCCATAGCGCTATGAAGGGCTGCTTTGCCTTTTATATTATCCACGATGCCTGCCGCCGCGCCGAACCCGACTTTCACAGCGATATAAAAAGGATCCGCGACCTATCAAAGGCAGAGTTTTTTGTTAATTTTACTTCAATGCTTATAGGTGACTATGCCCCAGAGGATTGGCAGGGAGACATAACCAACTATGCGGAGCTTTTCTCCTTTATCGAGCAAATGCCCATACCTACCGATGAAAAATTTGAGCTTTGCCGGCTATATAATAATTTTGAAAGCTACAAAAACCTTCTTGCCGACATACTTGAGGATGCAGGAAACCTGTTTATCAGAAAATATGACGTAGTTAAGCACTATATTGGTTGGTTTTTATCGGCTATCAGCGAGCCTCTCAGCTCGGGCGGCGCAAAATTTATCGAAGAAAACTTTGATCTTCCCCTCTCTCCCTCAATAGATGTGCTTTATCTGCAGCCCTCGATCGTTATGTGCAATACCACAAAATATCTGATGAGCTATACAGACGAGAAGGTTTATGACTTCTTCTATGTTGGCGTTCTCTTTGAGCCACTCAAAGAAATAACAGATTCTTCAACGCTTGAGGACAAGCTCTGCCGAAACCTCAGAACTATTGGAGATCTGCGAAAATTTGAAATACTCCGCCTGCTTTCTGAAGGAGAAAAATACGGCCAGCAGCTTGCTTCTCTCCTTGATATAAGCACCGCAACCGTTTCTCACCACATGGCAATGCTTATGGAATGTGGCTTTGTTGAGATCAAGAGAGAATCCAACAGGATTTATTATTGCCTTAACAGAAAAAAACTGCGTGATTTTATTGATGAATTGTCTCTTTCTCTGCTTACATAATATGGTTTTGTCGGTTTTATCTATAATTCTGTTGTTTTAATGTGAATAATTTCAGCATTTGCGGTTGACAAAATTCTTCATATGTGGTAAAATGTTTTTAATGTTTTTTTATTTTCAGGAGGGTTAAAATGTTTTTTCAGGAGCTTGAAAAATTCGATGCAGAAGTTGCGGCGGCTTGTGAGCGAGAGCTTGGCAGACAGCGCCACAATATTGAGCTTATAGCATCAGAAAATATTGTTTCAAAGGCGGTGCTTTTGGCTGCCGGCGGAGTTCTTACAAATAAATATGCAGAAGGCTATCCCGCCAAGAGATATTATGGCGGATGCGTTTATGTTGATCAGGTTGAGGATATCGCCCGTGAGCGTGCAAAAAAGCTTTTTGGAGCAGAACACGCAAATGTTCAGCCCCACTGCGGTGCAAGTGCAAACCTTGCCGTATTCTTTGCACTTCTCAACCCCGGCGACACCGTTCTTTCAATGAATCTTGCACATGGCGGTCACCTTTCTCACGGTTCTCCGGTTAATATCTCCGGAAAATATTTTAATATCGTTCCTTACGGCGTTTCTTCTGAAACCCAAACTATAGACTATGACGAGGTTGAAAAACTTGCACTCGAATGTAAGCCAAAGCTTATCCTTGCAGGTGCTTCTGCTTACCCCAGAGTTATAGATTTCAAGCGTTTCCGCGAGATTGCTGACAAGGTTGGAGCATATTTTATGGTTGATATGGCTCACATCGCAGGTCTCGTTGCAGCAGGCGTGCATCCAAGCCCAGTCCCCTATGCAGATGTTGTTACAACAACCACGCACAAAACCCTGAGAGGTCCCAGAGGCGGTATGATTCTTTGCCGCGAAGAGCTTGCAAAGGCTATTGACAAAGCTATTTTCCCCGGCACTCAGGGCGGCCCTCTCATGCACATCATCGCCGCAAAGGCAGTTGCCTTTGGAGAGGCTCTCACAGATAATTTCAAGGCTTATCAGGAGCAGATAGCTAAAAACGCAAAGGTTCTTTCAGAAGAGCTTCTTACAAAGGGAATCAAGCTTGTTTCCGGCGGAACAGACAACCACCTTATGCTTCTTGACCTTAGAGACACAGGCATTACAGGCAAGGGGCTTGAACACAGACTTGACGAGGTTCACATCACAGCAAACAAAAATGCTATTCCTGATGACCCACAGAGTCCCTTTATAACAAGCGGTCTGCGCATAGGAACTCCTGCCGTTACTTCAAGAGGCTTTGGCGAAAGCGAAATGAAGCTTATCGCAGGCTGGATATACGATGTCATCTTCAATTTTGAAGCTAAAAAAGAGCAGATAACAAAGGAAGTTATCGCACTTTGCGAAAAATTCCCTATCTACGAAGATTAAATAAAAAAAGAGTGCT
>JAZNCT010000076.1:0-11400 GCA_045587665.1 Eubacteriales bacterium
GTCAATGAAATCGTGCTTCGCACGATGAAATCTTCGGCGTGTCGCCTCAGATGAAATTAAATCCGTCCTCTCTCCCCGCGAAGCGGGATTTCATCACGATGTGATTTCATCCCACGTTAGTGGGATTTATCCCGTCCGCAAGGACGGATTTAACTGAAAAAAGACGATTGCTTTCGCAATCGTCTTTTTTCTTGGCAGGGGCAGAAGGACTTGAACCCACGACACCCAGTTTTGGAGACTGGTGTTCTACCGACTGAACTATACCCCTGTATTCACTTTGTTGCACAAATGCCGTGCAACAAAGCGTATTATACCACAATAAAAATGATTTTGCAATACCTTTTTTGAAAAAAACTAAAAATTATTGCCGAAAATTTTAAAAACTTGCTTTTTCGAGCTTTGACATTATTCAAACTCAATAAAATCTGCAAGGTTAATAAATTCAACCCCATTTATCAATGCCTGCTTGCAGGTATAATAAGATCCTCCTCGCTGCTCGGTACAGTATGCAACACAAACATCGCTTCCCTTAATCAGCTGTCGGTTCCTCGCAAGATAGCTCTGAGTAGTTGTGTTCTCACAAGCATATGAAACTGTGTCGCTGCTATGCAATATCATGTCAAATATGATACTGTCATATTTGCTGAAATATTTTGACTGATCCGGGGCGGCAAGACAAAGACACAGCTTTATTTCAGGGTCTTTGGTGGCGGTTTTCAGATCTATAACGGCATGAGCAGCCATAGTATCAAAGCCAAGAGCTCCGCCTGTTTTGAAAACTCTTGCTCCCCTTGCATAAAGTCCCGGCAAAATTTCTGACAAAAGCTCTGCTATAACAGGTCTGAGGTTTTCCGGTATGTTTCGATGACCGGTAAAGCACACTGTTTTAATGCTGTCATCAAAAGGATCCGTCAGATCTTCATCATCTTCAATAAGTTGATCATTTTTCGGTTTTTCTATCTTCATAATTTTCTCCTGATATGTGTGTAACAAACATTCTATCATATGAAGCACAAAAATTCAAGAGTTTCATAAAAAACTTTCCTCACAGTCAACATTTATGTATCACAGCCTGATAATTATTGTTTATTTTTTGCAAAAAATCGTATGACAAAGATTTAAGCTTGTCTCTTGGTTTTTTGTTTTTTGTTCATTTTCTGTGGCGCACTGTTTCTGTGTTTTTCCATGCCCGATATTTTTCGATTTTTCCCAGCCACTTTGAACAAAAAAATCGCTTTCTTAAAGCGACAGAATTATCATACCGTGGCAGATAGAATAATATCAGGCAACCAATTTTAAAATCAAAAATAAAAACGGGGACATGAAAAAATGAAAAAGACGAAAAAAACAGCTGAAAACGAAAAAAAGGAAAGAAAGAGCCGATTTATAAAGCGTGCGGCCTTGGAAATGGGAGATTATGACTGCACAGATCCTGAGAGCTCTTCTTCGGGCGGCACCTTGCAAAGGGCAATAGCGTGGTTTAGAGAGGCGGCGGCCGCTGCATGGGCGGGAGCACACCGTGATCCTGCCCATGCAGCAGTATCACTTGTTCGTGGACTTGCCTTTGGCATAACAGCATTTCTTTTGGGAAGAACACCTCTCATGCTTGATACATATCCGCTTGCTATAGCTCTTTTATGTGCTGCGGAAAAAAATATTATTTACATATTCACAGGGGCGGTCATTTCCGCGTTTACTGTTTTGGGGCGGTCAGGCGGAGTTATCTTTTCTCCGGTTATCTATGTTTCTGCATATCTGATGATAATTGCAATAAGATGTCTAGCAAGGGTTTTTATTGATCCACCCGGTGGGTTTTCGCTAAGAGATATGCTGCATTTTCGGAGAGAGCATAACGGCAGGCAACAGCTAAAGCTGCTCATTTCTTCAAGATTTCGAGAAAATATCTATCTTCGCATGGCCAGCGGATGCGTTGCTGCATTTTTTGTGAGCCTTTATGCAATAGGTGTTGGTGCATACCGTTTCTATGATCTCTTTTCGGCAATGTTTGCAATGGTCAGTGCACCTGCCGTCACCTTTGTTTTTTCAGGACTTTATGCAAATGGAGAAGAAAAAAACGATAGGATCTACCATGGTGCTTCGGTGGTGGCGTTGATAGCCTCTTTGGTTTTCTCTCTCAGATCAACCTATATTCTGGGTATAAATGTATCGGTGTTCGGAGCATTTTGCGCAGTTTTTTATATGGCGAGAAAAAGGAGCGTGCTTTATGCTTCGGTAATGGGACTTGCTGTAGGTGTTGCTGTATCGCCAATATATACCCCGGCTTTTGTTCTTGCCGCAATAGCATCGGGCGTTACGGGTGGATCTGCCATTCTTTCATCGGCTGCGGCTGCGGGGGTCGCTCTGCTTTGGGGGATATATATCGACGGCACAGCTGCACTTGTCAGCCTTATGCCGGCATTGCTTTCTGCGGCGGTCTTTTCGAGCGCTTTTGAAAAGCTGTCTTTTTTGCCAATCACTGTTCTTGACAGTTTGGATAAAACGGCGACTACCAAAGGTCAGGAGGTAGATGCAAAGGAACGCTTTGAGATACTTGCAGGCACTTTTGGTCAGCTTTCAGCGGCACTCTATGATATTTCGGACAGGCTCACCTCTCCCGGTCCCGCCCAGGCCAGATCTATATGTTTAAGGGCTTTTGAGGGGCAATGCGTGTGCTGTGAAAAAAAGGATGCTTGCCGCAGAGAATATGCGGAATTTTCGGATATGGTAACAAAGCTTGGGGAGGTTCTTATTTCAGATGGCAGGATACGCATCGACCGTTTGCCAAAATACGTTTCCGAGAGTTGCGTCCGGCTGCAGGATGTTGTTTTAGAGGTCAATACTTTATATGCAGAGCTTATCCGTGAGCGGATAACGGGAGAAAAAACCGAGCTGTTTGCTCTTGATTATGACGCTGTTTCTCACATTATTGCCGAGGCAATAGAGGAAAATGATAAAGAAAACCGACTCGATGAGGAGCTTTCGGGAAGACTGAGACGCATATGCGGTGCAGAGCTTGGAGTAAAGGAGATATCTGTCAGAGGGGATCGCAAAAAACGAATATTTGCCGGAAACATTGGGCGCAGAGCAGAAGAAATGGGGGTCGATGAGCTTAGGGAGAAGTTGGAGGCGGCCTGCGGTTTTGCTTTGACAAACCCTGTTTTTGAGCTGAGAGAGGGAAAGGTTTCGCTAAGAGCGGAGGCAATGCCAAGATTTGATGCAGTTTACGGTAGGGCGGTTCGCTCTCGCTCGGGAGAAACGGTTTGCGGTGACAGCACAAGGGTCTTTAAAACCGCTGCTCAAAGCTTTTATGCGATGATAAGCGACGGTATGGGGTCGGGACAGAGTGCGGCAATGACCTCGGAAATATGTTCGGTATTTCTATACAATATGCTATTGGGTGGAAATCGAAAAGAGACCTCAATGAAAATGCTCAACACCCTTCTTCGTTCAAAGGGTGAGGAAAGCTCGGCAACTGTTGACCTTATGGAGCTGGATCTGATAAACGGAAATGCTTCTTTTATAAAGAGCGGTGCATCCCCCTCATTTGTGAAAAGAGGGGATAAGCTATATAAGCTTCGTTCAAACACAGCTCCTATTGGAATAATGAGAAATATTGATGCAGAGCAGATACGCTTTGAGCTTGAGGCAGAGGATATTATTATTATGCTAAGTGACGGTATAAGTCAAGCTCCGGATGAGAGCCTGTGGCTTATGGAGCTTTTAAGCGAAAAGTGGGAGGAAGAAGCGGAGCTTGACAAAATTGCGGAGAGAATTTGTCAAAGATCGGCAGAGGAGGGCGAAGAGGATGATGCAAGCATTTTGCTAATAAAGATAAAGGCTGCTTAAAATGATTGCACCGGCAAAAACATTAACCAACGCGATATGGTCTCCCCTGATAGAACACGGGGCTCTGCCCCCGAAAAAAGTTCTTTGGAAGAAGCACATCTATAAAAGAAAGCGATGGCAAATATAAAATTGCCATCGCTTTTTTTGTTTCAAGATCAAAAGCTGCTTATAGGAAGGTCCTCGTTGTCGTGGCCCTTTTCGGTGGATTTTATCTGCACATAGAAGCTTCTGTCGGGGGACACCTGAACCATAACTCTGTCACCGCTTTTTTTGCCCATAAGAGCTTTTCCGAGAGGGGATTCGCAGCTTATAAAGCCCTTTGTAACATCCTGGCGCAGTGTGGTTACTATCTGTATTTTCTTGGTGAGACCGTTCATTTCATAAAAAAGCTCAACGTGATCAAAAAGACCGATCTCATCAGATTTTCCGTCCACCTCCACAACAACGGCACTGTCGATCATGCTCTTCAGATATCTTATTCTGCTTTCGTTGCGGTTCTTTTCTCGTTTTGCCTCTTTATATTCTGCGTTTTCGCTGAGATCGCCGTATTCACGGGTGCGCTTCACTTCTTCAAGGAGCTTTGGACGCAGCTCCTTTGCTCTGTAGTCGATCTCCTCTTGCATTTTCTTTATATCAACCTTTGTCAGTCTGTCGTGCATTTTACCTCTCCTTAGTGCTTTTTTAATATCATACCACAAAAGGTCCCAAAAATAAAGTGAAATATGTAAATATCCTAAAGATATTGCTAAAAAAGCTTTTGTATGGTAAAATAGAATAACAACAGCACTTTTTAAGAGGTAGATATGATATTGCCCATAGAATTTGAAAAGAGAATGAGAGATATTCTCGGCGGAGAATACGAGAGCTTTGCGGCGGCTATGGATACTCTCCCTGTGCGCTCACTGAGAGTGAACACGCTTAAATGCACTGCGGAGAATTTTGAAAAAAGCTTTGGAGATAAAATAACAAAGCTCTCATTTTGCGGTGAAGGATATATTTTTGAAAATGAGCACATCGGTTCGCATCCCCTTCATCACGCAGGGGCGATATATGTTCAGGAGCCGGCGGCAATGGCGGCGGTGGAGTGCCCGGATATCCTTCCGGGTATGAAGATACTTGACGTTTGTGCTTCCCCCGGAGGAAAATCCACCCAGGCGGCGGCAAAGCTTTGCGGTGAAGGTGTTATAGTTTCAAACGAGATAGACAGGCAGAGATGCAGCACTCTTGCCCAGAACATTGAGAGAACGGGCATAAAAAACGCTGTTATCACAAATACGAACAGCTATGAGCTGGGCAAAGCCTATAGAGATATTTTTGATCTTGTTATAGTTGATGCGCCCTGCTCGGGAGAGGGAATGATGCGAAAGAATCCACTTGCTGTCAGCGAATGGAGTATAGACAACATCGAGATGTGTGCCCGTCGTCAAGTCGAGATACTTGAAAATATAGCAGGATGTGTGAGACCCGGCGGATGTCTGCTTTATTCCACATGCACCTTTGCACCCGAGGAGAACGAAATGCAGATATGCCGTTTTCTTGCCGCCCATTCTGATTTTCATCTGACGCCTGTAAAAGAATGCGTGAAAGAGGTAACGGCAGATGGGCTAACCGGGTATAATGGCGTAGACTTTGGAGAAGAACTGAAGCTTTGCAGGCGGTTCTATCCCCATATTTCTCGTGGAGAGGGGCAATTTATGGCACTGCTTGTGAGAGACGGTGCGGCAGAAGCAGTGGCTGAGGCTCAGAACGAAGAAAAGCAAAAAAAGGGCAGAAAAAATCAGACTTCAAACAGATCGGAGAACAAGGTAGAAGAAAATATAATTAGAGACTTTCTTTTGGAGGTTCTGACAGAAGAGGGAATATGTGAAAGCGAAAAATATCAGCTTCTGAGAGATAACGGCGGAGACTTTTTTCTTGCGACAAAGCTTGCTGATCCGATGCCGGCAGGCGCTCTCAGATGCTCCGGTGTCAAAATTGGCGAAGTGAGAAAGGGAAGAGTTATTCCCCACCACAGCTTTTTTATGGCATACGGCAGATTTTTTTTGAGGCAGATAAGGCTCAGTGTGACAGACGATCGTGTTGCAAAATATCTTCATGGCGAAAGCATAACGGCAAGCTGTGAAAACGGCTTTGCGGCGGTTCTCATTGGAGATGCTCCCGTGGGCGGCGCAAAGGTCACGCAAGGTGAAGCCAAAAACTATTATCCAAAAGGTCTGAGAATATAAAAACTCTGAGGCGATGAGAATCGCCTCAGAGTTTTTATATTGAACTGAGCAGGATTTTAAATGGCTTTTTATTTCAAATATACGGTGCAACCGCTCTTTGCGGATCTGTAAATAGCATCAACTATTTCCACGCTCTTTATAGCATCCATTGGGAGTATCTGTGGATCTCTGCCGTCCCTCACTGCAAGTATCATATCCTCAACAACGTGTCTGTGACCGTAGAGAGTGTCTTTTTCAAAGGCTGACGCCTTCATATTGCCTCTGCCGTAGCGTTCAAGCATAAGCTCCTCTTCTTCATCCTCGTCATCACTGTCACGCAGTTTCCAGGTTTTTATCATATCAGCGTCTGCTTCAATGCTTCCTCCGCTTCCGTAAAGCATTATTTCTGTTGAGATCCCGGGATAAGCGCAGGTGGTGCTGACAAATGTTGCAGTTGCTCCGCTTTTGAATTTGACAAGAGAAGCGGTCATATCCTCGGTTTTGATGTTGTGGTTATATATATCCATAGTGGAGGTAACAGAATGTACGTCTCCCATGAGCCACTGCATAAGGTCAACTGTATGAATTGCTTGATTCATAAGAGAACCGCCGCCGTCATACTCCCAAGTTCCTCTCCAGCCGCCCCTGTCGTAATAGGATTGCTCTCTGAACCATTTAACTGCAAAAGTGCCAAGATTTATGGAGCCGAGTCTGCCATCGTCGATAGCCTTTTTAATGGGATACATATTGAGGTTGAAGCGGTTTTGGTGAACAACACCTGCCTTCATGCCTGTTCTGGCACGGGCATCTTCTATGAGCATTGCTTTCTCCGGGGTTATATCAAGGGGTTTTTCGATAAGAACGTGCTTGCCTTTTTCCATTGCTCTCACTGCAAAATCAGCGTGCATATAGCTTGGCAGACAAATGCTGATTATATCAACATCTTTGTCAGCAAGAAGCTCTTCAAAGTTTTCATAAAGGCGTGCCTCTGGATACATCCTGTGAAATTTTTCGAGCCTTGCGGTGTCGATATCGCAGGCGGCCACAAGAGAGGCATTTTCTGATGCGGCGGCGGCTTCTGCGTGAGCCATACCAATGCCGAGTCCAAGCACGGCGTAACCTATTTTTTTCATTTAAACTTCCTTTTCGGATCAAAATTACTTTGTATATATTCTAACACTGTTATTTAATTAGTTGAATTGCAAAAGCTGACGTGTTTATTGCAAATACTGTCATTTGAGGGCAATATTTACTATCTTATCGCAGAGCTCTTCATATCCTATTCCGACTGCCGCTGCCTCCTGGGGCAAAAGACTTGTGGGGGTCATTCCGGGAAGGGTATTAGCTTCAAGGCAAACAGCCTCGCCATCAGGTCTGAGGATGTAGTCGATCCTTGCAAGACCGCGGAGCTTAAGCGCTCTGAAGGCACGGCGGGTATAATCCGCCATTCTTTCTTCTTCTTCTTTTGTAATGTGGGCAGGGCAGATCTCCTCTGTCATACCGCTCTGATATTTGTTTTTATAGTCGTAGTAACCGCACTTCGGTATGATCTCAACCGGGGGGAGTATGCGGCCGTCAAGAATACCAACGGTCATTTCTCTGCCTACAATCTTTTCTTCTATCAATACCTTGTCTTCATATTTTTTAGCAAATTCAAGGGCTTTTTCAAGCTCTTCCTCGGTTTCGATTATAGAAACGCCAACGCTTGAACCGCAGCTACAGGGCTTTATAACGCAGGGCAGGCCCACATTTGCTATCATTTTTCTTATGTCGTCTGTACCAAGATCGCAGAGAACACCCCGTGGAGTAGGTATACCTTCAATGGAAAGAAGCTTTTTGGTGATATCCTTATCCATTGCAAGCAGACTTCCGATATAGCCCGAGCCTGTATAGCGTATTCCGTAATTATCAAGGGTTGCCTGGAGCTGACCGTTTTCGCCCATTGCGCCGTGAAGACCTATATAAACAACGTCGGCAAGTGCGCACAGCTCAAGAACTCCCGGGCCGATAAGAGCTTTTCTACCACCGTTTCTTGCTATAACAGCGTCAAGATCGGGTATAGCCTCCTCAACCTTGTATGTATAACTGCCGTCGGCTTTGAAAAGAGCGGCAGAGGGTACCGTATCGGGAGAAAGCCCTTCATATACGTCCACAAGGCAAACCTTGTGTCCTTTTTTTGTAAGTGCGTTTGCAATAAGGGCGGCAGATGTGAGCGAAACATCGCGCTCGGGGCTTATGCCGCCGGCAAGAACTACTATATTCATAATGTCCTCCGGATAGTATTTTTTGATAGCTCACTTCATTATATGAACCTTTTCAGAAATGCGACCCTGTCACAGCCGCCGTAATCTTTTATAATTTCACAGTCAAATGAATTTTCGGTCGCAATTTTTTTGATTTTGTCGCCCTGATCATAGCCTATCTCAAAAGCGATAAATCCTTCTTTTTTCAAAAGCCGTGAGTGATTTTTCAGGATCTCTCTGTAAAAAATCAGACCGTCTTCACCGCCGTCAAGTGCGGCATAAGGCTCGTGCTTTACCTCTTTTTCAAGCGTTTCGATAACAGATGTCTTTATATATGGGGGATTTGAAAGAATTGCATCGAAAGGTGGGGCATCCTGTGAAAAAATGTTTATCGGTTCCAGAACATCTGCCGGCACGGGAATAAATCTCTCTTCCACACCATTCAGAACAGCGTTTTTCTTTGCCATTTCAAGAGTGCTTTCAAACAGCTCAAAGGCATAAGAGGTGCAGTCGGGACGGTGAGCAAGCGCAGAGATAGCAACACAGCCGCTCCCCGTGCAAAGATCTGCAAACAATGCAGATCTTGGGAGCCTTTCAATTGCAAGCTCAACAAGAAGCTCTGTATCGGGGCGCGGAACAAGACAGCTTTCGTCCAGGATATATTTTTCGCCAAAGAAATACCATTCACCGAGAATATACTGCAAAGGGTATCTTTCAGTCCTTTTTCTTACAGCTGCAAGCAGAGCTTCGCTTTCAAGCTCTTGGCCTGCACAGGTGAGAAGGGAAGATGGGGATATGCCACAGAATTTTTCCACAAGAAGAGCTGCCTCTCTTTGCGCATTATCTATGCCGGCATTTTTTAACAGATCGCAGATGTCTTTGAAACGCAAAAGATTCCCTCCTTCAAAATACTCATTACATTATACAACAAAAATCACAAAAAGAAAAGACCTAATTTTAAAAATTATATTTCAAAGGAAATATTTATTATAAAAAATATATTTTCGCTATTGCATTTTAGCAAAAAAAGTGGTATACTATCATTGAACAAAATATAAAGTATGGAGGTCTTTATAATGTTTTTTATTGAAAAGAAGCCGGAAAAGCCGAATATAGGCAAGATTGTTGCTATTTCTGTTGGAGTTACCTTTGCTATTGCAGCAGCTGCATACGGCGTATATATGTTCTGCCGCAAGTATTGCAAGCTTTGCAAATGTGATGAAGATTATTACGACGATTTTGATTGCGATTTCTGCGACTGTGAGGATTGCTCCGATTGCGAAGCCGCTGCTGATGAATCCGAAGAGGATAGCGTTGAGTTTTAAAAAAAGCCGCCGCAGGCGGCTTTTTTTATGCAGAAATTAGAAAAAATATAATTCTCGGTTCTATTGCATTATGCGACAATTTGTGATAGAATATAATGAATGATTATTTTTTAAGGAAGCAAATATAATGATTTTTTCTTCATACAGCTTCATATTTGGTTTTTTTCCCATAGTTTTTGCTGTTTTTTGTGCGCTGAAAGCGGCAAAAAAAACTGTGCTTGTGAAAATTTGGCTGGTGCTTGCCTCTCTTGCCTTTTATGCAATTGGTCAGCGTGATTTTTTTCTTATATTCCTTGGTTCTATTCTCTTTAATTATCTGCTCATCAGGGTCATTTTAAGAGAAAATAGCGGAAAGGCTTTGAGGCGCATATGCCTTCTTCTTTCGGTTTTTGAAAATATCGGATTGCTGGTCTATTTCAAATATACCAATTTTCTGCTTGAAAATATCAACCGTGTTTTCGGCACAGCTATTGGGGCTATATCGCTGATATTGCCAATAGGAATATCCTTTTTCACCTTTCAGATCCTTGCCTCTGTTATAGCGGCATACAAAGGGGAGCTTAGAAACAAAGATATCCTTGATTATATGCTGTTCATCAGCTTTTTTCCGCAGCTTATAGTTGGCCCCGTTGTTATGCAGGAGCAGCTTTTGCCTCAGATAGAGGGAGATAGGCTGCTTGAAACAAACAAGAATTTTATTATGCGGGGCGTTCTGCTCTTTTCGATAGGGGCGGCGAAAAAGGTGATACTTGCCAATCCTATGATAGATCATGCTTCTGCTTTTTACGGCGGAGATATCGCAGCATCAAGCTGGGTGGAGGCTCTGATCGGAGTTATCTGCTTTACCTTTGCATATTATTTTGATTTTTCGGGATACATAGATATGGCAAGGGGTCTTGGTCTGCTGTTTGGAATAAGACTTCCTATAAATTTCAATTCACCGTATAAGGCTCGTGATTTTGCTGACTTTTGGAGACGCTGGAATATAACTATCTCCAATTTCTTCAACGATACTGTTTTTGCTCACCTGTTCGGCTTTGGAGACAGAATTCCAAAGCTCATTCTTGCCACACTTGCAACCTTTCTTGTTTCGGGAATCTGGCACGGTGCCGCCTGGCATTATGTGATATGGGGACTTGTTTGCGGTCTTCTTGTTGCTCTCTCAAATGTTATGACGCTCTATCGAATAAAGCTTCCCGTGTGGCTTTCCTGTACTGTCACCTTTGTTGTTATGATGCTTGTGAGGGTGCTGTTTGATGCGTCTTGCATGACCGATGCCCTTGCTGTTTACGCAAAGCTTTTCTCCTTTGACGGAGGGCTCACTGCCCTTACCTCGTTTTTGACCGACAATATACCGCTTCTCTTAACCATTCTGCTTTCTGCGGTGATCTGCTTCCTGTTTGACAATGCAAATTCTCTTTGCCCCGAAAACGGCGAGGCAAAGCCTCTCGGCGCAAGGCAGATTATCTTTGCGGCTTTTCTTCTTGTTATTTCGCTTGTAAATATGTCAAGCGTTTCAACATTTCTCTATTTCAATTTTTAAGGGGATAAAATGTCACTTAAAAAACAGCTAACAATTTTTGTTTTTGCCTGCATCATTTTTGCGGCAATATATGCGGCCTTTAACGCTTTTGTTGACCCATTCGGTGTTTTTGGCGACGTGATCTTCGATTATTATGAATACAATATGACCCAAAATCCCCGCACGGCAAAGATTGCTTATATTGATAAGCACGGAGATGAATATGATTCATATATTTTCGGATGCTCAAAAACCTCATC
>JAZNCT010000077.1:0-21349 GCA_045587665.1 Eubacteriales bacterium
GGCGCGGCAATTCAGGGTGGTGTCCTGGGCGGAGACGTCAAGGATCTGCTCTTGCTTGACGTAACTCCTCTGTCGCTCGGTATCGAGACGCTGGGCGGTGTATTCAACCGAATCATCGAGAGAAACACCACCATTCCCGTAAAGAAGAGCCAGGTATATTCCACCGCCGCAGACGGTCAGACCTCCGTTGAGATCCACGTTCTGCAGGGCGAGCGCGAAATGGCCGCAGGTAACACAACGCTCGGCCGCTTCGTTTTGGACGGTATTCCCGCCGCTCCCCGCGGTGTTCCTCAGATCGAGGTAACCTTCGATATCGACGCTAACGGTATCGTTAATGTAACGGCAAAGGATAAGGGCACAGGCAAAGAACAGCACATTACCATTACCAGTTCAACAAACATGAGCCAGGAGGATATTGAAAAGGCTGTTAAGGATGCAGAAAAGTTTGCTGAAGAGGATAAGAAGCAGAAGGAAGCTGTTGATGCAAAGAACCATGCTGAAACTCTTATTTTCCAGAGTGAAAAAACTCTCGGCGAGCTTGGCGACAAGGTTACAGAAGAGGAAAAGGCTCCTGTAAAGGAAGCTATCGAAAAGCTTCGCACAACACTTGCAGGTGGCGACGTTGCCGCAATCAAAGCAGACACCGAAGCTCTTGAAAAATCCTTCTATGCTATCTCCGAAAAGCTCTATGCTCAGCAGCAAGCTCAGGGCGGTGCAGGCTTTGAAGGCGGCGCACAGGGTAATGCAGGCGGTGACGGCACATATTATGATGCCGATTTTGAGGATAAGACAGGCGATAACAAGTAATTGATAACAGTTGCGGAAAAGGGCATGAGCTGTCCTTTTCCGCTTACCCATTTTAAATAAAGGACTAAATATAATGGCAGAAAAACGTGATTATTATGAAGTGCTTGGTCTGCAAAAGGGCGCAGACGACGGAGCAATAAAAAAAGCCTACCGTTCACTTGCAAAAAAATACCACCCCGATCTTAACCCGGGCGATGCTGCCGCAGAGGAAAAATTCAAGGAAGTAAACGAGGCATATGCCGTCCTTTCAGACCCCGAGCAAAAGGCAAAATATGACCAATACGGTCATGCGGCTTTTGATCCTTCAAGCGGTTTTGGCGGTGGGGGCTTTGGCGGCTTCGGTGATTTCGGGGATATAGGTGACATCTTCAGTTCTATGTTTGGCGGTGGCTTTGGCGGCTTTGGCGGCGGAGGTTCAAGGAGAAGAAACGGCCCTGTTCGCGGCGACGATATCGGTGTTCATATCACAATTTCCTTTGAAGAGGCCGCTTTTGGCACAAAAAAGGATATCACATATAACAGGATTCAAAAATGTCCCGATTGCGACGGATCAGGCGCAGAAAAGGGTACAAGTCCCGAAAGCTGTCCTCAGTGTCACGGTTCGGGTCAGATGCGTGTAAATCAGCGTCTTGGCGGTATGCAGTTTCAAACAACAACCACCTGTTCAAACTGCCGAGGCTCAGGAAAGATCATCAAAAGCCCCTGCAAAAACTGCAACAGCAAGGGTTATGTCAAGGTGTCCAAAAAGCTTGAAGTTAACATTCCTGCAGGTATTGATGACGGTGAGCGCATAGCACTCAGAGGTCAGGGCTGTGACGGCAGAAACGGCGGAAGCACGGGAGATCTTATTCTCAACGTAAACGTAAAGCCACACAGCATCTTTGAGCGTGACGGCTACGATATCTACTGTGAAGTTCCCATAACGATAGTTGAAGCAACTCTCGGTGCTGAGATCGACGTTCCCACTCTTGAAGGCAAGGTGAAATTCAAGATCCCCGAAGGCACTCAGCCAAATTCACGCTTCAGCATAAAGCAAAAGGGGATAACAATGATAAACTCTCAGCGCAAGGGTGACCTTTATTTTGACGTAAACGTTGAAATACCCAAGAACCTCACCGAAAAGCAAAAGGAACATATGAGAGCATTTGCAAATGAAGTTGGCGAAAACAACTACGCAAAAAGGTCAGGGTTCTTTAAGAAAATTTCAGAACTGTTTAAATAAAATATAATTTGTCGGGCTAATGTGCACGAAAACAGGTTAAGTTTTGGTCATCACGCACGGCTGATTATTATTTGAAAGGAATACAAATGACAAAAGACTGGACTCAGCTCAGAGTGACGGTAAAGCTGGAGCTTCTCGATTCTGCCACCGCTATAATGAGCATGATAGACAACAATCTTATGATAGAGGACTACAGTGATATAGATCTGAAGAGTGTTTACGGCGATCTTATCGACGAAAGTCTGCTTAATGCCGATAAAACCATAGCTTCCATATCAGTATTCATCCCCTGCGAAAAAAGCCCTACCGACGCCATTGCCTTTCTTCGCGAAAGATTTGCATCCGAGGGCATCGACGCAAAATTTGAGCTTATCGGCGTAAATGAGGATGATTGGGCAAACGCTTGGAAAGCATATTATAAGCCTATAAGAATAGGCAAGCATATGGTGATCGTTCCCGCTTGGGAGCATTTTGATCCATTACCGGACGACATTGTGGTTCGCATGGACCCCGGAATGGCATTTGGCACAGGAACACATGAAACAACACGACTGGTTATTGAGCTACTTGAAAAATACGTTGAAAAAGGTCAGCGTATGCTTGATGTGGGAACAGGAAGCGGTATTCTTGCAATATGCGCGTCAAAGCTTGGTGCAGAGCACTGTGCCGCCTATGATATAGATCCCGTTGCGGTCAGAGTTGCAAGAGAAAACATTGCAGACAGCGGCCAGAAGAATATTATCTGCGAGGTTTCAGACCTTTTAAAACAGGTCTCCCTTGAGGGAGGTCAGTATGACCTTGTAACGGCAAATATCGTGGCAGACATTATCATCAGAATGGCTCCCGATATCGGAAAATATATGAAAGAGGGCGCCCCTCTCATAGCTTCGGGAATTATTACCGAGCGCAAGGACGAGGTGCTCCGGGTTCTTCTTGCAAACGGGCTGAAGCTCATTGAGATACTTGAGGATAACGGCTGGTGCGCTATCGTAGTAAAAAAATAAAACAGAAAATGCAGGATCACAAAAAAAGTGGCTCTGCATTTTTCATTTTCAGTCATTTTTATCGGCTACCGTGAATATAATAATACTAACGCCCTATGGCAAAACATAAAAAGAGGTAAAGATAATGACACAAAACTGCATCGGAACAAACCGCTTTGCACCACCGCAAAACATAAATGTCACTCCAATATCACTGATGAGAGATCGCACACCTTGCGCAACATCTCCCATCATTCTATCAAAAGAAAACACAAGCGCAGGCAGAATAGATTTTTATTCCACCCCCCTGGGAACAATGATCAACGCTGTGTTCTTTGCTCTTCCCTTCAGCGGCGACGGCTATGAGCCCTGCTTTATTGAGATCGACGGCAGACGAATTTTATCATCATCTCCCTGCTACCGTGCAAAAACCTCTAATCTTCCACCGGTGTTCACAAAATCAGGAAAAGGAGAGCTTTCTTTCTTCACTGACCGCTTCTCTGCAAAAGAAATAATCGGAAGGAATATATCTATAAGAAAAAATGAAAGCACCGTTGCAACAGGCTGTATAAAAACTGTAAATGTCTCCGATTTCTGATATAAAGATTGACAAATTGGACTCATAGCGGTATAATATCAAAGATAACAGAAAAAATGAGGTTTTAAAATGCAATTTGTTGCCACATGTCTTTTTGGACTTGAAAAGCTTTTGGGCGAAGAAATAGATTCACTTGGCTGCCGCCGGATAGAAACCATAGACGGCAGAATAACCTTTGAGGGCGCTCCCGAGGATGCAGCAAGAGCTAACATAAATTTAAGATGTGCCGAGCACATCTTTATAAGCCTTGGCTCATATACGGCAGAAAGCTTTACAGAGCTTTTCGACGGAGCATACGACCTGCCTTGGGAAGAATATATCGGCAGGAACGATGCTTTTCCGGTTAAAGGACATTCTATCAAAAGCACACTGTTCTCTGTTCCCGATTGCCAAAGCATCATAAAAAAGGCGGTTGCAAAAAGACTCGGAACAAAATACGGCATTGAAAGACTTCCTGAAAGCGATACAAAACATCAGATAGAGTTCTTCCTTTTTAAGGATGTTGTAACCTTGATGATAGATACTTCCGGAACTCCTCTTCATAAACGAGGCTACCGCCCTGCGGCAGGCGCGGCACCACTGCGCGAGACCCTTGCGGCGGCAATGGTGCTTACATCCCGTCCCCGTGAGGATGTACTTTTATGGGATCCATTCTGCGGCTCGGGAACTATCGCCATTGAGGCCGCAATGATAATGTCAAACCGTGCCCCCGGACTTATGCGTTCTTTTGACGGTGAAAAATTCGACTGCCTGCCAAAGAATTCATGGAAAAAGGCAAGAGAAGAGGCAAAAGCAAAAATAAATGTTAACAATTTTGAGGTCTGGGCTTCGGATATTGATGACGAAGTTCTGGAATATGCAAAAGCCAATGCAGAACGCGCCCATGTTTCGGATATGATCAAAATTTTCAAAGCAGATGCAAGGAAAATTGAAAAGCCCGATCGAAGGGGCACTATCGTTTGCAACCCACCATACGGGGAGAGGCTTATGACTCCCAAACAGATAAGCGAGCTTTACCGGGCAATCGGAAAAAATTTTGCATCATTTGATCCGTGGCAGATATATGTTTTAACATCCTCTGAGGAATTCGAACGTCTCTACGGCAGACGTGCCGATAAAAAGCGTAAGCTCTATAACGGCATGATCCCCTGCAATCTCTATCAGTTTTTCAGACCTCCTCAAGCAAGAAAACAAAAATAGTCCTTGACATTTGGCAAAAAATGTTGTATAATGTCACCGTAAATTAAATATGTGACCGCAGTCACACGCGGGGGTGCCTTTGGCTGAGACGGAGTGATCCGAACCCTTATAACCTGATACGGATAATACCGGCGTAGGAAGTTGTTTGATCTTTTTTTGCATTTTTTAGGCAGCTACACGTCTATTCGTGAGGCTGCCTTTTCACATATGCAAAGAAAGGAATTAAAAATGAAAACAAAAACAAGCTTCACAGTTCACCGTCTTACCTTCAGTGCCGTTATGCTGGCTCTGGCAACAGCTCTTGCACTTATCAGTGCACTCATCCCGTTCCTGCAGCTTCCCTTTGGCGGCACACTAACCCTTGCAAGTATGCTCCCTATCATCATCGTCTCCTATGTTTACGGCGTTAAATGGGGATCCTTCACCTCATTCACATATGCCGCGCTTCAGATAATAATGGATCTGATGCTTGGCAAGAATTCCACTATCATTGCATATTTTCTTCCAAAAGATGAGGGGGGAATGAAGCTGTTTGCAGCAATTGCGATAACAATAATTGACTATATTATTGCATATGGAATTCTCGGCATCGGCGGCATTTTCAGAAAGAACAAGAACAAAACTCTTGCGCTTACTCTCGGTGCCCTTCTCGCAACTGCCGGCAGATACATTGCTCATATCATTTCCGGATATATATTTTGGGGCTCGTATGCAGAATGGTTCTTTACCGAGAGCTTCAATGTGGGCGGTATAGGCAGCAATATACTCGGGACATTCAGCGGTCGGTCGCTGGCAATGGTCTATTCTTTAGTGTATAACGGTCTTTATATGATACCTGAAATAATACTCACAGCAGTTGTGGCCGTCATCACATCTCGCCTGCCTCAGATCAAAGCACAGGAGCCATAAGCTTTTTCTCATAAAAAATGCAAAAAAACAGTGCTGTCTCACAGCTTTTGAGACAGCACTGTTTTGTTTTATTTATTTTTTGGTAAAAAGCTCCCCATCCTTTGTTGACCAAATGGTCGAATTCTATCTCCTCTGCGCCAAGAGCAATAGATGCGGCAAAAGCGGGCATAGTGTTTTCAGGTGCTATCGTATTAAAGCCACGATGTGCACAAACACGGGGATATGGCATATCTTTATCATTGGGAAGAATACCTTTTATCATTTTAGCTCCTTGTTTTTTGCGGAAACAAAAAAATGTAACCGAGCCTATAAGCCGGGTTCTGTCGTGAACGATCATCAATCTGTGCGTCATGTTGCCATGACGCTCAAGCACAAAATGTACTTTGCCACCTGCGGATATATGTCGGGCAAACGATCCGCTTGCGGTGTTGCTTCGGATAGGGTTTACATGGCACCTCTTGTCACCAAAAGGTCGGTGAGCTCTTACCTCGCCTTTCCATCCTTGCCTGAAAAAACAGGCGGTTTATTTCTGTTGCACTTTCCCTAAGGTCACCCTCGGCTGACGTTATCAGTTATCCTGCCCTGTGAAGCCCGGACTTTCCTCATGATAATACCTTTCGGCAACATATCACGCGACCGTTCAGCTCGGTTACCGTTATATTATACTATAAATTTTCCATTAAGTCAATCACATTGTTAAACAAAATTCCACTCCATAAATTCGATCTTGGCGCCGCCTTGACAAAAAGCGGATTTCGTGGTATAATATTTGGGTCTGATATCTGCAAAGGAGATAACAAAATGAAGATAGGATCATTTTCTGCAATCATCTTTTTATGCCTTACCCTGGCATTATTTATGACCTCCTGCCAAAGCAGTGATATAGAGGCAGCAGATACAGGAGCAGACAGCACAGAGGCTGCCCCTGAAACAGAGTATACTCCTCTCCCCCCTGCGACAGACACAAGGCCTGCCGAGACTGAAGTACCGGAAACAGAATTTGATGACTCGCTAAGGGAACCTATTGAAAACAAAAAAGCTTTGAGATTTATCGAATTTCAATATAAAAAGGCCCTGGAAGCTATTGATATTGCAAAAAACGGTGCTCTTGAAGAGGATGACTTTGAGATCAGCACCGAAAACGGTTTTGACGGTAGCTTCACATACTACAAAGTGGTAAAAGACACAACAGCAAGACCCGAGCTTGACGGCGGGTCGATCACAGATTTTGAAACTCTTTCAAAATATATAAGGAGTATTTTTGCAAGAAGTATTGCAGATGATCTCCTGGGTGAAGCCCAAAGGCAATATATTGAGATTGACGACCATTTTTGCAAGTTACCAAAAAATACTGATGAGCTCCCCACAGAGGAAAATACAGAAGATACATCTGAAAAAACAGTTAGATACACGGAGTTCTTCCTCAGCAAGTTTAGCGATAAGCTCTTCAGATATACGGCAAGAGTTACATATAGTGATACAGAAGACGTCGATTATTTTGACTTTATCTTTGAAAATACGGGAAGTGGCTGGTATTGGACTGTTTTTCCGGAGCTTCCGGCATAAAATTTGATGCTGTGCGCGGTTTACAAACCGCACTTTGCATATAATAGAATTTACAGAAAAGGAGGTGAAGAAATGATAAAAGGGCTCACTTGCTCTGCTCTTTTTGAGCGTGGGCACAGTGCGGCAGAGAAGCTTATTTTTTCCTATGAATACCCCTGGGAAGTTCTCACACACATAGGTGATTTCATCCTGGAATACGGCAAAACGCTTTCAAAGGATCTGTATGATTCTCCGAGTGAAGGCATTTGGATAGCCAAAAGCGCAAAAGTCAGTCCTCTTGCAACCGTCAGCGCACCGTGTATAATAGGTGAAAACACCGAGATTCGTCAATCTGCTTTTATAAGAGGTAAAGCTCTTATCGGAGACGGATGCGTTATCGGGAATTCAACCGAGCTGAAAAACTGCATCATTTCCGACGGCTGTCAGGTTCCTCATTTCAATTATGTTGGCGATTCTATTCTTGGCTACAAGGCTCATATGGGAGCAGGCTCGATCACGTCAAATGTGAAGAGCGATAAGACACTTGTCACCATAAAGCTGGATGACATGAAGCTTGAAACCGGTCTTAAGAAGATTGGCGCAATACTCGGCGATTATGCCGAGATCGGATGCAACAGCGTCCTGAATCCCGGAACTGTTATCGGTGCTCATTCAAATGTCTATCCGCTTTCAAGCGTCAGAGGCTTCGTGCCGCCAAACAGTATCTTCAAATCCCAAAACAGCATTGCAGCAAAAATAAATTAAAAAGGAAGGTATTCAAATGGGAAGACTATTCGGTACAGATGGCGTAAGAGGTATCGCCAATACCGAGCTGAGTTGTGAAAGAGCTATGGAGATAGGCCGTGCTGCAGCAGAAGTCCTCAGCGACGGATGCAGACGCAGACCTTTGTTCGTTATCGGCTCAGACACAAGAACCTCATCCGATATGCTTTCGTGTGCGGTTACGGCAGGAATATGCTCTATGGGTGCTGATGTTATCAGCCTTGGAGTTGTGCCAACGCCTGCGGTTGCATACCTTGTTGGAAAATACAAGGCTGATGCGGGAATTATGATATCTGCATCTCACAATCCCTCAGAATTCAATGGAATCAAGATCTTCAGCGGCGACGGCTACAAGCTGCCGGATGCACTTGAAGAAAGGATCGAGGCTATAGTTCTCGACCATGAAAGCAAGCTCCAGAAGCCTGTTGGCAAAGGCATCGGCAAACTGACCCAAGCTTCAAAGGCCACAAAGGATTATATAGACCACGTTAAAAGCAGTGTTCTCTATTCTCTTGATGGCATGAAGATAGCTGTGGACTGCTCAAACGGAAGTGCCAGCGCAACAGCAAAGCAGCTCTTTGCGGATCTTGGAGCAGAAGCTTATATCCTGAATGATTCACCAAACGGCTCAAACATCAACGAAAACTGCGGTTCAACACATATCGACGCACTTGCAAAATATGTTGTAGATAACGGTCTTGACTGCGGCGTTGCCTTTGACGGAGATGCCGACAGATGCCTGGCTGTTGATGAAAACGGAAATGTTATCGACGGAGATATGATAATGGCCATATGTGCCCTTGACCTTATGGAGAGAGGTCGGCTTAACCACAAAACTGTTGTTGGAACAATAATGACAAACTTCGGCTTTGGCAAATTCTGCGAAGAAAACGATCTCAGATTTGTTGCAACCAAGGTTGGCGACAGGTTTGTGCTCGAAGAAATGCTGCTTGAGGATTATTCCTTTGGCGGAGAACAATCGGGGCACATAATTTTCAGAGACTTTGCTACAACAGGTGACGGTCAACTGACCGCCTGTCAGCTTCTTTCACTTTTGCGACGCAAGCAGAAAAAGCTATCAGAGCTTGCTTCGGTTATGACACGCTATCCTCAAACCATTGTAAACCTGACAATTAGTGCAGAGGGTAAGCTCTTGTTTTATACTGATAAGGATGTAAAAGATGCTATAGAAGAAGCAAAGGAAGCGCTTGGCAACAGCGGAAGGATCGTTGTTCGCCCGTCAGGCACAGAGCCTCTCATAAGAGTTATGGCAGAGGGAAATGATATGAAGCAGATCGAAGAGGTTTGCACAAAGGTTGCCTCGGTTATCGAAAAGAAGCTGGGCGGCACAGGAAAAGTTAAAGACACAAAAGCGCCAGACCTTTGATAGACAAGGTTAACGAGGAGAGAAATTATCGAAATATTCGGCGGATGTTTCTCCGGCAGCGCATACTGTCGAAGTCTGTCAACAAATATATGAGTAATCGTAAAACAAAGGGACAGACAAAAATGCAAAAATAAAATTTATTCAGAAAGATCGGGCAGAATGCCTGACTTTTCGGGCTTCTGCCCGCACAGGTTCAATATATGTGCGGAATTATTGGCTATACAGGTCAAAACAATGCAGCACCCTACCTTGTTTCGGGGCTTCGGGCTCTGGAATACCGCGGCTATGACTCTGCGGGGGTAGCCCTTTTTGAAAATGGCTGCATAAACACATTAAAGTCAAAAGGCAGAATTGACGATTTGGAAAACAAGCTAAAGCTTTCAAATCTAAACACCGAGGGTCATTGCGGCATTGGTCACACGCGCTGGGCAACTCACGGCGCGCCATCCGATGTAAATTCTCACCCCCATTGTGCAGATCATCTGGCTCTTGTGCACAACGGGATAATCGAAAATTATGCTGAGATCGAAGAGATGCTTATCTCAGAGGGCTACAGCTTTGTTTCAGAAACCGACACAGAGGCGGCAGCAAAGCTTATCGACTACTATTACGTTAAGCTGAAGGACCCCATAAAAGCGATTTTTGAAGCAACCGACGTTATAAGAGGCTCCTATGCCTTTGGCGTCATATTCAGTGACATTCCCGATGTGATATATGCAACAAGAAAGGATAGTCCTCTCATTGTTGCTATGTCTGAGGAAGGTGGCTTTATTGCCTCGGATATACCCGCGGTGCTGAAGCACACAAGTAATTATTATCAGCTTGAAGAGGGCATTGTTGCAGTTGTAAAGAAGGAAAGCCTAAACTTTATCGACAGAAAAGGCGACGAAAAGCCCATGCAAAGCATCACTATCGATTGGAATGTTGAACAGGCCCAAAAGGGCGGATATCCCCATTTTATGATAAAAGAGATACTAGAAGAGCCCGAGGCAGTAAGAAAAACCGTTTCAAGCCGAATAGGTCAAAACGGTCTGCCGGATTTTGGAATAAAAGAGCTTTGCTCAGAAAGGCTTTCAAAATTCAAAAGCATACATATCGTTGCTTGCGGAACAGCTATGCACGCAGGTCTTATAGGTAAACATATCATCGAAAGACTTGCAAGAGTTCCCGTAAATGTTGAGATAGCTTCGGAATTTCGCTATAGAGATCCAATTCTAAACGAAAATGATCTGGTGATCCTGCTTTCTCAATCCGGCGAAACCGCCGATACGCTTGCGGCACTGCGTCATGCAAAATCAAAGGGAGTTTATACTCTCTCTATTGTGAATGTTATAGGCTCAAGTGTTGCAAGAGAGGCAAACAGCGTTCTTTATACGTGGGCGGGCCCGGAAATATCGGTTGCCAGCACAAAGGCATACAGCGTTCAATGTGCCCTGCTCTACCTTTTTGCAATTCAGCTGGCAATAGCCTGCGGAAAGATAGATGAAGATATGGCAAAAAAGCTTTGCCAGGAGCTTCTCGAATCAGTTCCGAAAGATATTTCAGAAATCCTTTTGCTAAGTGAAGAGATAAGAGCTGCCACTCGTCATTATCTTTCAAGCGAGCATTTGTTCTTTATTGGCAGAGGAGTGGACAGTGCGCTTTGCACCGAGGCTTCACTTAAATTAAAGGAGATCTCCTATATTCACAGCGAAGCTTATGCCGCAGGGGAACTTAAGCACGGCACAATCTCTCTTATCACAGATGGCATCCCTGTTGTTGCCCTTATGTCAAACGAATCTCTTGCAGAAAAAATGATCTCCGGTATAAGAGAGGTTAAAAGCAGAGGCGCAAGCGTGCTCTGCATAACCTCAAAAGAGATTGCAGACAAATACGCAATACCCGCAGACAGAATAATTACGGCTGTCAAGGGCGATGAATTTTTCGCTCCGTTTACCGCTGCAGCGGCGGTACAGCTCTTTGCCTATCATGTCGCTTCTCAAAGAGGCTGCGACGTTGATAAGCCAAGAAATCTTGCAAAATCGGTCACAGTTGAATAAAACAAAGCCAAGGCGCATATGCCTTGGCTTTGTTTTATTTAGTTTTCGGAAAAGGTAAATTTATCGCCAACGGGCGGGTTATATGAATGTGTTCTGTTTTGACCAAATGTAATAGACTTTTGGCAATTCAGCGCATTATACATTGCCGCAACTCCGGCAGGGGGGCAAAGAGTGTCTCCAAGTCCTGCTCCAATAGAAACTCTGCAGGTAATACGAGAAGCAAAGCTTGCCGAATCAAAATAAGCCAGTCCGTCAGCAAAATCCGGACGGAATGAGCTTTTTATCCTCATGCCGTCAGTATATCCACCAATGTCGCAAAGCCATGGCACTCCTGCACTTATGTAATCAATATCTTTGTCAAGAGCTGCAAGAGCTATGACCTGAAAACCACCCTGGCTTGAGCCAGAAAGCTCTATAGTCTCTCCATTCCAAATATCAAGTCCCTGAGAACCAAAATAGTTCTTCATAAATCTGAGTGCCTGAAGGTCCCTGAGTATCATATATCTGTAATATACATTCATTGGGTCTGTATTATCCTTAACATACCAACCGTATTTGTTAAGCTCATTACCCTTCAGCGAACTATAATAGGAACCGGATTCACCTTGCTCGATGCTGTGGGCACAAACAGAAAATACGGCATGAGACGCACTGTATGAAGGTTTTGTGGAATTTACACCGTAGCCCTGGAATGTTGCTTTAAGTTTAAGCGAACCCTTTGAAGCATTTGCAGGATAGGTCAGGTAGCCTGCCGTATATGTTTCACCTGTCCACTTCTCGCTTCCTGCACAGGCAATCTTCATTTTATATGCCTTATAACCGCTCTGCCCTTCTATCTCCTCCATTTCAATGATATCGGGCGCAACAGCATCAAGCTCTTCAATAGCATCTGCCCAATATTCATCAAAATCAGCAGGCTCTTCCTTTGTTATTTCAAGAAGCTCAGGGTGAACACCTGCCGCCCCTGAAAACTGAACATCCTCATTTATCTCTTTTCCGTCTGCACCGATAGCCTTAACTATAACCATAACAAATCCATTGGTATCAAGGGTAGTTTTAAGAGTCAGCGTACCGTTTATACCTGATTCACTTCCCGAGGATGTTTTTCCGTCGTCCCCCGTCATAGTCCAGTCAAATCTGGCACAGGAAGCCAGCTCTCCGTTTGCAAAAAGAGAAATATTGAAGGTCATCTCCTCACCAATCTCATAGCTGAGTGCATCCTTGTCGGTTTCACCAACAAAATAGCAGTTGTCATTTTCGCCAAAAAGTTCAAATGCAGGAGGGTATGCCCCTGCTCTGTTAAGCGAAATCTCATATACCTGCCCGGGAACATTTTTGCCAGCAAGTGCTTCTTCAAAGCAGCTTACTGCAAAATAAAGCCCTGTAAGAGAATCAGACTCAAGGCCAATACTGCCGTCATTCTTTAGCTTTGCGGAGTAATATCCAAGCTCAAGCGATGAGTCGGCCACAAGCTTTATACATTTCTCTCCCGGTTTATCGGTAACCATAGGCGTTACGCCAATAGAAGCAAACACAGCATCGCTTACCTTTTTAATCAGTGCCTCAGAGGCGCCCTCGGCGTATATGCTGTATTCTGAAAGTGCTACACCGCCAACGGTTATTTGGGGAGCTATATATTTGTAAACATAGTCTTCACCAAAGGTAATAGAAAGCTCAGCACCACTGATATAATTATTTACAAAATAGTCCACCGCTTTTGCAAGTGAAGCATCCGAGCCGCCCACTATTGCAATTTGACTATCTTCAAAAAGTATTCTGAAATCCTTTTCGCCAAGACCCTCAGCAGCTTTTGCGCTCTGCGCACGGTTTGTGTTTCCTATAAGTATCTCGCGAGGCTCAGCGGCTGATATATCCGAACGAAGCTTTGCAAAATCTCCGGTTATCCCTCTTATTGATTTGTTTAGCAAAACTGCCGCATCGGTAACGCTCTTGTCACAATTTTCAGGACGGACTATTGTAAAGCCGCAGCCCGTGCCGTCTGCAACAACAACCTTTTCACCTATTTCAAAATATACGTCCTGGCTATCAGCTCCGCTGTCCGCACCGCCATTAACCGATTCACCGCAAGATGCCAATGCAAGCACACAGCACAAAACAAGTAAAAGCGTTGATAATTTTAAATTTTTCATAGAAATCTCCTTTATGGTCCTGTTAATAAGCCGTATCATCTTTTTTTCACCGCAGAATTGCGATATTCAAGAGGTGTCTTTCCGTTAGCAAGTCTGAAGGTCCTGATAAAATAGGAAACAGAATGAAATCCGGACTGAACGCTGATGTCAGCTATCGAAAGATCGGAGCTGACCAGCAGATTTGTTGCATAATTAAGTCTCAATCTCTGGACATAGTCGGTAAAAGACATTCCCGTTTCCCTTCTGAAAAGCTCACCGATATAATTTGGCGTCAGATGCACCTCATCGGCAAGGGCAGAAAGGCTGAGAGGTTCTCGAAAATGAACATGCAGATAGCTAACGATATATCTGACATTGCTGTCGCGATTTGGTTTTATACGCAGGCTTTCCGGCATATTTAAAGTAAGCGACCGCCAAAAAATTATAAAGATCCTTTCAAACAGTGTCTTCATCATCATCTCTCTCAGAGGCTTTGAAGAATTACATTCTTTAGTCAATTCAGAAAACTCTCTTTGCAGCTGCTCACATTCTTCGTCAGAAACAGTGGTAGTCATAGGTGCGCCATATTCACTCACAAGTCTAATCAGCTCAGGAGAAAGAGCGTATTCGTTAAAATTTACATTAAAGTATTTCAGCTCCCCACATTCATCTTTTCTGTACATAGTGTGGAAGTCTGCAGGAGTAAGCAGGTGAATCGTGCCTCTCTTCACATCCATTGATTCACCGTTGAAAATATGGGTGCCTTCACCCTCATAAAAAAACTCCATTTCAAAACAGTCATGCCAGTGAAAAGCATCTATCAGCAAAGGATCATATTTATATCTACGTTCTTCGATGTTAAAGTATGTAGCATTTTCTGTGTATATACGCCCTTTGGTTCGATAGAGAAACAATTTGTTCTCTCTTGACACAGCCGCTCCCCCTTTGAAAAATTTTATTACTTATTTTATTATAACCTAATTTTTTGTTCTTGTCAACAAAAAACCGTGATTTTTTATATTAATTCCGTTAATCACTTCTTGCAATTAAGAATCTGTGGATGTATAATATAACTATTAAAAATCCCCAAAAAGGAGAAAAATAATGAATAGAATATTGTCACTTGACGGAAGCTGGTGGCTTTCATATGTCGAAAACAAAACATTTCGCAAAGAAAAGCCGCAGTAGCCGTAAAGAGGCTATTACGGCTGTAATTCTCCGGATGCCCTGGCTCGGTTTGCTCCGGCCCTTGACAGATATAAGATTCCCGAAAGAGGCAAATAAAAAAGATTTAAGGAGTTAAAAATGGAAAAGCATCTTTTCAGCGCCCCAAACGGGCAGTTTGATATTGGCTATTATGTATTTTTGCCAAAGGACTATTCATATGAGAAAAAATACCCCATGATAGTATTTCTCCACGGTGCAGGTGAGCGCGGTAACGGAAAAGACCAGCTTGACAAGATCAAAAAGCATGCCCTGCCACGTTATGCCTCAGAGGGCAAGGAATATCCTGCTATCCTGCTCTGCCCTCAGTGCCCCGGCAGAATTGTTTGGAACAACGTTGTGTTTGAGCTTAAAGCCCTTATTGACAAAGTAGCGGCAGAATATAATGCCGACATGAGCAGAATAAGCATAACAGGAATAAGCATGGGCGGCTTTGGAACCTGGGAGATGGGCCTGACCTTTCCAAATTTCTTCAGTGCTATAGCCCCCGTTTGCGGCGGCGGTCTTTCGTGGAGATGTGAAAATCTTAAGGGAATGCCTATCTGGGCATTTCACGGCGACGCCGATAATATTGTTCCACCTAAAAATTCCCTTGAAATGGTGGACAGTGTGAATGCCAAAGGCGGAAAGGCTAAGCTGACTATTTTCCACGGTGTTGGACACGACAGCTGGGTAAACGCATATGAAGAGACAAATGTAGTTGAATGGCTCATTTCAAATGTTCGAGAGAATTTCAATCAAATCAAAGAAGCATTTGATGAATTTTGATTGGAGATAATTATGGAGGAATCTGTAAAGACTATTTTTGAAAAGTTTTTTCAAAGATATCCCGAACTTGAGACGTGCAGAGAGTCTATACTTGCGGCACATAACATGATATGCACAACATATGATAAAGGCGGATGTCTTTTTGCCTTCAGTTTCTCTCTGCGGTCACGGTGCACTTGCCACGGCGTTTTTAAATGACACAGAACCAAGGATGACCTTTGCGCAGCAGCTTCTCGGCCTTGAAAAAAAGGAGATATACTGATAGTTTTATATACCTCTTCATATTCTTCTATGTGACGGTATTCTCTTGGCATAACAAAAACCTCCTATGGTAGTACTTTAATTCTACCATAGGAGGCTGTTTTTTCAATTGTCCGTTTTTAACGTACTTGTTCAAAGCCGTGTGACTTCGCCTTTCTTTATGAAAATACTGCAAGCGTAATATATCACGCTTGCAGTATTTTTTAATCATAAAAACCTTTGATAGAGTTTTTCTTATCAAAAGAATGATTATACTGGAATTGCTTATAGAGCCTCAGATCTTCATCTGCATCAATGTCGATCTCATTCCACGCAAAAAGCTCACCTCTGTCGTTTATGCAGAAATTTGCCGTTATAACAGGATATTTTTCGCTTAGCTGCTTTCTGAAATTCTGATATCCGCTAAGCTCAAATCCAGCCGCTTCGGTAAGCATTATATTAAGATAATTAAGGCTTGTAACGATTCCCTGCTCCTCTTCTATGTCATAATTCGCCCACATAACAAAGGGAACTACAAACTGCCGGCTCCTCACATTCCAATCGGGAGTCTCTTCATCAACGCCAAAATGACTGAGAATAGGCTTTGTCACCGTGCTGTTAGGCTGATGATCGCCATACATAAGAATAACCGTCGGTTCTTCCTCATCCCTGAAGAAATCAACAAGCTGACCAAAGGCCGCATCGGATTTTTGAACCAGCGCTGAATATCCCGCAACCGATTGTTTATTTTTCATAGAAGCAGGCAATGCGTTCATATCCTCCGCAAGAGTCGGGAACTGGTCCGGATACTGATTAAAGTTGGTAAATCCACCGTGATTCTGCATCGTTACACAGAAAAACACCAAAGGATCTTCATTATCCAGATTATCGTGATAAAGACGGATGATCTTATTATAAACAGCCTCATCTGAAACATAATTTCTTACCTTGTCGTTTTTGGTAAAGGAATTGCTCCAAAAGCTTTCGTCTATGCCAAGCATGGGATAAACCGTGTCTCTATCCCAACCGCTTGCAGGATACGGATGTATGCTGTATGCTTTATAGCCCTTGGTTTTAAGAGTGCTGAGCAGATTTTCTGTGTCACTGCGCAGATACTGCTGATAGGGCACACTGCCCGAAGGCAGAAATGCCATTGTGTCTCCGGTTAAAAATTCCCATTCAGAATTGGGGGTGTTGCCACCTTTAACCGAAACATATGCCTGTCCTTTAACCGTATTCTCAACAAGAGAATCAATATTCGGAGTATAGCTCATGTCAAGTCCAATATCACCGTGAACCGAAAGGTCAGAGAAGGATTCGTTCATTATAACAATTATGTTGGGCTTAACATCCTCTTTTTCATTTGGCTGACCGTCGGCTATTCCCTCTGCCGTTTGCTTCAGCTTCTGGTGGTCGTACCCACTTGGAGCATCAACATCCATATATTTGAGCAGTGAAACAAAGCTGAAATAGAAGCCATTGTACTTATATAATGGTTTTGGAGTGAAAAGATATGGATAATACCTTACATCATCCTGAAAATCCTCGCTTTGAGCCACACTTGCATATCCTATAAGCATTGGGATACAGAGAATTATGCAGAGCATCCTCACAATAATTTTAGCTCTTATGCCAAGTCTCAGCTTTATCTCTTCACGGCAGAAGAATACCGCCCCAACCGCAAGTATCATAAATCCAATGATAAGCCATGTGAGCCTTCCGTCAAGCTGAAGCTTATAGTCACCAACAACCGAAAGTGCCGTTCCAAAAGAAAGCAGATCCCACGGCATTATTGGCAGTGAGCGGAACTGCATCACCATGCACTGTGCAAGACCGAGAAGCCCGCAGAAAACCACTGTAAGCGATGCGGCCGCACAGGGAGAAAAGGTTATAAGAAGCAGAACCGCCTCCACAATATAAACGAAGAGTATATTGAAAGCTATGATCTGAGGACTGTTCTGCATCTGAACACCATCCACAAAGCCCTCCTGCATAACATAGGCCAAGATCGGCACTGCAAGCATAAAAACTGCTGCCGCAACCTTAGATAGTATCGGATATTTGCGGGAAAGAAGCATCAACGTGCAGACCAGATATATGAAAAACATATTCAGATATATGATAACATCTGTTTTCAGCACTCCCTCAACATCAAGAAATGCCTGGAGCTTTACAGAAGGAATGGGAGCGGCAAGCATTATAACTATCAGCAATATGTCCCTTGCCCATTTTTCAATAAAGCGGGAAGCTTTTTTCAGATCAGTTGAAAAATTTTGAAATAAAGAATTTTCCTTTTGCATTTTACCTTTCCTTTTTATAGAGCAGAGAGAATGATCTCGGTTTCTCCCGCTATCCTGTATTCACCCATTGATGCAGGAATGAAATAGCTGTCTCCTGCGTGGATCAAATATTCTGTATCGTTGTGAATAAGCTTTCCTTCTCCTTTTATACAAAGAATGGAGGAAAAACTTTCTTTGCCTGCGGAGAAATTCTTTTCCCCCTTTATTTTCAGGCCCTTAACTCTGAAATATCGGCAATGTGCAAGGGTGTCTGCACCGTCATATTCATCCCTTGCCTCAAATCTGATAGCGTCGATCTCCTCTTGGCTGAAGGGTCTGACCACATCTATTGATTTATCAACGTGAAGCTCACGTCCCTTGCCGGATGAATCCTTTCTGTCATAGTCATAGACCCTGTATGTAATATCCGAATTCTGCTGGATCTCAGCAATGATTATCCCTTCGCCTATAGCGTGAAGGAGTCCGGAGGGTATAAAATAAGTCTCCCCTGCCTTAACATTCTTGTATCCCATAACATGGTCAAGCTTACCTTCTCTCGCCGCCTTTGCAAATTCTTCGCGGCTAACACCCTCTGCAAGACCGTAAACGATCTTTGCACCGGGCTTTGCATCAACTATATACCACATCTCGGTTTTTCCGGGGTCATTTTCATGTAAAGTGGCATAATCATCGTCGGGATGAACCTGAACCGACAGCTTATCCTTTGCATCAATAAATTTTATAAGGAGAGGAAAACGTCCTCCCTTATATTTTGAGCCAAGAACGCTCTTGTTCTCATCTATATATTCTCCAAGTGTCATTCCTGCGCAAGAACCCTCGCATATAACGCTCATCTCATCATCGCGAACGGTCAGCTCCCATGTTTCACCGATATTTTCACCCTCATTTTCCTTTCCAAACATTTTAGAAAGGTTCTCGCCGCCCCAAATGCGGCTTTTTGCAACATATGAAATTTTAATTGGGTATAGTTTATTCATCAAAAACACCTCTAAGCCATAAATATAAGTACCATATCATAGAGCCTGCAGAAAAGAATGGTCAGGAACACCGCAGGCAGATAATTCATAATCTTAAGCTTGGTTATACCAAGAATATTGAGGGCAAGTCCGATAATGAGGAGAGAGCCCACTGCGGTCATTTCTGTAATGACCGTATCAGTCAGCACGGGTGATATCCACTGTGCCAACAGAGTGATGCCGCCCTGAAGAAAAAGCACCGATGCGGCAGAAAAAATCACTCCGATACCGAGAGAAGAAGTATAGATTATTGAACTCACAAAATCGAGAACCGACTTTGTATACTGAGTTGTATGGTTGTTATTGATCCCGCTTTCAAGGGGGCCAAGCACCGACATTGCGCCAACGCAGAAAAGCAGAGTTGCGGTGACAAATCCCTGCGTCACATTACCGTGATTCTTGCCAACCTTTTTTTCGATCCATTCGCCAAGCCTGCCAACCCATTTGTCAAGATCTATAAGCTCACCTATCACTGCACCGAAAAGAAGCGAAAAAATCATAACAAGAGCATTTTGCCCTTTGATCGCACCCGTAACTCCTATCCAGAGTACGCAAAGCCCCATGCCCTTCATCACTGTGTCCGATATCTTCTCAGGAATACCTTTTTTAAAGAGCAATCCAAGCAAACTGCCAACTATAACAGCGGCACAGTTAACAAGTGCTCCAAGCAATATAAAATTCATGTCAGCTCCAAGAATAAAATCCAATGGGAAGCCGCATTTTGCGGCTTCCCGTTTGTTATGTAGAAAAATTATCTTCTGCCTCTGAAATCATCGCGGCGGCGTCCGCGGCGAAGAATACTCATGATCTCATCAAAATCATCTTCAGAAACAGGTGTATCGCCCATTTCACCTGCGGCATAGTCATTCTCCACAGAAGGTATCTCAGGCAGGCTGAAAGAGCTCTTCTTGGCTGTATCTGCTTCTACAGCAGGAGCAGCGGGCTTTTCTTCAACCCTTTCAGTCTCGGCAGGCTTTTCGAAAGCGGGACGCTTAACCTCCTCGCTCTTAACAAAGGGCTTTGGAGCACGCTTTTCATCATCGCCATCCTTCTTTTCAAAGCCGGTAGCAATAATAGTTATCTTCATCTCGTCCTCAAGCTCTTCGTCAAAAGCAACACCCCAGATAACTGTTGCATCGGGATTAGCCTCACTTGAGATCATAGAGGAAGCAAGGTCAACATCCTCAAGTCCAACATCGGGAGAAGCAGTAATGCTGATAAGTATACCCTTCGCACCCTCAATAGAGGTCTCAAGAAGAGGACTGGAAATAGCAGCCTTTGCAGCAAGCTCTGCCTTATCCTTACCGCTTGCGGCACCAACACCCATATGAGCGTATCCCGCATTTGACATAATAGAAGTTACATCGGCAAAATCAAGGTTGATAAAGCCGGGAACATTGATAAGCTCTGAAATGCTCTGAACACCGCGGCGAAGAACATCGTCTGCGATCTCAAACGCATTGAAAAGGGTGATCCTTGTATCAGAAACCTGCTTAAGTCTTTCATTGGGGATAACAACGAGAGCGTCAACAAACTCGCTGAGATTTGCAATACCCAGCTCAGCAGCTTCCATTCTCTTTTTGCCTTCAAATGCAAAAGGCTTTGTAACGATACCAACGGTGAGGATATCCATTTCTCTTGCCGCTCTTGCAACTATGGGAGCTGCGCCTGTTCCTGTGCCGCCGCCCATACCTGTGGTGATAAACACCATGTCTGCGCCCTGAAGAGCACCCTTGATATCATCAAGGTTTTCCTCTGCCGCTCTTGCTCCGATCTCGGGGTTTGCACCTGCGCCGTGACCCTTTGTGATCTTTTCACCGATAACTATCTGGTTTGGAGCACTGGAATTCTTAAGCACCTGACGGTCTGTATTGATGGCGATAAATTCAACGCCACGGATATTTGCGGAAATCATTCTGTTTACAGCATTGTTTCCGCCGCCTCCGACACCGATGACTTTTATACACACACCGCTGTCGTAAGTTTCATCATGTTCAAATGTCATTTTTTCTTCCTCCAATATTTATACAACAAATTTATTTTTAAGTCCCTTGGGCAAATCCTACAAAATTATAAATACCCTACATTATATAATAAAGGATTTTGCTCGATTTTGCAATAGTTTTTTTAAAATTTAATAGATTTTTCTAGGTTTTTTTATACCAAAACTTGAATTTTATTCAATTTCCAGCGTTTTAT
>JAZNCT010000078.1:0-9320 GCA_045587665.1 Eubacteriales bacterium
TCTATCATGAGAACTGCTTCTTCCTTTGTCTTGTGACCCTCAGCAACGAGATCAACTGCAATCTGAAGAGCTGCGGGAGCTGTTCTCTTACCGTTTCTTGTCTGGAGCATATAGAGCTTCTCATTTTCAATGGTAAACTCCATATCCTGCATATCGTGATAGTGGTTTTCGAGGATCTCGCAAACCTTATTGAATTCTTCAAATGCTGCGGGGAACTTGTTAGCCATTTCAGCAATAGGCATAGGTGTACGAACACCTGCAACAACGACCTCACCGTGTGCGTTTGTAAGGAACTCACCCATGAGCTTCTTTTCGCCTGTAGCAGGGTCACGTGTAAATGCAACACCTGTACCGCAATTGTCACCCATATTACCAAATGCCATTGCCTGTACGTTTACAGCGGTACCCCAGCTATAGGGGATATCATTGTCGCGGCGGTAAACATTTGCACGGGGGTTATCCCAGCTGCGGAATACTGCCTTAACTGCGCCGATAAGCTGTTCCTTAGGATCTGTGGGGAAGTCCTGACCGATCTTAGCCTTATATTCAGCCTTAAACTGATTTGCGAGCTCCTTCAGGTCGTCTGCTGTAAGCTCAACGTCCAGCTTAACGCCCTTTTCTTCCTTCATCTTGTCGATAAGCTCTTCAAAATACTTCTTACCAACTTCCATAACTACGTCAGAATACATCTGAATAAATCTTCTGTAGCAGTCATAAGCCCAACGAGGGTTGCCGGATTTCTTTGCCATAACTTCAACAACCTCTTCGTTAAGACCGAGGTTAAGAATGGTATCCATCATACCGGGCATAGATGCTCTTGCACCGGATCTTACGGAAACGAGAAGGGGATTTTCAAGGTCACCGAACTTCTTGCCGGTTACGCCTTCCATCTTAACGATGTATTCCATGATCTCTGCCATGATCTCATCGTTGATCTGCTTGCCGTCTTCATAATACTGTGTGCAGGCCTCGGTTGAAATTGTGAAGCCCTGGGGAACGGGAAGACCGATATTGGTCATTTCCGCGAGGTTAGCGCCCTTACCACCGAGAATCTCACGCATATCTGCGTTACCCTCAGAGAAGAGATAGCAATACTTCTTTGCCATTTTTGGTAATCCTCCGTTTTTTATAATTATATTTTTTCGACTTTTTCGTTAATGCTGCGGAGCTTTAGGCGCGCAAAAAAAGACTCTCACGAGCATTGCATTACATTATACCATATTTTGCATAAATAAGTCAAGCACTTTTTATGCAAAAGGTAAACTTTTTATTAACTTCGTCAATATCGGCAAAAAAATCTTTGACAAGCGAAGTAATAATGTATATAATTATTAAGTATTTCGATTACTACTTGGAGATTATATGGCAGATATTTTTGATTTATTCAGACAAATAGCGCAGAAAAAGGAAGAAACCAGCACCTCGGAGCCTGTTTCCTACCTTGTTGTAGGACTTGGAAACCCGGGAGACAAATATTTTCACACCCGCCATAATGCGGGCTTTTTGGCTCTGGACTATATTTCACAAAAGGTCAATTCAAGGATAGACAGAGCAAAATTCAAGTCACTTATAGGCGAGGCGAATATTGCAAATAAGAGACTTTTGCTTATGAAGCCCCAGACTTTTATGAACAATTCGGGTGAGGCTGTTGCCGAAGCCGCAAGGTTTTACAAGATACCGCCGGAGAATATAATAGTGATATTTGACGACATCAGTCTGGACGTTGGAAGAATGAGAGTGCGCAGAGACGGAAGCGCAGGCGGGCACAACGGAATAAAGAGCATAATCGCCTGCATAGGCTCCGATAAATTTCCACGAATAAAAATAGGAGTAGGCCAAAAACCGCATCCTGATTTTGATCTTGCAGATTGGGTACTTTCCGAATTTGGGAAAGAGGACAAAGAAAAGCTTTTCTCCATGTTTGGCTTTGTTTACGAAGGACTTTTAAAGCTTCTGCTTGGCGACATTGAAGGCGCAATGCAGCTCTGCAACAGCGCCAAGGTGTGATGCTGCAGAGAAACCTTTAAAAATAAAATTTGCCGGAGGCAAAGGATAGATGAATATACTCACCGACAGCATAAGACGTGACAGCGAATATACCCAACTCCTTTCCTGCGCACTGAAGTCTTTTGATGCAAGAGAGGCCCTGCCAATCGTTGCAAGCGGCCTTTGCGAGGGCGCATCGGATGCTCTCCTCGTTTCGCTGATAGAGGACATCGGCAGGGAAAAGGGCGGATGTGCACTTATAGTTTGCGCCGAAGAAAAGGACGCTGTGCGCGGCAAGGCTCTGCTTGAGCGTTTTGGGCTGAGATGCGGCTTTTATATTGCCAGAGACCTTACCTTTTATAATATAACCGCCTCCCATGACTATGAGCATGAGAGGCTTAATGTGCTTTACGGAATAATGAACGGAGAGCTTGACGCCGTTGTCACAACACCGGATGCAGCCCTTGGCTACACTGTTCCGCTGCAAATCCTGACTGATTCTACCATAAAACTGGAATACGGAAAAAGGCTTTCTATAGACGAGACCGTAAGCCGTCTCCTATCTGCCGGATATGTGAGATGTGAAATGGTTGACAGCGCCGGGCAATTTGCCGTGAGAGGCGGCATAATTGACATTTTTCCGCCATGCGGAAGATACATCGACATGGACGGTGGCGAGATAAATCTTAAAAGTCCTCTGAGAATAGAGCTTTTCGGTGATGAGATAGACAGGCTTGCCATGTTTGATTCCGAAACGCAGCGAATAACTGAAAATCTTGACTCTGCCGAGATCATGCCCGCAAGAGAGCTTCTTATCCGAAAAGAAACAAAAGAAAAGATAAAGAAAGCTATTTCTCTGCAGATAAAAAACTCAAAAAACGAGCGTGCCATTGAAGAGCTCATAAGCGAGGTGCACGCTATAGAAAACGGTCTTGAGCTTAATTTTGCCGATAAGTATATTTCCCTTATATATCCCGAAAAGGTCTGCCTGCTTGACTATCTGAAAACAGGTGCAAGAACTCTTGTGGCACTGCGTGGAACTTCTGCTATTGGAGACAGGCTTAAATCTTCCGGCTGGCATATTGACCAGACCATAAAAGAGCTCCTTGAAGCAGGCACTATCAGCCCCAAATATACCGAATATTCAAAATCAAGCTCAATATTTGATGCCTTTTGCGATGCAAATGTTGCCGTTCATATCGACTCATTTGCCTCGGGAATGTCAGGCAAGAGGCTTGGCGGTCTCTTCGGATTCAGAACAAAGCATACTGTTTCATATGCCGAAAATCTTGAGCTTCTGCGTGAGGATCTTAGAACCTATTCCGCAGGCGGTTTCCGTATAATCCTCATGTGCGAAAATGAAAATGCCGCAAAAAGCATGAAGCTGCTCCTTGAAGAAGAAGCTTTCAACTCATATATATCGGTTAAAGAAGGTGAATTTACCGCCGACACACTGCCAAAGGGAGATGTCCTTATCGTTTGGCAGGAGCATCTTTCTCCATACGAGCTGCCTGTGCCAAAGATAGCAGTTCTTTCAACCAATCCCGACGGACGCATAGCTGCAAAGCGCACCGAAAGTGCCCTGCGCAGACGTGTGAAAAAGAGAAACGATGCCAAAAAGATCCTTTCATATTCCGATCTTACCGTTGGTGACTATGTGGTTCATGAAAGTTACGGCATTGGCATATACAAGGGCATTGAAAATGTTACGGTGAACGGTGCAAGTCGAGACTATATAACCATTCAGTATGCAGGAACTGATAAGCTATTTCTGCCAACCGAAAAGCTTGATATGGTTTCAAAATATATCGGTGCAAGAGCCGACGACGGAACCGTTAAGCTTTCAAAATTCGGCGGCGGTGAATGGACAAAAGCAAAAAGCAAGGCAAAAGCCGCAGTTAAAGAAATGGCAAAAGAGCTTATTCAGCTCTATGCACAGAGGCTGCGCCGAAGCGGCATTGCCTTTCCACCAGATGACGACTATCAAATGGATTTTGAAGCTGCTTTTGATTATGAAGAAACGCCTGCCCAGCTTGCGGCAATATCCGATATAAAGCAGGATATGATGAATTCCGTTCCCATGGACCGTCTCCTTTGCGGAGATGTTGGCTTCGGAAAGACCGAGGTGGCACTTCGTGCGGCGTTCAAGGCAGTGCTTGGTGGAAAGCAGGTTGCAATTCTCGTTCCAACCACAATACTTGCCCTTCAGCATTATCAAACTGCCCTCAGTCGTTTCAGATCCTTCCCTGTTTCCATTGATCTCATTTCCCGTTTCAGAACTGCAAAGCAACAGGCTTTGACCCTCAGAAAACTAAAGAGAGGTGAGGTGGATATCATAATCGGAACCCACCGCCTCGTTTCAAAGGATATCGAATTTAAAGATCTGGGACTTTTGATCATAGACGAGGAACAGCGTTTTGGCGTTGCCCAAAAGGAAAAGCTGAAGCAGATAGCAGGCAATGTTGATGTCTTGACACTCACCGCAACCCCTATTCCAAGAACTCTCAATATGGCAATGAGCGGCATAAGGGACATTTCGGTGCTTGACGATGCCCCGGGCGACCGTCTTCCCGTTCAGACCTATGTTCTTGAGCACGATGAGCTTATAATCGAAGAAGCCATACGGCGAGAGCTTCGCCGCGGAGGTCAGATTTTCTATCTATACAATAACGTAGAAAATATAAAAACTGTTGCCGCAAGGCTCTCTTCCGCACTGCCGGATGCAAGGATAACTGTAGCACACGGACGAATGGAAAAGGATGAACTGGAAGATATCTGGAGCGCAATGCTTGGGGGCGAAATAGACATTCTCATAAGCACAACCATTATAGAAACCGGCGTTGATATTCCCAACGCCAACACTCTTATCGTTGAAAATGCACATAGGCTGGGCCTTTCTCAGCTTCATCAGATAAGAGGCCGAGTTGGCCGTTCTTCTCGCCGTGCTTATGCCTATTTCACCTATCCAAAAGGAAGGTCCATATCAGAAATTTCAACAAAGAGACTTGAAGCCATAAGAGAATATGCCGAATTTGGTGCAGGCTTTAAGATCGCACTGCGCGATATGGAGATAAGGGGGGCAGGAAATATTCTCGGTGCAGAACAGCACGGTCACCTTGATGCTATAGGTTACGACCTTTATATCAAGCTGCTGAATGATGCCGTTCTTGAAGAAAAGGGCGAGACCGCCGAAACAAAGCCCGATTGCACAGTAAATCTCATCTGCGATGCCTACCTGCCAGAGCGCTATGTCTCATCTTCTTCACAGCGAATGGAGCTTTATAAGAGAATTGCAATGATAGAATCTCCCGAGGACAGAGACGATATAACAGACGAGCTTTATGACCGCTTTGGCGATATGCCCAAGAGCGCAAAAAACCTGCTTGACATTGCATACATCCGTGCTAAAGCAATGGAGTGCGGAGTTATCAAGATCGACCAGGTGGGAACAGAGGTCCACATCTATCCCGTGAAATTCGATTGGGCTATCTGGTCTGAGCTTGGGCGTCTGAACGGTGGAAAGATAAAGGTAATAATGTCCTCTTCACCCTATCTCAATTTCCGTTTTTCGGGCGGTGACAAGATACTGCCCGCAATGGAGCGTCTTTTTGAAGATTATCTGCGATTGCAAAAGGAAATGGCGAACGAGCAAAGCAATTGATTTTTATCATAAGAGAAAAGGAGAATAAAATGAAAAAACTCGGTTTTGGCCTGATGAGGCTTCCAAAATCAGATGAAAACGACCCGGCAAGCATAGATATTGAGCAAATGAAACAAATGGTAGACAGTTTTATCGAGCAGGGCTTCACCTATTTTGATACAGCTTGGATGTACTGCGGCTTTGCAAGCGAAAGAGCCGTTAAAGAGGCCCTTGTCAAAAGACACGAACGGAGCACCTATACTCTTGCAACAAAGCTTCATTCGGGATTTCTGAAGAATGAAGATGACAGAGACAGGATCTTTTTTGAGCAAATGGAAAAGACAGGCGCGGAATTTTTTGATTATTACCTTATCCACGCTATCGGAAGCGAAAGCTATGAAAAATATGAAAAGCTCCACTGCTTTGAATGGCTCTCTGAAAAGAAAAAGCAGGGGCTTGTAAAACACATCGGATTTTCATTTCACGACGGTGCAGAGCTTCTCGACAGGGTGCTGACAGAACACCCGGAAATGGAATTTGTTCAGCTTCAGATCAACTATATAGACTGGGAAAACGAGGGGGTACAGTCTCGAAAATGCTATGAAGTTGCAAGAAAGCACGGCAAGCCTATAATAGTTATGGAGCCTGTAAAAGGCGGAACTCTTGCCTCTGTACCCGCCGAGGCAGAGAAGCTGATGAAAGAGGCTCAGCCCAATATGTCCGTGCCCTCATGGGCTATACGGTTTGCCGCAAGTCTGCCGGGGGTCATGTTGGTTCTTTCAGGCATGAGCAGTATGGAGCAGCTTAGTGACAACACCTCATATATGAAGGATTTCAAGCCTCTTGACAAAAGCGAAAAAGCCATTATCGAAAAGGTTGTAAACATCCTTAATTCCGGAAACTCAATTCCCTGCACCGCCTGCAGCTATTGCACAGACGGCTGCCCCATGAGCATTGCCATTCCTCAGTATTTTTTGCTCTATAACGCCGATCTTCTGGAAAACGGCTCGGGCTGGACGGCACAAATGGAGTATTATGACAATCTGACTCTCACAGCAGGCAAAGCAAGTGCCTGCATCGAATGTGGCAAATGCCAGGATATCTGCCCTCAAAAGCTTCCTATCATCAAGCACCTCAAAAAGGTTGCCGAAAGATTTGAAAAATAAAAATAACGGACTGCCAAAGTGCAGTCCGTTATTTTTATGAAAAAACATCGGGAATATTATAGCTCACCTTCTCGCTTGCCTTCTTTTCTACAGAATAAATATAACAGCCTTTGTTTTCTCTTTTAACAAAAAGCGCAAAATATTCGGCAGATATCTGTTCATTTTCTTTGCAATAAAAGGTCATGCGATAGGTGTTTTCGGTTTCGTCAATAGAAATTATATCAAGCTCAAAGCTGTTTGCTATCTCTTTGACTGCAGGAACATATGCCCCGATTTTTGAAAGATACCTGAATCTCTCCGTATCACCGTGCCTTATATTTCCGCCGTGATTGAAATACTTATAAAGTGCTCCCTCATAGTCCTCTTTGCCGATAGCGGCGGCAATGGAAAGCTGAGGGAATTTTTCTGCCGCCTTTTTAAGGGTCTCGGTATTGCCGCTGAAGCGTGAATAATTGGTGGTGAGAAGGTGATTCAAAAGAGAATCTCCGCATTTTGAAAGCGCCTCTGAAGGAGCGCCAAATTCGGGAAGCGCTGTAGATCCTATCGTCAGCGAATATATTATTCCCGAAAGCTCTGTTACAACAGCGCTGTCATCTATAGCACTGCCCGTCACCGATTCGCCGAGAAAAGCATTTTCGGAAGTTCCGATAATATCCTCCCCTTTGCAGGAGAAGACAGTCGCCAGCATAACAGCAAGCAAAATAACAGATAACAACTTTTTCAACATATCTCCTCCAAACATAAAACATCAAAACTATTATACCAACATTTTTCCCTTTGGTCAATAGCGTAAAGGCAAAAAAGTTATGTCACCTTATGGCGCAAAAGGCAATATCCTGTTAATGGCAGAAGTTTTTTCAGAAAATATTGCCAAGTATAAAAAAGCTTTCGCTTGATTAAGAAAAGCAAGATTCGGTAAAAATACTAATGTAAGCAAAAATGTCTTTGTCACATTGCAAGGGCACTGAATTTTGGAGGAAAAAATGAGCGTTAAACGCGGAGATATTTATTATGCAGATCTGAGCCCTGTGGTTGGCTCTGAACAGGGCGGTATGAGACCCGTTCTTATAATACAAAACGATGTTGGAAACAGATACAGCCCAACGGTTATTGCAGCGGCAATAACAAGCAGAATGGGCAAAACACGTCTCCCGACTCACATTGATGTTTATGCAGAAAAGGTGGGGCTTTCAAAGGATTCGGTGATACTCCTTGAACAGGTGAGAACACTCGACAAACGCCGTCTCGGTGAAAAAATGGGACATCTTGACGATGAAATGATGGCGGCGGTCAACAATGCCATTGCAGTCAGCTTTGGCCTTGGCGACAGAGGCGCAGGAGAAAATGATGCTCCAACGGGCGGTGCGCTTGCCTGAGAAAGAATATTTATCAATAAAATGAAAAAATTAACATAAATTTTTTCTAAAACCTTGATTTTATAGAGGTTTCGTGTTAAAATAGTAACGTATGAAATTTTAAAAATCTAAGGAGAAGAAAAATGGCACTTGTAACAACCAAAGAAATGTTTAAAAAGGCTTATGCCGGCGGATACGCTATCGGCGCATTCAACATAAATAACATGGAGATCATTCAGGCTATAACCGAAGCCGCAGAAGAAACAAAATCACCTGTTATCCTTCAGGTTTCAGCAGGCGCAAGAAAGTATGCAAAGCATGAGTATCTTCTTGCCCTTGCACAGGCAGCAGTTAAGGATAGCGGTGTTGATCTTGCTCTTCACCTTGACCACGGCGCAGATTTTGAGATCTGCAAGGCCTGCATCGACGGCGGTTTTACCTCTGTTATGATCGACGGTTCTCACCATGCTTATGAGGATAACATTGCCCTCACAAAGAAGGTTGTTGAATATGCACATGAGCGCGGCGTTGTTGTTGAAGGCGAGCTTGGCGTTCTTGCAGGCGTTGAAGACGATGTTGTGGCTGAACATTCTTCATACACACGTCCCGAAGAGGTTGAAGATTTTGTTACTCGCACAGGCGTAGACTCTCTTGCTATCTCTATCGGCACATCTCACGGCGCATTCAAGTTCACTCCCAAGCAGTGCACAAGAAACGAAAAGGGAATCCTCGTTCCTCCTCCGCTCCGCTTTGATATTCTTGAGGAGATCGAAAAGAGACTTCCCGAATTTCCTATAGTTCTTCACGGTGCTTCCAGTGTTCCTCAGGATCTTGTAGCTGAGATCAACTCTCTCGGCGGAAAGATGCCCGATGCTGTGGGTATTCCCGAAGAGCAGCTCCGCCAGGCAGCAAAAATGGCTGTTTGTAAGATCAACATCGACTCTGACATCCGTGTTGCTATGACAGCAGGCATACGCAGAGTATTTACAAACGAGCCCTCCGTATTCGACCCCAGAGGTTATCTCTCTGTTGCTCGTGACGAGGTTAAGAAAATGGTTAAGCACAAGATCGTTAACGTTCTTGGCTCTGCCGGCACACTTTGATTTTACCAGATTTAACGGAGCGGCTTGCCGCTCCGTTTTAACTAAAGATCAATTTGCCTATGGGGCTCTG
>JAZNCT010000079.1:0-28281 GCA_045587665.1 Eubacteriales bacterium
CAAAATTTAGCAGATACAATTGTGCATTTCTCCAAAGATTATTTCTGTTTCTGACAAATTGTTGATTATTAAAAGATTTAATGTTATAATATCGTGTAACACATATTTTGTGCTTATAACATTTTTTCTATTCACGGGAGGTTTTCCAAAATTATGATTAAACGTTTGATTGCAATGCTTCTCTGCATTCTCATGGTGGTTCCGGTTCTTGCGGGTTGCTCTTCTTATGACCCTAATGAGGATGTGGGAGAAACTATCAATATGTATCTCGACAATGAGGTCTATGATTTTGACCCCGCTTTTGCTTATCGTTCCAAAGAGGCTCTTAAGCTTTCAAGTCTTTTCTTCTCCGGACTTTTTTATGTAGATGACAACGGAAAGCTCTGCAAGGATCTAGTAAAAAAATATACCATTGAAGACGATGACGAACAGGAAAAATATCAGATAGAAATTGAACTTAAAGACGCTTATTGGTCTGACGGTAACCTGATTACATCAAAGGACGTGCTCTATGCCTGGAAGCGTATTCTTGATCCCAGATCTGTTTCCGACGCCGCGCCCCTTCTTTATGAGATCAGAAACGCTTATGATGCTAAAAACGGCAACTGCTCTCTTGATGATATTGGTGTTTATGCAGTTGATAATGATACACTTATTATCGAATTTGATCAGCCTATTGATTATCAGGATTTCCTTTACAATCTTGCAAGTCCTTGTCTTGTTCCCCTTCGCGAAGCTGCAGTTTCTAAAAATGAAAACTGGGCAAAGCATCCTTCTTATCTTCTCTGCAGCGGTCCTTTCATCCTTCGTGAAGCTGTTTACGGAACATCCCTTACGCTTGAAAGAAATTCTTATTACTTCCGCAACAGAGAAAAGGATAGCATTAAAAAATCCGTAACCCCCTATAGAATAGTTGTTGATTATTCCAGGAGTGCCGCAGATCAGATTGAAGCTTATAAAAATGGTGAGATCGCTTATGTTGGAAACATTGCTCTTGAAAATCGCGCAGAATTCAAGGATACCGCCAAGGTTTATAACTCCCTTTCAACTCTTTCCTGCTATTTTAATCTTGACAATCCCATTTTTGCAGATGTAAACACACGCAAGGCCCTTTCTTCTGCTATCGACCGTACCGCAATCGCTGAAAAGCTTGTTTTTGCTGAGCCTGCAACTGCTCTCGTTCCGGAAGGCGTTTTTGAAGCAAAAAAGGCAGGCAAGAACTTCCGAGATGTTGGCGGTGATTACTTGGCAGCAACTGCTCAGTCTGCCGGCACATCATTCAGCGGCGAATTTTCAATTTCTGTAGCCGACAACGAGGCGGATATTGCCGTTGCAGAAATGCTTAAGGCATCCTGGGAGGCTCTCGGATTTAAGGTAAGTCTTACTAAGCTGGGAACAAGCCCCACAGATGTTGTTCTTGAAGGTGAAAAAACACCCACAAAGGAATTTGTTACTGATGATTATAAGAATGCGCTTAAATCCGGCGACTTTGATGTTATCATTGCCGATGTAAATGCTCTTGACACCGATGCTTTTTCGATGCTTGCACTCTATGCCACAGGCTATTCTGGACGCAATCTTATATTCACACTTGATTCTTATGAAGAAGCTTACAATATAACAGGCTACAACAGTGAGGCTTATAATCAGCTTATAGACTCTGCATTTGCAGAAAAAAATGTTTCAAAGAGAGCTTCTTTGCTTCACGATGCTGAAAAGCTCCTTATGGAAGAGCTCCCTGTTTGCCCAATAGTTTTCACAAAAGAAGCCGTACTTATGGACGGAGTCAAGGGTGTTGAAATTGATTACTTCGGATACCCCGAGCTTAAGGGAATCAAGCTTAGATAATTCTTTATTTATGCTTTCGTTATAATAAAAAATACAGGCTCATTATTGAGCCTGTATTTTTTATTTTTTGTTGCACTTCTGAGATCCGAAGGTGACATTCCGAATTCTTGACGAAAGAATCGGCGTCCCCTCAGAAGATGGATATATCTATCTTGAAAATTACACTCTTGAAAAACTCTCTTAAAACGGTGTTTATATCTCAGAGTTCCGATTTTTCTATAACGAAAAAATGAAAATGATAACATAAAAACAAATTATGAATTTGTAAACGAGGCAAGCACGTCTTGGTCATAAAATTGTAAAGATTTTTGGGGCGGATAAGAGCAGGTCCTGCAACAGCATTATATCACAGTTGACACAAGCGAGCTTTCCTACACCAAAGGGGTAATTAAAATCGAGGACGGAAACCTGATTTTATACGTTGCAGAAAAATGACGCTGATGCCATTTATTTTGAAACTGCATACTGAAAGTGGAATTATCGCTGTGAAGGTCGTGAAGCATATGCAAAAGAAAGATACGGCGAATAAATTAAAACGGGCTTATTAAAAAAATCGGCCCGTTTTTCTTTTAAAAATCGAATTGCATATTGTATTTTTTAGAAATGCGTGGTATAATTACAGGGAAAATTTGATCACAGGGGTGATTTATAATGAAAAATAAGATCAGAATTGCCATTTTAGGCTACGGCAACCTTGGCAGGGGTGTTGAGCTTGCGGTGAGGAGCTGCCCTGATATGCAGCTCTCTGCCTTCTTTACAAGGAGATATCCGAGCTCTCTTAAAACTCTGACTCCGGGTGTGCCGATATATCATGTGGACAAGGCTATCGAAATGAAGGATAATATTGACGTTATGATAATTTGCGGCGGAAGCGCAAAGGATCTGCCCACTCAAAGTCCTCTTTATGCACAGCATTTTAATATTGTTGACAGCTTTGATACCCACGCAAAAATTCCAGAGCACCTTAAAAATTGCCACGAGAGCGCAAAAATCGGGGGAAAGGCCTCTTTAATATCTGCAGGCTGGGACCCGGGAATGTTCAGTCTGCAGCGTTTGCTTGGCAACAGCGTTCTTCCAAACGGCAAAGACTATACCTTTTGGGGCAAAGGCGTGAGCCAGGGCCACTCCGATGCCATAAGAAGAATAGAAGGCGTACTCGATGCAAAGCAATATACTATCCCGATTGAAAAAGCCCTCCAAAAGGTAAGAGGAGGTGAAGATCCGGATCTGACCACAAGAGAAAAGCACATAAGAGAATGTTTTGTTGTTTGTGCCAAGGGGGCAGACAAGGATCGCATTGAGCATGAGATAAAAACCATGCCAAACTATTTTGCTGATTATGACACAACCGTGCATTTCATAACAGCCGAGGAAATGCAGCGTGATCACAGCGGTATTCCCCACGGTGGCTTTGTTATGAGAAGTGGAAAAACCGGCGAGACCGGAGAAACCGGGCATATGATAGAATACTCCCTTAAGCTCGGTTCTAACCCGGAGTTTACAGCAAGCGTTCTCGTTTGCTGTGCAAGAGCGGTATATAAAATGAACGCTATGGGTGAGATTGGTGCTTTTACTATGTTTGATATTCCGCCCGCATATTTTTCTCCAAAGCCTCGTGAAGAACTTATCAAAGAACTTCTTTAAAAAAATAACGCTGTCGATGTCGACAGCGTTATTTTTTTATTTAACAGAAAGCACAACTTTGCCAACGCTCCTGCCCTCTCGAAGCTCTCTGTGTCCTTCATCAGCAGCTGTTATAGGCAAAACCTTGTGTATAGTCGGTCTTATCTCACCGCTATTTACCTTGGGCCATATGTCTTTAACAAGATCAGATAAAAGCTGAGCCTTAAATGCCGGAGTTCTCGAACGAAGGGTGCTGCCTATAATGCGAACATTGCGAACATAGATATTCTTCAGATCTATCTCAGTTTTAGTGCCCGCAAGTGCCGCAATCATTATCCACCTTGCCCCGTGTTTAAGATAATGAAGCGAACGCCCCATCATCTCACCGCCAAGGCAGTCGATTGCAACATCAACACCTGTGCCTGCCATAAGTTCTGCAGACAAAACATCCTCTATCTTCTCTTTCTTTGTATTTATAACAACATCTGCGCCAAGGGCCTTGACCTTTTCTATATAGTCATCCTGAATAACGGTTGAAATGACCCTTATGCCAAAAGCCTTTGCCATAGGTATAAGAACACTTGCAAGTCCGCTTGCACCTGCGTGCATCAGCAGTGTATCACCGCTTTTAATTTTCCCCTCAAAAAACAGGTTTAGATATGAGGTTGCAAAAGCCTCAGGCATTGCCGCAGCCTCTATCATAGAACAGCCCTCGGGCACCGGCATAAGCATATCGTATTTTATACTCACATACTCGGCATAGCCGCCTCCGCCAAGAAGCGCACAAACCTTATCACCGATCTTAAAATTACTCTTTTGCTTTGCTCCCTCTGACATATCGGCTATAACACCCGAAATCTCAAGCCCCATCCATTCGGGGCAACCGGGAGGAGGCGGATAATCTCCCTCTCTCTGCATAAGGTCTGCTCGGTTTATTGCTGCATAGTGTATCTCAACAAGAACCTCATCCTCCATAAGACAAGGATCCGGAACATCGCTCCATATAAGGTCTTTGTTTTCATCAACAAGAATAGCTTTCATATAAAAACTCCTTTCTTTTTTTATAATTATAAATGAACCTGGAAAATAATTAAAGACAGTATTGTGCAAAAAAAGAAAACTATTCTGCTATGCTTGACGTTTATATTAAAAAGTGATATAATAATAAAAACAAATTCAGAAAGGATCTCATTATGATAGCTTTGATAGCGGCATATGACAAAAACAGAGTTATTGGCTGTGGCGGACATATTCCATGGAAAATAGAGGGCGAACAACGCAGATTCAGGGATCTGACAATGGGAAATGCCGTTATAATGGGGAGAAAGACCTATGAGGAAATAGGCAGACCGCTGCCCGGCAGGCTTATGATAATCCTTTCAAAAACCAAGAGCTTTGATGGCTGTCTCAGCGCAAACTCCCTTAGCAGAGCGTTGGAGCTTGCCGGCGGCAAGGACGTGTATATCTCGGGAGGTGCCGGTCTATATAAAACAGCGCTCCCGCTTTGCGAAAGGCTCTATATAACAGAAATTGAAGGAGAATTTGAAGGAGACGTTTTTTTTCCGGATTTTGATGAAAGCTTATATAAAAAAGAGATAATTTCAAAAACAGAGGGTAAAATTCCCTACACCTATCTTACTTATACAAAGCTATAACAAAAGCCTCCGCAAGCGGAGGCTTTTGTTATAGAATTACATCTACATAGAATTTATCGGGTATAACACTCTTATATCTCATTTTTCATATTTTCAGTTATCTGAGAAAATATCTTCTCTGCCGTGTTATAAATAAAGCATTGCTCTTCTTTATCAGCGGTTTTAAGGCGCTTCTTTTTTGGGAAGCCCCAAATGTCAAAAGAATTCGGACCTATCCAGCTTCCGCTCTCGCATCTGTCAAAAATACCCTTAATTATAGACAAAGCGGCTTTTTTCGGTTTCATAAATATAAACTTCATAGGATGCTTGATGATAGCAAAAATAAGCGGAGGATAATGGGCTGTTATACCCGTAAAAGTTATGCCGGGGTGCACAATAGCAAGCCCTGCTTCTTTCTCATCTTTAAATAGGGTGTCGAGTGAATACATAAGATATCTTTTTGCATTTCCGTAAACAAGGCTTGCCTTCTTTCTCCCTGAAAAATCAATGTCGCGTCTATCAATTTTTGAATAGTTGTGCGCAATGCTTCCAACGGCAATCAAGGTTCCCCTTGATCTTCTGAGATCGCCCAGAAGCTTTTTAGCCATATAATAAGGTGAAACAAAATTTATTTGAAAAACATTGTCATATCCTGTACTGCATTTATGTCTGGGTATGCTGTATGCACCCGCGTTCAATATAACACAGTCTATTTTTCTTCCGCTTAAAATTCTGCAAACAGAATCAACAGAAGCTATATCTTCCATATCTGCAATCATTTGTAGAATATCGGCAGAAGCAAACTCCGATTTCAAAGCTTTTATTAACTTATCAGACTTGTTTTTATTCCTGTCAACAAGTATAAGCGATGCTTCAAGTGAAAGAAGATGTCTGCACAGCTCCCGTCCAATGCCACCAGATGCACCGGTAACAACAAGCTTTTTCCCTTTCAGAGATTCTGTGTTGTCTTCAAGCCATTTTTTTATATTCATAAAACCAAATTAGTTTGGGATATCCCATTCTTCTCCCTTTCGTGTTTTCTGATAATATTATATTACGAATATCCGAATTTTTCAAGACGATTTTGATAAACACCCTGTATTTTTATTTTATTAAACTTACGTTATTTAAAGCAATCGCTATTTGCAAAAAAAATTGAAAAAAATTTATTTTTTTTATTTGTGGTGTTGAAAAAATATGGAAAATGTGTTATAATTCAAATTGAAAGTTATGTGAAAAATCAAAATGACTTTTTGCCTGTTAATTATAAGCCATAGGCAAAGATCAGAAGCAAAAGCTTTCTTGATTCTGATGATATGAAAGGAGAAAAACATGAAAAAGACCAAAAGATTCTCGTCCCTTGCACTTACAATACTTATGGTCATCTCAATGATCCCAATTTTCCCCGTGCAAGCGGCAACCCCTCTGAGCGATGAAAACCTTATGATGAATGAAAATCAGGGTGACGGCGTTGTTATAACAAAGCTTGCAAGGCCTCATCTTGAAAACGGCGTTCCGGACGGAACTGTCGATATTGTTATCAATGCTCTTACAACCGGAACAGTTACAAACAGCGAATCTGTTACCCCGGCAGATATCGTTCTCGTTCTCGATGTTTCAGGAAGTATGAAAGAGGCAGATTCACACACTACAACAACCTATACTCCTGCAAACGCTGTGGCATATGAGTCAGGCTACGGATATTTTTCCAGCACATATTACGGCTTTGAAACCACAAATGTGCAGTATTATATCCAACTTGCCGACGGCACATACCAGAGCGTTAACCGTTCGGGAGCCGACGATAATAATTTCTATACTTACCGCTACGGCTCATACTACAGTGGATATACATATGTCTATCCAAAGCTCGACTCATCTGTAACTCCTACAGCACAGAGAGAAAACAACTATGACGTTGTGCAATTCTATACAAGAACCACAACCACAACCACAACCGAGACAAAAATAGTTGAGCTGCAAAATGCAGTAAATAAGTTTATCGACCAGGCTGTGGAAAGCAATAAGAAGATTCAAAATGATAAAGACAAGCATCGCATTGCGATAGTTAAGTTTGCTTCACCCGAGTATTACAACGGTACTGGCTCAACACAGGACGCCAGTGCTGCAGTTGCCGGAAACGAATTCAACTCAAGCGGTTACAACTACACTCAGGTTGTCAGCGGACTCACAACCGCTAATGCTGCGGGAGCAGCTTCGCTCAAGAGTGATGTTAATTCCTTGAGAGCAGAAGGTGCAACTGCTATTGACTACGGTATCGAGCTTGCAGAGCACGTGCTCTTTGACGATAGAACTGCAGAAGACATTGCAGGAAGACACGAGATCGTTGTTCTGTTTACAGACGGTTCTCCAACACATTCAAATAGCTACGAAGCAAGCGTTGCTGCAGATGCTATCAACAATGCCTATACACTGAAAGAAGCCGGCGTTGAAATATATGCAATAAGCGTTGCACAGGGTGCTGATGACGATGCCCTTGGTACAGACCGCACAAACCAGTTTATGCACTATGTTTCAAGCAACTATCCGGATTCTCAAGCGAGCGGAAACACTATAAATCCCGGCGCAGGTGATCCTGCAAACGGCTACTATTGGGTTCCCGATAATATCCTGACTCTTGATGCAATTTTTGAATCGGTTATGGAAAATATTGGGGCTCCAACCATTTCTCTCGGTTCAGATGCTTCTGTTATAGACACAGTTTCACACTACTTTACACTTCCAAACAATGTAAGCAGTGTCACCCTTGCAACCGCCAACAAAACCGCTGACGGTTGGGATAATGAAGCGGCAATTACCGATAACTCAATAACTGCTACAAGAAATGGCAATGAGCTTCACGTTAAGGGCTTCGATTTTGATTCAAACTATATTTCAAGCGAGCCTCGTAACGGCAATTTCTACGGAAAAATGCTCGTTATAAGAATGAACGTAACACCCGATTATGATTATATTGATGCTCATGCCTCTGACATTGGGGCTGGGGGAGGTTATGTTGAAACAAACCTTGGCACTGCCGCTATCGTAGACAGCGCCGCAAACGAGGTTGCTGTTGTTAAATCGCCCACTGTCAAGCTCAACACTGTTACATATATGCTTGACGGAGCTGTTTACAAAACGTTTTATCGTTTGCCCGGTTCTGAGATAACCGTGCTTCCTAAGCACGCAGATTCTGCAGTTCTCACATACAGTGAATGGACTGTTACAAGCGGAAATGCAACTATAAATAGCGGTGCATTTACAATGCCCCAGGGTGATGTTGTTCTCAGTGCTGTTAGCACACCCGTAGACTTTACTGTTTCCTATAAGTATGCAGGTACTGTTCCCGATGGCGCCCCTCTCCCTCCAAATTCTGAGATACATCATGCGGGTGATACCGTTACAGTTGCGCCTATTCCCTCTGTTACAGGTTATGAGTTCCAGTATTGGGCTATCGACACACAGGGCATAGTTATCACCAACGGTCAATTTACAATGCCTGCACACAATGTTGTGCTGATCGGTTCGTTTGTTCCTTCAAACACCGTTGCATATAAGGTTGAGCACTATCTCCAGAACGTTGACGGCACTTACCCTGCTGAGCCTACAAACTTCCACTATCACTATGACGGAACAACAGGCGAGAAGGCTACTGCCATCATTATGGACTATCCTCAGTTCACATATGATCCCGATATTTCAACTCCCGAGGGCATCGTTCTTGCTGACGGTTCACTCATTTTGAAGCTTTATTATGAGAGAAATATCCATACCCTCACATATAAGTATGACTATGATGATCCCACCCTCATTCCTGCAGGTGCTCCGGAGCTTCCCGCAGAAACAAAGCACAGGGCCGGCGAAACCGTTACTCTTGCAGGTGTTCCCACACTTGCAGGCTACACCTTTGTAGGCTGGTCTTCTGACAAAGCTGATGTGCTCATCACAGGCGGACAGATACTTATGCCTGACCGAGATGTTTTTGTTCACGGCTTCTTCCTTGAAAACGGTGACACAAAATATACGGTTGAGCATTATCTTGAAACAGATGTTTCCGGCGTTTATGAAACAACGCCTGCGGATGTAACAGACCACACAGGTAAAACAGGGGCATATGTTGTAGGCGAGCCTCTGAACTATAACGGATATTCATATAATGCCGAGAAGAGTGCTCTCACGGCTCACGGAAACATTCTCGGGGACGGCTCACTTGTTCTCAAGCTATATTATTCAAAAACACCTTATACAGTTTTCTATAAATACACAGGTACAATTCCTGCAAATTCTCCCGCACTCCCCTCTGACGCAGTTCACTTTATGGGCGATGTTGTAACAGTTGAGGATGTTCCCACTCTCTATGGCTACACATTTATCGGCTGGACTGTAGGTAACGTTAGCGTTTCAAACGGTCAGTTTACAATGCCTGATGAAAATGTTGTATTTACCGGCTTCTTTGCAAGAAACGAAGCTCCCTATACGGTTTCGCACTATTATCAGCTTCCCGACGGAACTTGGGGCGATCCTCAGATTTCATATAAGGTTGATTCACACGAAGGTGAAAACGTAAACGCTGATTATGTAAACGTTGACGGCTACACTGCTTTTGAAGGTCATCCCAACACAAAGAAGAGCGGAACCGTTCTCATTGACGGCTCTCTTGAACTGAAGCTCTACTACAAGAGAAATACTTTCACTGTTAAATATGAGTATGTTGGCACCATTCCGAAAGGTGCTACTTCCCTGCCTGCTTCAGAGACAAAACTCTGGGGTGAAAACGTTGACGTTGCAAGCAACGCAACCGCTCCCGGTTATACCTTCAGCGGCTGGTCAAGTGAAGAAGCCGATGTGAGCGGAGGCAGCTTTATAATGCCTCAGTCGGATGTTACTATCATAGGAAGCTTTGATGCAAAAACAGACACTCCCTATCGAATCGAACATTATAAGGAGCTTCCCGGCGGCGGATTTGCAAGCACTCCCGATGAAATCGAAAATCTCACAGGAACAACCGGTGAATATGCTGTGGCTCATCATAAAAATTATGAAGGCTTTACACCTGACCCCGACGATATTCTCACAGGTATTATTACCCCAAGTCCTGACATTCTCGTTATAAAACTCTACTATCTCAGAAACAGCTATAATGTTTATTATCGTTATTTCGGTGTTCAGCCCGAGGGTGCCCCCGATATTTCTCTAAATAATCTCACAGGCGTTCCCTATGGCACAGAGCTTAGCTTTGCGGCAAAGCCCACTCTTGCTAACCATACCTTTAACGGCTGGCTCTCACACCAGGTTTCTGTAGGTTCCGATAAGTTCACAATGCCGGCAATGGATGTTATCATCCTTGGTAACTTTGTTGAAAATGCAAAGCTTACCGTAAGTTATGAATACAACGGAACCATTCCTTCAAATGCTCCTGCTCTTCCCGAGACAACTCTGCATCATCCAAAAGAAAATATCACTGTTGCAGATGCTCCGATACTTAGCGGCTACACCTTTAGCGGCTGGACAAGTGCAGAAGTAACCCCTGTGGGCGGCAAATTTGATATGCCCGATGTAAATGTTGTATTCCGCGGAAGCTTTACAGCAAATACCGGCACAGTTTATAAGGTTGAGCACTATAAGCAGAATCTTGATGGCACATATCCCTCTGCTGCAAGCGAAACCGAAAACCTCACAGGCACAACAAACGCTTCTGTAACAGCCACTCCCAAGAGCTACGAAGGATTTACAGAGGATACAGATCATGCTCTACGCGTTGCAAGCGGAACCGTTCTTGCTGACGGATCACTTGTGCTTAAGCTCTATTATGAGCGTAACTCCTATAAGGTAACTTATAAATATGAAGGCACAGTTCCAAGCGGAGCTTCTGCTCTCCCTGCAGAAAAAACTTATAAATTCGGCGAAACAGTTACAGTTGCTGCCGACGGCTATGCTTCCGGCTACAACTTTATCGGTTGGGTTTCTTCTGATGTAACTCCCAGAAGTGGCAAGTTCACAATGCCCTCTAAGGACGTTACTCTCAGAGGTTCGTTTGAAATAGCGGCTACAACCGGCTATCTAGTTATTGACAAAGAGCTCACAGCTCCACTGGGCTTCACAGGCGGCAACGTATTCAACTTTAAGATATTCCGCTCTGAAAGCACCGGCAACAAATATGTTAAGACTGTTTCTGTAAAAGCCGGAACACCCGAGATCGTTGAGCTTATCCCCGGCACATACTATGTTGTTGAAGACAAGGCTGATGTCTCAGGCTATGCACTCACTGTTTTCTGCGATGACAAGGATAATAAGGTTAATATCCAGCTTTCTCAGGTTTCGAGAATTAGCTTTAAAAATGTTTATGTTGAGGTCCAGCTTGAAAAGGACGACCACTTCGGCTACATTATTGGCTATCCAGACGGAACTGTCAGACCCGAAAACTATATTACCAGAGCTGAGGTTGCAACTATATTCTTCCGCATGCTCACAGATGCAAGCCGTGCTAAGGTTTGGTCTCAGAACAACAGCTTCTCCGATGTTTCCACAAGCGACTGGTTTAACAATGCAGTTTCAACTCTTGAAAATGCAGGCGTTATCGGCGGTTACTCAGACGGAACCTTCAGACCCAACCTATATATCACAAGAGCTGAGCTTGTTAAGATAGCAGTTTCCTTCTACGGAACAAGTGCAGGCAAGGATACACACTTCTCCGACACCTCCTATCACTGGGCTAATGACTTTATCGAAGCAGCTCGTGAAATGGGCTTTGTTGACGGTTATACCGACGGTACTTTCCGTCCCGATCAGCTCGTTACCCGTGCTGAGGCTATGAAGATCATCAACCGCACTCTTGACAGAATTCCTCACAAGGATCATCTCCACAAAGATATGATCATTTGGAAAGACAATAGAAATAAGAACAAGTGGTATTATGCAGAGGTTCAGGAGGCTACCAACTCACACATCTATATTTGGGATACCGCCTATGAAAAATGGGTAAGGATCCGCGAGGTTCGTGATTGGGCAGCACTTGAAAAGATCTGGTCTGATGCATATGACGGTTAAAATTTAAATAAAACCCCAAGGCGGCTTTTAGCCGCCTTGGGGTTTTATTTATGAGAAAAAGCAGGGGGATGTTGACTTTCGAGATCTCTGCTGAGCAGTGCCGCAGGAACTATAGCATTTCTGCCAAAACGGTCTCTTATGCTGTTTGCACAATCTTCCACCAACTCCGTCCTTTCAAAATCCTTCAGATCATCAAAAAGTTCGATTTGCACAGGAAGCTCTGCCGGAACAAGATTTATCGCGGACACCGTAACAGACCTTATTGGATTTTCCCATTTATACGCCTTTGTGAACAGATCAAAGGCAGTTTTTGCTATATTGAACGCACTTCTAGTTGGCATAGGGAGCTTGCCTTGCCAGCTTTTATATGAAAGCTTTGAATCTCTTATCGTCACAGAAACTCCCGATGCCCTCTGTCGATTAAGCCGTAAATTCTGCCCCACATCCTGTGAAAGATAAAGCAGCATATTCCAGACCTCTTCGGCATTTTCCATATCCTTTTTGGGCGTTGTTCCGTGTCCAAAGGACTTTGCGGGTATATACTCTGCCGTTTCAAGAACAGGCGAAGGATCATCACCGTTTGCATATTGCCACAGCTTTATTCCAAATTTGCCAAGATGCGATTCAAAAAATTCACACGGCATCACAGCTATCTTACCTATCGTGTTTATATAATATTTATCAAGTATAGCTTTCGTTTTTCTTCCAACTCCAAAAAGGTATTCCGCCGGCAGATCCCATATTTTTTCCTTGAAATCATTTCTCCCTATTGCAGTAACCGCATCCGGCTTTTTCATATCACTGCCCAGCTTTGCAAAAACCTTGTTAAAGGATACCCCAACAGAGATAGTCAGGCCTGTTTCCCTCTTAACACGCTCTCTTATCTCATTTGCAATTGCGATCCCCTCTTTTTCTGATATCTTTTTGCTGCTTATATCAAGCCAACATTCATCAAGTCCAAAGCTCTCTACCCTATCGGTATAATGGGTGTAAATAGCTTTAACAATCCGGGAATATTTTACATAAACATCAAAATGGGGCGGAACAATAACAAGCTCCGGACATTTTGCCTTTGCCTGCCAAACAGGCTCTGCCGTTGAAACGCCGTATCTTTTTGCGTGATAATTTTTGGCAAGAACAATTCCGTGCCTCTCTTCAACGCTTCCGCAAACAGCAACAGGCTTGTCTCTTAGATTTTTATCAAGCATACATTCACATGAAGCATAAAAATTATTAAGGTCACAGTGCAATATCGTTCTTTCCATTTTGACCTCCAAAAACTAATTTTTTAAATAACATTGACAGAAATTTGATTCCGTGTTATAATGTTAATCGGAAGTTATCTGCAGTGTATTGAAATTATACACCTTTATCGGAAGTTTGTCAATAGATAATCGGAAGTTTTGAGGAGGTTTTTTATGACTTTTGGTGAAAAAGTTAGGCAAGCGAGGATAGCAATGGATCTATCCCAAACTCAGCTTGCCGAAAAAACAGGCATATCCGAGCGTTCGCTTTATACATACGAGCAGACCGGCACCATGCCAAGAATGGGCAACGTAAAAAAAATAGCCGAGGCCCTCTGTGTTTCGGTTGGTTATCTTATGGATGAAGATGAAACGAATAAAGAAAAGGATATAGACAAAGATATTTTTATCGCAAATGTAAAAAACGAATACGGAATAAAGGGTGCAAAAGAGGCAAGCGATGTTTTGAGCCGCGCATCGGCTCTTTTTGCAGGGGGTCAGCTTGACGAAGAGGCCAAGGATCTGTTTTTCAGATCACTAATGGAGATATATCTGTATTCAAAATCCGAAGCCCATGAAAAATTCACCCCAAGACAGCGCAAAAGCAGAAAGAAGAATACCGATGTCTAATACTTTTAGAATTATTGAAAGCGTCAAAGCCACCATAGGCAAAGAAGGATCAAATGACCCTTTTGAGATATGCCGCAGGAAAAATATAAATGTTGTATATCATAAGCTTGGAACTTTAAAAGCATATTTTTTTTGCGTCTCAAGGATAATGAACATTGTCATCAATCAGGATGCCGATGATGTGGCAAAAAAGGTTCTCTGCGCTCACGAGCTTGGGCACGCAATTCTCCACGCAAGGCTTGCTTCTGATAACGGCTTTCACGAGATGAATCTTTTCGATGCAACCACCCCTGCAGAATATGAAGCCAATTTGTTTGCGGCTGAGCTTTTGATTTGTGATGAAGATATTTTAGACCTTATACGGGATAATTCTTATTATGAAATCGCTCAAAGGCTGTCCTTGCCCTCACAGCTTGTAGATTTTAAATGCAGAATAATGCAATCAAAGGGCTATAAAATTACACCTCCCTCTATTTCAAGCTCATCTTTTCTCAAAAGCAGCCAAATATAAGAGCCGACAGATGTCGGCTCTTATATTTTATGATTTTAGCTTGTAATAATATGTCTTTCCACGCTTTTCAGAAATGAAAACACCTTCATCCGAAAGCTTTTCCAGCATCAAAAGCGCACTTTCTTTGCTTATTCCCACAAGCTTGGCTATCTCCTCACAGCTTGCCTCGATATTCTCGGTTATATAGCTGATGATTGCCTCTCGACGGCCAAAGGTTTCAGCCGCACTCACCTTGTTTTCACCACATTCTTTTCCAAACACAAGCATGAGCGTAACTCTATCCGGCGAAAAGTCCTCACACAATATAGGAGCACACCATTTCTTTTTTCGCCACACCTCATAGATTCCTCTAACGCCTCCGCCTCCTACAGAAACAAGTGAAAGCATTTTTGCAATCAAGCCGTTTCTTTTATCTGAAGATCCTTCAAAAATCGCCTCGGGAGCTATCCTCAGCGATCCCGGGTTTGTAACCGTAAAGGAATATGGACTAAGACACGCTGTTATAGGATATTTTATGCCAATATCAGCGTGTATAACAGAGTTGGCAAGTGCCTCGCTTATAGCCATAAAAACCGCTTGCTCTTCTTCTCGGCTGATCCCCAAAAGACAAATCCCACGCAAAACGCCCTGCTCTGCCGCAAGATAAAATTCAAAAAGATTTTCACATTCTGTCTCATAAACCGTCTCTCCAAAAATGTTTTTTTCTTTATAGACAGCACTGAAAAACGGAAAAAGGGTCTTTATTTTCGATTTTTTTCCAAACATTAGAAGTCCAGCTGTGCTGGGACGGTATTCATCGCTGTTATGTCTTGAAACCACACCGATTTTTTCAGCTATTTGAAAATCATTTTCTACCCCTTGCAAATATGAAGAACGAAGCTTCATCAGTCTTTGGCGATACTTATTAAATGTATCACCGTTAAATGCGTCCTCTGCTCTAATTTCAACCGGAATCATATCAAAGGATGCACGAGCCGCATCACGAAGCATGTCATCTATTTCCTTCTTTTGACATCGGTAATCGCCTTCACCGCCTCGCCTATATGTGCCTCCGTAAATATTTCCCTCAATATATATCGGCTTATCAAAGCGATGTGCTCTGGGAACATTTATTGCAACAAATCTTTTGCCCTCAAATTCTTCAACAGTAACATCACCGTCGGAAAGTATGTCTGCACTGACAAGCCTCTTGTTTTTAAGCATTGATCTGAACTTTTCTGCCATACCAAAAGGATCGGGAAGGTCTATCACATGAAATGTTTTATCCTTATATTCCTCAACGCCGAGAAGAATAACGCCGCCAAGTGTATTGGCAAAGGCAGAATATGTTTCCCAAATGCTTTTCGGCAGACCTCCGAGAGCTTTTTTTGCTTCTATGCGATTGTTTTCTCTGTATTTTTCGACATTTTTAAGATCTATCACAGAAACACCTCACCTCTACTTAAAGTATAGCAGAATTTTAGCAATTATTCAACATAAAATTGAAAATATACGCATAAAGAAACGGCCAAACGGCCGTGTTTTATTTATATTTGTTGTGGTTGCAGGCTTTGCTCTTGCCTGATTTTCTTTTTGAAAACATATGCAAAGGTAATAAGGTTTACCGCAAGAGTCAATGTCCAGGTAACAGGATATACCATATACAGTGTAAAAAGACTCGGGAATATAAGGAAAACCGTATTTATCCATACGATACGCATAACACAGGAACCAAATATAGATATAACAGTTCCGGAAAGCGACCGTCCTATAGATCGCAGCATCGCAGTCCCTGTTTCCATAATACCACATTCAAAGTATAAAAATCCCACGATATAAAGTCTTGTTTTTGCAAGCTCAATAACTTGAGGATCTTTATTAAAGATCCATATAAGCTGTTCTGCAAACACTGCCGAAAGCAAGCCAAGTGAAAAACCGAACACTGTTACGAGAATACAGTTAATGCCCATTATTTTCCACATTCTGTCATATTTTTTTGCCCCGTAATTTTGCGAGGAAAAATTAAGCGCAGTTTGATAAAAAGCCGCCTGCACATTATATATATAAGCATCAACATTATGTGCGGCGGTGTTGGCATTTACCGCAGCCGGTCCCAACTGATTATAGCTGCCTTGCAGGAGCATATTTGAAAATGCGAACACCATTCCCTGCACGCCTGCAGGAAGTCCTATACGAATAAAGCTTGTCAGCATCCCCCTGTCAATGCGCAGATTTTTAAACACGACCTTACAATCATCGTTAAGTCTGGAAAGATGAATAAGAGAAAGCACTGCTGATATCATTTGTGCAATTATCGTCGCAATTGCAACTCCTTCAACCCCCATACCAAACACAATAACAAAGATAAGGTTTAAAAGCACATTTGTAATTCCGCCAACAGAAGAAAAGAGCATCGGACGCATCGTATCTCCTCTTGAACGTATTATTCCGGTGCAGAAATTAAACAGGGCATTTCCAATGGTACCACAGAAGTATATCTGCACATAAAGAACAGCTTTTTCCATAAAAACTTCGGGAGTTTTCATAAGCGTAAGCAGAACGGGAGCAAAGAAAAAGCCGATAGCACCAACGATCATTCCCACTATAACAGCCAAAACGATTGCGGTATGTATTGCACGCTCAATTCTCTTTTTATCCTTTGCACCAATGCTTTGTGAGATAGTGACGCTGACACCCGCACCCAAACCGGTCATAAGGCCAAGAATAAGAGTGACAATAGACGAGGTGCAGCCAACTGAGCCAAGAGCATTTTTATCATTGCAAAAATTACCAACCACAAACATATCGGCGGAATTATAAAACACCTGCAGAAGATTTGTGCAAATAATGGGCAGAGCAAATCTAACCATTTTGCCAAGAAGCGGCCCCTCTGTCATATCAAATTTTTTCTTTTTGGTCCCAATCATTTCTTCTCCTAAAGGGTAGTTCTTTTCAAAGTTTGGTTTGTCATTCTTCTGCACACATTGCCGTGCTGTGCGCCCTGTCGATCTTTTTCACAAGATCTCGTATAAAAGCATTGTCTGCACGGCTACCCCTATCAAGCTCGGTCATCACAACAAGAAGATAGGGTTTTTCACCAAAAACTATGGCCATATCGTGATAAGCTTCAAGATCCCAGCCATATTTGTTTGCGGCTTTTTTAGGCGTCACCGCTGAAGGTATCATTATTCGGTGGTTTGTAGAAAGCATCCAGCTTTTTAGATCCTTTGAATATTTTGTTCCACTTTCAAAAAATTCAAATGTTTTATTAAGATATACGCCCATTTCTCTTGCAGAGGCTCTGTAAAGGCTTTTTATCGTACTGCTCACACCAAGCTCTGTGGAAAACTCGTCGAAGCCTTTTCGGCCATATATATTCCTCAGCTCTGCAAATGCAACATTGTCGCTCTGTGTTATTGCAAGTCGCAGCAGATCATAATAGCTGTATTCGGTTCCAAATTCCGATTTTTGGATTATACCGGAGCCGCTTTTAAACTTATCCTCAGTATATATAAAGCAGCTGTCAAGGTCAAATTTTGTGCCATCAGCCTCCCCTTTTTCCTCTGCCTTTTCGATCTCACCAAGAGCCCACATCACATATGGTTCTTTTATTATACTGGCTGTATAAAAAACTCGATCTGCATTATATTCCATAGTGCATCCACTATAAAGGTCCTGATAAAAAAAGGCAACCGGAGGGCTGTAAAACTCCGCTGGCACTATTACATTCCCCTCTGCATCTGTTTCCTCAGCTTTTTCATACTTTGGAACGGCATCATTCAGCCACCGTGAAATTTCATCAACACATTTATCAAGCTCAGCCTGTTTTTTTTCATTTTCATCGAGAGGTATAGGAGGTAGTGTCTCTACAGGCTCGGTGTCGGTTACGGTGTCTGTAATAATACCCGAGGTTTCCGTCTCGGTGACATTTGTTGTGTTGGCGGTGTCAATTTTCTCGGTGTCAGCTCCTGTTGGCATATCTCTGCCAACAGTCAGTCCTATTACGACAGCAAAAGCCGCTATAAGAACTATTCCCATTAACGAAAAGATGATTACTTTTGATATTTTATATGTATTTTCCTTCATTTTTTCTCATATAACTGCCGAAATATGTCGATGAACATGGCAGCAAACATTCACCGCAACAGGAAGCCCTGCAATGTGTGTGGGGTATTTTTCAATTTTCAGAGAAAGCGCAGTTGTATCTCCGCCAAAGCCCTGGGGTCCAATATCAAGCTTGTTTATAGCTTCAAGCATTTTTTTCTCAAGCTGTGCATATCTCTCATCAGGGTTTGTGTCGTCTGCTTCTCTTGCAAGTGCTTTTTTTGAAAGCAAAGCGGCCATTTCAAATGTTCCGCCAATACCAACTCCGAGAGTTATTGGAGGACATGGGTTTGCGCCTGCCTTTTTAACTGTTTCTTCAACAAAAGCAATGATATCATTCTCACCGGCAGCCGGAGTAAACATTTTGACAGCACTCATATTTTCACTGCCAAAGCCCTTTGGAATTGCGGTTATTTTGACCTTATCACCCAAAACGATATCTGTGTATACCACCGCCGGAGTGTTATTATTTGTATTTTTTCTCTCATACAATGGATCAGCTACAACAGAAAGCCGCAGGGCACCCTCAACATATGCTCTTTCAACTCCTCGGTTGATCGCCTCACTGAGTGAACCCCCAACAAAATGAACATCCTGCCCTATCTCCAAAAAAACAACAGCCATTCCCGTGTCCTGGCACACAGGAATATCAAGCTCCGCAGCCGCCTTTATATTATCCTCCATAATACCGAGAACATCCTTTGCCAGCTCATTTCTCTCGCTTGCTTTTGCATTGCATATAGATCTGCAGGTGCTCTGAGGTAATATCTTATTTGCTCTTTCAAAAAGCTCTGCAATTTTGTCTTCTATAATTTTTACATCTATTCTTCTTATATTCATTTCATCCCCCAAAGCTACAGATAGACCGCCCGTCAAAAAAAAGCGGGCGGCCTAACATTATTAGTCAATATCGTTATAATAAACTGCCTCGTTAGGCATACAGAGATTGAGCTTTTCTTTTGATATGCGAGCAACATATTCATCATCAAATTCACAGCTAAGCTCATATTCTATTCGCTCAATATTTTCTGCATATTCGGCTTTTTTTATCTCAAGCACTTCTATCTTATCTCGGTATTCGTTATAGCGCATAAGTATCTTAACAGCACTAAAAAGGGATGCCGCCACAAACACAGCAACAGCGCATCTGACGAAAATATTCATTTCGGGTTGCTTATTTACACCTGATCGCATCAGAATTGCCCTATCCTTTCAGAAAATTTTGAAGGAAGCCCGAATCCGCCTCAAGAAGAAGCCTTTTCATTTCGAGTTGAGATGATCGCCTATGTATTTTAACCAAAATTCGTTTTAGAGTTACGCCGTATATGACCTTTATACCTCTAATAAATATATTATACATAATTCTGAATGGAAATGCAATAGCAAATAGCAAAAATTTTATAATTATTTTCAAAAAAATATAAATTATTTCTGCAAAAGAAATAACAACAGCCCCAACTGTAATATGATACAAAAAGAATCCCAGTGCTATTGCGGCAACTCCCTGCCACCTTATAATGCCGTCGTTGGTATAATAAAAGAAAATGCACAGAGCCGCGCCTATAAGAGAACAGTATACAATATCCCCCAAAGCTATATACAGGTTAAGTATCTTTTTGCCCACCGCATTTTCACGTCTCTTTATGCTTCCTATAAGAGGAAATTCCTTTAAATACAGCTTCTCTGCTTTTTCAAGTGCTATCCCCTTATATCTTACACCGGCGGCCACTCTTGTGATTCTGAAAATGTCATATAACGCACCAAATGCAATACCCAGAAAAAATGCTCTGAGGGTCATTTGGGCAAGTGCAAGCATTGATATTTCCATTAGCCAAACAGCTTTCCGAAAAAGCTTTTCTTGCTTTCACTTTTTACGGTGTTATAATATAAACCGTTTATCTTGCCCAAAAGCAGCACTGTTCCCTTTTCTGTGTTAAGTGCGCTGACGTGAAGCTCTTCTCCTTCAATTATCATCTCACCCATAACGGTTTCAAGGCAAACGGTTTCTTCATCAAAGCTGACCACATTTTCAACTCCGCTAAGCTCCATATGACCGCGGCTTTTTATAGTTATATCGTGCGCTATTGTCTGCTCGTTCATTTTCTCTCCCCTATATAATAAAAGCTAAAGTTGGTTCCTACTAAAGACCTATTATTATATATGCGAAAAAAAACAATTTTATGTTATTCCAAAACCTGATATAGAGCAGAAGCATCTGCTTTCGCAACGTGCTCGCGGACATCAAGAACTTTTACCTTTAATGTTTTTTGTCCAAAGGTTATTTCTATAATATCCCCCTCTTTTACATCGTATGATGCCTTGGCTCTTTTTCCGTTTACGCTGACGTGCTCTGTATCACAGGCGTCGTTTGCAACCGTTCTTCTCTTTATAATTCTCGAAATCTTTAAATATTTATCAAGTCTCATCAAATTTACCTTTCTATAAAAAATTAGGCAGACTCCGTTAAAAGCCTGCCGAATTTATTTGGAAATCAGTTTACGGAATCCTTAAGTGCCTTACCAGCTGTAAAGGTAGGATGCTTGGATGCAGCGATTGTAAGAGCTTCGCCTGTCTTGGGGTTTCTGCCCTGTCTTTCGCCTCTGCACTTAACCTCGAATGTACCGAAGCCAATGAGCTGAACCTTTTCGCCAGCCTTAAGAGCCTCTACAATAGAGCTTGTAACAGCGTTAACTGCTTCCTCTGCCTTGTTCTTCTTGAGACCTGTTGCGTTTGCAACTGCTTCAACGAGCTGTGTCTTGTTCATGAGTCTTGACCAATCCTTTCGTTTATTTTTTGATTAACTGCAACAGTGAAAATCACTATCACATTCATTAACATCATATATTATATCATCAATTTGTACCAATTTCAAGAGGTTATGCAAATATTTTTTAAATATTTTGTTTATTTTTGCATTTTTTTGCGTCCCAAATGGCGTCAAGCTCCACCTGTGACATATTTTCGATGTTTTTTCCCATTTCCGAAACGGTGTTTTCTATTTCTTCAAAGCGGCAAATAAATTTCTCTGTTGCTCTGTTCAGAGCATTTTCGGGGTCTACACCGCATTTTCTTGCAAAATTTGCCACCGAAAAAAGCAGATCTCCAATCTCTTCTTCAAGCTTTTCAGCATTGTTAGTGAACAAAACCTCTGCAATCTCAACCTTTTCTTCCTCTACCTTTTCAAAAGCGGATTCGGCATCCTGAAAATCAAAGCAAGCAGCTCTTTTACCAACCTTTGCCGCCTTCATAAGTGCGGGCAAAGAGGGAGGAACACTGCGCAGACGTGACGTTACGGTTTCCCTCTGCTTTTCTTCGTTTTTGATCATATCCCAGTTTTCAAGAACCTTTTGGCTATTATCTGCCACCACGTCACCGAAAACATGGGGATGACGGTGAATAAGCTTTGAGCAAATCTCATAAAGGACATCATTCATTTTGAACCTTCCCTGCTCCTCTTCTATGCGGGCATGAAAAACCACCTGAAGGAGCACATCGCCAAGCTCTTCACGCAGCAGTTCGGGATCGTTTTTATCTATTGCTTCAATGACCTCATATGTTTCCTCAATAAAATCCTTTCTGATGCTCTCGTGAGTCTGCTCTCTATCCCACGGGCAGCCTCCTTCGCCTCTAAGAATCTCAACTATTTTGCGCAGATCGTTGAAATCATATTCGTTTTTTATTTTAAGATCCTCAATTATTTTACTTCTGTTCATTTTATGTCAAATAAGTCTCATTCTATTCAGAATAGAATATATCCTTTCTCCTTTCGGAAGCATTTTTATATCGTCCTCATCAACAGCCTTCAGTTTCATTGCCGCAAACAAATAAAGCACCGCGGCTATGCCTATACACATCACCGTATAAATTCTCGATGCTCCGAGAAAATGCAAAATGGCAGTATATAAACCAAAAGCCAAACCAATAGAAACAACCGCCGCCGCCAAGGGACGGTAAAACAGCTTTGTTACACCTTCAAGCCCCGAGGCATATTTTTTGATGAAATAGAAATTCAGAATCACAACAGCGGCGTTACAAAGAAATGTACTTACAGGCGCACCGAAAACATTTATCTGCTTTATACCCATTAGTATATAATCGGCTGCTATCTTGACCACTGCTCCAACGCCCATTGAAATTATAGGCTTGCGCTCTGCATTATAAGCCTGAAGTATAGCATTTGTTACAGATATCAGACAGGCAAACAGAACAGACGCTCCAAGCACCGAAAGCAGTGGGTATGCTACCTCAACAGCTTCCTTTTGCCCCGAAAAGATAAGCTCAAGTATGGGCTTTGAAAAAAAGCATATTCCAACAGAGCACGGCATTGCAAAAAGCGAGCATATACGAAGGGATGATGAAAGGACCATGACCTCTTTTTCTTTGTTTTTTGCCGCAATTGCAGAAGCCAGCATAGGTACAAGAGAAAGGGATATACCTGTTATTATTGCCGGTGGAAGATTAAATATCGGCACAGCAAGAGTGCTGTAGGTTCCGTAATATTCATTGGCAACAGATGGCGCAAAGCCGATATACTGAAGTCGGTTTGATATAAGTGCGGTATCCACAAGACGTGCAATGCCCATAACCGATGAGCTTATGGTTATGGGAATTGATATCTTTATAAGCTGTGCAAGGATTCCGCTGGTTTTTTCGGGCATGAGTCCCATATCGGCTGTCATTGCAGCCTGTCTGCCGCTTATGCTGAAAATGAACTTTGACAAAAGCAGATAGAGCACCGAAACAGCAACACCTATCGTAAGGCCAAGCACAGCAAAAGAAGCAACAGCCGGCAAAGAATAGCCTTTTTTCAGCGCCCATGATGCAAGAAGCAGACCTATAAGCAGCTTTCCCATAGCCTCTATTACCTGGGAAACAGCGGTTGGGGTCATTATCTGATGCCCCTGGAAAAATCCCCTGAGCGAGCTTGATATACAGATCAAAAACAAAGTTGGAGCTATGGCAACGATACACATTGCCGCATCGTCTATCTTTATCAAATCAGCAAAAGTCCGAGAGCCAAACAGCATTGCAAGCATACCCACACTGCCAATGACAAAGAACAAGCCAACAGCAACTCTGAATATTCTCTTTATATTTTTAACATTACCGCGAACTCTGCTTTCTGATATCAATATCGACACTGCCACAGGCAAACCCGCAGTTGAGATCATATAAAACATCGTATAGATGTCGTATGCGGCATTAAAGAAAGCCATTCCCTCTGCTCCAAGATAAGAAAGCATCGGGATCTTATAAAGAAGACCTATTATCTTAACTATCGTTGTGGATAGAGTCATTATGACCACACCCGACAAAAACAGTTTTTTTGAGCTTTTGGTTTTTTCTTCGGTCATTTGTTATCTCCGAGCTAATTATTTAGATCTGTTCTGCAAAAAACTCCTCAGCAGCTCTTGCTATCTCCTCTGTATTATCGTTTTTAAGATATTCAAAGGGATATTTGGGGTTAAACAGGCGTTTTATTCTTGTTGGGCCTTCGCCTGCACATTTATATTCAACAAGCTTTGTTACAGCGCCTGCGCCTGCGGCGATTATAGTGTGGACCTCCTCCATCATATAGATGTTATAAAGGCCTTCTGCACCCGGCTTTGTAAAACCAACGTTTTCAAGATTTCCAACGGTATTCTTCTGACGGTACATATAATAGGGCTTGTAACCCTCCTGCATTGCCCGTAGCTGAGAATAATCCACACACTTAACAGCATCGCCGCCTTTTCTTGAAAAGATAGAAGGCCCCTGCTGCATAAGATCGGCAGATTTTTTTACACAAAAGGTGTGAACCGTTATATTGTCGGGCGCAAGGGTCAGTATTTTGTCAAAAGTATCTGCAAAGGTTTTAAAATTATCCCCCGGAAGTCCTGCAATAAGATCTGTGTTTATATATTTTATGCCCGATGATCTCGCAATATCATAGGCTCGGTAAAATTCTTCTGTGGTATGATTTCTGCCAACTCCCGAAAGAACTTTGTCGCAAAGCGATTGGGGGTTTACGCTCATACGTGTAACACCGTATTTTGCGGCAACAGCAAGCTTTTCGGCATCAATGGTATCAGGCCTGCCGGCCTCAAGTGTAAATTCTTCAAGGCCCCAAACATCAACACAATCATTTATCTTTGAAAGCAGCATTTCAAGCTGAGGGGCAGACAATATGGTTGGCGTGCCCCCTCCTATGTATATGGTCTTGACCCTCAGACCGTGTTTTTTTGCCAAAGCAAAGGCTGAATCAATGTCAGCGCACAGTCTTATAAGATATTCGGGAATAAGAGAAAGCAATTTTTTTGAGGTATAGGAAACAAATGAGCAATAGGCACATCTTGTTGGGCAAAAAGGAATCGAAACATAGATACTGCAATCCTTTTTATCGGGATTTCCGATAATGGCTCGCTCGGCAATGGCAACATCTGTTGCAAGTGCTGCTTTTTTAACAGTTACCGAAAATTCATTCCTGAGCATTTTTCTCACCTTGGTTTTGCTATGACCCTCAAGAAGCTTTTCCATTGCCACTTTTGAAGGTCTGACACCGATAAGCATTCCCCACGAGGGCCTGTACGAAAGAACCTCTTCACCAATGGCAAGCACCGCAGAACCTATAGCCAGCTTGACCGCCCTATCTTCTGTTATTCCGTCGCCAACAGTTTTTTCTTTAACTGCGCTACCCTCTTTTTCAAGAGCCTTCAGATGACACTCGGCTGTTACCACATCACCGTCTCTTATCACCTTGGCCGAAAGTCTGAGGCCGTCATCCTCGGCATCGGCACTTTCCGCAAATTTCACACCGGGGAAATATATCATGCACAGCATTTGAACATAATAACGGTTTATCGGGATATTTCCTTCAAGAAAAAGCTTCATTTTATCACCTGCTTTTTTTTAGGTCTGCAGAATCCATCACAATGGTAACAGGACCGTCATTTATTATTGTAACTTCCATATCCGCCCCAAAAACACCGTTACCCACATGAGAGAGTGATGCACGCATAAGCTCGCTGAAATATTCATAAAGCTCATTTGCTCTCGCCGGCTTTTCGGAAGCAAGATAATCCGGGCGGTTTCCGCCCTTATAATTTGCAAGCAAGGTAAACTGAGAAACCACAAGTGCCTCTCCGCCGATGTCGGTAATACTTTTATTCATTTTTCCGTTTTCGTCCTCAAAAATTCTCAGTTTCAGAATTTTTGAAGCCAGCGCACAAGCATCCTGCTCTGTGTCGCCTACGGCAACTCCCAAAAGTATCATCAGTCCTGCCCCGCAAGAACCGACAACGCTCCCCTCTACCCTGACCTCACTTCTTTTTACTCTTTGAAGAACAGCCTTCATTATGAAAATCCTCTCGTAACATCTTCAATATTTTTAAGGTTCTTCAGCCTTGAAACAATTGATTTATAATGATCAATATTCTTGCAGCTTATTTTTAGATTTATGATAACCATATCATCGGATTTTTTCTGTGAATTTATAGAAAGAATAGAAACCTTCATATCTGCAAGTGTCATTGAAATATCCGCAAGAATACCGATAGAATCATAGGCAAATATCTGAAGGAGAGCTTCGTAACCGCCGCTTGACTGTTCTGACGCTCCTGCCTCCCACTCTGCCTCTACATATCTTGAAGCATTCTCGCTATTCTTCATCCCCTCAATAACATTGGGGCAGTCTTTTTTGTGGATAGAAATTCCATAGCCTTTTGTAACAAAACCGACAACATCATCTCCGGGCAAAGGATTGCAGCACTTGGCAAATTTAACCAGGCAACCTTCTTCACCATCAACGATGATACCGCCGCTCGACCTTATATTCTTAGCTTTTTTGATCGGTATATCGGCAACACTCAGTTCACAAGGAAGGATCTCTGTTTTAACTATTCTATCAAGCTCATCATGAAGTTTGAGAGATATCTTTGAAATAGAAAGACCACCATAGCCTATCGTGTTATAAAGATCGTCGGCACTTTGAACACCTATGCGACGAGCAACATTTGTAACGATCTCAAGCTTCTGGGCTTCAGAATAGCTCTTTGAAAACTTTTTAAGTTCAGCATCAATAACAGATTGACCAACTAAAATGTTTTCTTCTCTCTTTTCCTTTTTAAACCACTGTCTTATCTTGTTTTTGGCTTCGCCTGTTTTAACTATCTTCAGCCAATCTCTGCTTGGGCCTTTTGAAGCGTTTGAGGTGAGTATTTCAACGATCTCGCCATTTTGCGGAACTTTATCTATGGGCACGATCATTCCGTTTATTTTTGCGCCCACCATTTTGTTTCCAACAGCAGAGTGAATGGAATATGCAAAATCTATAACAGTTGAGCCCTGGGGAAGAGCAATAACATCTCCCTTTGGTGTAAACACAAATGTCTCATCATGAAAGATATCGGTCTTAAAGGCGTGCATAAACTCATCGGGATCACGGGTACCATCCTCTGTTTCAATAAGCCTTGCGATCCACTCAAGCTTTTTATCCATATCTGCCTTTGAGCGCTCACCCGATTTATATTTCCAGTGTGCCGCAACACCGTATTCGGCAACATGATGCATCTCCCAGGTTCTTATCTGAACCTCAAAAGGTACACCGTCTCTTCCGATAACGGTGGTATGGAGCGAACGGTACATATTTGGCTTTGGCGTTGAGATATAGTCCTTAAAGCGTCCCGGAATCGACTTGAACATTTCGTGAATGATTCCAAGAACCGTATAGCACTCAAGCTCGGTATCTACAATCACTCTCAAGGCATAAAAATCGTATATTTCATCAAAGCTCTTGTTTTGATTATACATCTTTTTATAGATGCTGTAGACCGATTTGATTCTTCCCTCAAGGGTAAAGGAGATATTATTATCCCTCAGTTTTGTATCCACTTGATTTCTGAGGTTTTCTATAAAGCCCAGATTTTGGCCGTATTTTTCTTCAATATGGCTTGAGACCTCTTCAAATCCAAAGGGGTCAAGATACTGAAGTGAAAGATTTTCAAGCTCGTGCTTTATCCTTTGCATACCAAGGCGGTGTGCAAGAGGAGCATATACCTGCATGGTTTCAAGGGCAATAGTCCTTCTCTTTATATCAGTCTTTGCAGAAAGCGTTCTCATATTATGAAGGCGGTCACAGAGCTTGATAAATATAACTCTGACATCCTTTGACATAGCAAGAAGCATCTTTCGGAGGTTTTCAATATGTGCTTCCTCTTTGTCCTCAACCTTCAGCTCAACCAGCTTTGTAAGACCGTCCACAAGCAGAGCTACATCATCTCCAAAAAGCTTTCGCACCTCACTGAGATTGGTCTTATCCGAACAATCTTCAACAGTGTCATGCAAAAGTGCTGCACAGATAGCGTCGGTGTCAAGTTCGAGCCCGGCAACTATCTCTGCAACGGCTATCGGATGAGAAATATAAGCGTCTCCGCTTTGGCGGAACTGCCCTTCATGCAGTTGATTTGCATAATTAAAAGCACTGGCTATTTTATCAGTATCATATTTTTTGCCGGTTGACCTGAGAACACCCAGCAATCGGCTTATATCGGTGTGAGCATCTGCCGAATTTTTTTCTATTGAATTAACATTGTCGTTATCCATAATAACCTCAACTTAAGATTCGGTCCCTGCACTGTGAGCGCAGTCTTTTGAGAATATATGATCTGTCAAGATTTGTCTTGTC
>JAZNCT010000080.1:0-26743 GCA_045587665.1 Eubacteriales bacterium
AATATCTTGACGCCAAATTTTTTAATATGTTTGCCTATGGCGGAGATCTGGCGGATATGGAAAAAATGGCTTCATACGTCATCGAAACAAAAACGGTGAAAAACATTGTTTTTGCCATTGGCCCCGAGGCCGCCTATCGCTATGACAGTGAAGAGGACGGCATAAAGGATAATCTGCACTGGAAGGTTGACAGCGAGATAGATCCGCTCATTTTTTACGGCAAGTATCTTTTTCTCAACCCTGCCTATGCCTTTGACAAGATAGATTCTTATATAAACCGCTCCTATCTGCCCGATGCTTCAAATGTTTTCATAGCAGAGAGCGGTGCTTACAACAAGCGTTTAAGAGATTCTATGGCCATTTCTGATATTGATGCTTATTTTAAAGATATGGCAGGAGCAGAATTTGATATTGCGCATCCACGCCCTCTTGAATATATTGACGAGGCGGTTATGTCTATAGAAAATATCAAAAAAGCTTGTGATGAAAAGGGTATCAATTTTATTCTCATAGGCTCACCTATGTATGATAGTGAGATAGAGTGCTATGATCCTTCCCAAATTGCGGAGCTTGCAACAAAGATCGCACAGGTTACGGATTTTTATAACTTCTGGGGCTATAACGCTTTTTCACACGATGCCAGATATTTTTATGACGGTTATCATTTCAGAAATGCCATTGGCAGTGCGGCTCTTGCATATATCTTTGAAAATAAAGAGGTCTATATTCCCGAGAGCTTCGGCAGGCTCACAACTGCCGACAGTGTTGATTTTGACCTTGCCGAAATGAACAACCCCGAAAACGGAAAAAACGAGATGCTCGTCACAAAAGTGCCTGTGCTTATGTATCACGCACTGACGGCAAATGAGGATGAGGCAAGTGACACTGTTATTACCGTAACCTCTTTTGAAGAGCAGATAAAAGCACTTGCGGAGGCAGGCTATAGCGCAGTTTTCTTTGATGATCTGAGAGACTATGTTAAAAACGGAGCTGCTCTGCCCGAAAAGCCGATAGTTATAACCTTTGATGACGGCTATTCTTCAAATTTGGAGCTTGCTCTGCCGGTGCTTGAAAAATACGGGCAGTGCGCCACCACAAATGTGATAGGAGTCAGTGTCGGCAAGGACACATATAAAGATACCGGCAAGCCAATGTATCCGCATTTCAGCCTTGAAGAGGCGAGAGATGCTTTTGAAAAAGGTGTTTTTGATTTTCAGTCACATACCTATGATATGCACCAGAATTCTTATGACGAAGATCCAAGGGACGGTATGCTTCAGAAGAAGGGTGAGAGGGAGGCGGATTATATTTCTGCGCTCCGGCTTGATTTTTCGCTTTCAAGCAAGCAGCTAAGTGAGGGGATTGGAAATGATGTTTTTGTTATAACATATCCTCACGGAAAATATACTCCTCTGACCGATGCCGTTCTTATGGAGAGCGGTGCCGAGATAAGCGTTACGGTTGAAAACGGCACAAATGAAATTATAAAGGGATTGCCGCAGTCGCTGAGAGGGCTGAAGCGTTTTAACATGACCGATGCTGTCAGCGGTGAGGCACTTTTAGAGATGATTGAATATTGATAGATCATATAACCGAAAGGAACAGATAAAATGTCACCAAAGGAAATTTTGATTGATTTTTTTCAAAAGGAAAAAAAGATAAGCGGTATAGATGAAAACACAGATCTTTTTAAAGAGGGTCACGTCAATTCGCTTTTTGCACTTGAAATGGTCGTTTTTATTGAAAAGACCTTTTCTATTAAAATTCCCAGAAAGGAAATGAACAAGGCAAATTTCACAAGCGTCGGCGCAATGGCGGCGCTGGTAGAACGCCTTGCAAAATGATATGGCAAAGGAAGCTAAGATAAAATGTCTTGTTTTTGATCTTGATTGCACTCTCTGGCAGGGAATACTCTCAGAGGGCGGCGGCAAAGAGCTTATAGTTGGAATGGCAGATTTTATTTATGAGCTTGACAGGCGAGGCATTATTATGAGCATTGCCTCAAAAAATGATTTTGAGGGTGCTATGGCAAATCTCAGGCGATTTGGACTTGATAAATATTTTCTGTGTCCAAGGATAAACTGGGGGGCAAAATCCGATTCGATAAAGAGCATTATAGCCGACCTTGGGATAAAGGCGGGTTCGGTTGCCTTTATTGACGACAATCCATTTGAGAGAGACGAGGTGGCTTTTGCTCTGCCCGATGTGAGAACCTATGATGCAGCAGATTTTGCGTCACTGCCGGGGCTTGAAGAATTTAATCCTTATTTTATAACCGAGGATGCTTCAAGACGCAGAGATATGTACAGAGCGGACTTTGCAAGAAAAGAGGATGAAAAGGGTTTTGTCGGCTCTGCTGAAGAATTTTTGATGACTCTCGGGATGAAGCTTGATATATCCCCCGTTACAGAAAAGGATCTTATGAGGGTGCATGAGCTCACTCTGCGCACACATCAGCTCAATTCAACCGGCTATACATATGATTATGAAGAGCTGAGGAAATTTATAGATTCGCCCCGTCATGTTTTTCTTATAGCTTCTCTTTGCGATAAATACGGAGACAGCGGCAAGGTTGGTCTTGTGCTTATGGAAAAAAACGAGGATGCCTACAGGCTTAAGCTGCTTATCGTTTCCTGCAGGGTTATGTCAAGAGGAGTTGGAACAGCCCTTCTGATATGTGCTATAAGGCTGGCAAGAGCCGATGGGAAAGGACTTGTTGCCGAATTCAGGGAAACTGAGCACAACAGGATAATGTATATAACATATAAGATGATGGGCTTTGAAGAGAAAGAAGAAAACGGCGAGGATATTTTGCTTGGATATGCCGAGGAGCAGATTCCCGAGTATCCGCCATATCTTGATGTAAAGCTATGAAGCGTATAGTTATATTTTTGTGCTTGCTCTGTACATTGCTTATGTGCTCCTGCAGCGTGCAGACATATGCAGACGGCGAGGTGGGCGGCGATACACTGCCTACCGATTCTGCCGAGGCAAGTGACATCGGTTTTATTGTATGCGGAGAACGTATCACTCTGCAAAAGGACGCAGAGGGGGAGGGATATACCCTGTATCTTCCTTCTTTTGCAGATGATATTACCTGGTCGATTGAAAAGAGCATACTTTTTGAAGGCAAAACCGTAAATGACGGCGAAAGTGCCCGGGGGATGCTTGAGCTTGAAAATGCCGATATCGGCGGATTTGATGTTAAAATAATGAGGTCGGCAAATATTGCTTCGATGTTTTTGCAGAGCGATGACGGCAATATGGATAAGATAAATTCCAGTGCCGATCATTCTTACGGCACAGGGGGCAGTTATTCGCTTATCTCTCCCAAGGGTGAGGTTCTTTCTGCAGGAAAACTGAAAAAAATAAGGGGCAGGGGCAACGCAACCTGGAACGGTACCGAAAAAAAGCCCTATCAGATAGAGCTTTCTTCGCCGACTGAACTGTTAGGCCTTGCAAAGGCAAAAAAATATATTCTGCTTGCAAACTATTATGATCCGTCCCTGCTTCGCAACAGTATTGCTTTTGAAATAGCGGCGGCTTATGAGGGATATTCTGTTTCGGGCGAGCCGCTTGATCTCTATGGGTGCGGCGAATATCTCGGCTCATATCTGCTTTGCGAAAAGATAGATATTGCCGAAAACAAGATAGATATTTTTGATCTGGAAAACGCAACAGAGGATCTGCTGCAGGATAAGGCAGAGGAATATCCGAGAGAAGGGGCAATATCGGGTGCCGAGGCAGGCGGCTCGAAATGGTTTGAGCTTCCCTTAGAGCCCAAGGACAGCAGCGGCGGATATCTTCTTGAGGTGGAATATACCGAACGATATCCAAACGAGGTCAGTGGCTTTGTTACAGATCGGGGCTTGCCGATAGTAATTCTTTCGCCCGAATGTGCCTCAAAAAAACAGGTGGAATATATAAAAGAATATGTCTGCGATTTTGAAGATGCTCTCTATTCGCCTGACGGATACAATGAAAAAGGGAAGCATTACAGTGACTATGCTGATATGGATTCGCTTGCCTTCAGATATCTTTTTGAAGAATTTCTTCTCAATATAGACGGAGGCGTTTCCAGCTTTCATATTTACAAGGATTCCGACGAAATGGGCGGAAAGCTGAATTTTTCCTGCATCTGGGATTATGACTGTGCCTTTGGAAACTATAAAAAATATGCAGATCTCACATCGCCGGAAATTCTTTTTGTTGGCGAAAGTGAAACGAGAAACAACGGTTCGATGCCCTCTTGGTTTTATGCTATGCTTAGGAGAGGGGAGCTGAGAGAGCTGATAAAGGATTGCTATAACAAAAATTTCAGGGCGTCTGTCGCTATGGCAATATCTATGCTGCCTTCTATGGTAGATAGGATAAGAGCCTCGGCGGAAATGGATCATATGCTTTACGGCAATTTTGATGCGAGAAATTTTTACGGTGCAGATTGCGGCTCAGATTTTGAAGACGCTACCGCTCATCTTGAGGATTTTATCTGCCGACGTCTTGATTTTTTTGATAACATAATGAAAAATAACAAATAAATGGAAAGAGACATATGAAAATCATCAGTTTTATTTACAACATTTTTTGGGGAGATCTTTTTAAGATTCCTCTGCCCGGCGGTGCCGAACTGGGAATCTCTCTGCTTGTACTGATACTTATACCTGCAGGTATATTTTTTACTGTAAGAACAAAGTTCTTGCCAATAAGACTTTTTCCCGAAATGCTTAAGATATCCGCTCAAAAGCAGGTGAAAAAGGAAAGCGGGGCTCTTTCCGGTATGCAGGCACTTATCGTTTCAACTGCAACGAGAGTTGGAATGGGAAATATGGTTGGTGTTGTGGCTGCCCTTTCAGCAGGAGGCGCGGGAGCTGTGTTCTGGATGTGGGTAACGGCGCTTATCGGCTCTTCAACTGCCTTTGTTGAGGCAACCCTTGCGCAGATATATAAGGAGCCCGATCCGCTTTACGGCGGATACCGAGGCGGGCCTGCGCTTTATATAAACGCCTTTGTCTCAAAGGATAAGAAGAAAAAGCGTACTGTTCTCGGCATACTTTTCGCCTTTTCGGGGCTTCTGTGCTGGTGCGGAGTAAGCCAGGTTATAAGCAATTCGGTAACATCGTCATTTAAATTTGCTTTCAATATTCCTCCTATTTGGACAACCGTTGTTCTGGTTGCACTTGCTGCCATTATAGTTCTCAGAAAAAACACAACCGTAAAGGTGCTTGATATTATGGTGCCTGTTATGGCGGTGTTCTATTTTGTTATCACGATAATAGTTATGGTTATGAATATAACCGAGATCCCGGCAGTGCTCCGGCGTATAATTGATGAGGCCTTCGGACTTCGCCAGGTAGTGGCCGGCGGCTTTGGTGCAGCACTTATGAACGGCGTTAAGAGAGGACTTTTCTCAAATGAAGCTGGCTCCGGCTCCGCCCCCTGTGCTGCGGCTGCTGCTGATGTGAGCCACCCTGCAAAGGCAGGCCTTTTTCAGGCATTTGGTGTTATTATTGACACTATCGTTATTTGTACTTGTACCGCTATGATAATGCTTCTCACTCCCCAGGGTGTTATTGGCGAATATGAGGGCATGGAGCTCTTGCAGACCTCTATGCAGCATCATTTTGGATATGCAGGGGTTGTATTTACAGCTATAACTCTCGGCCTGTTTTGCTTCTCTACCTTTATCGGCATACTTTATTATGCAAGGTCAAATGTTGCCTATATTTTTGGCGACAACTGGACATCTCAAACAGGATATAAGATCGTTGCCCTCATAATGCTCTTTGTGGGTGGACTTGCCGCTTATACATTTGTTTGGGATATCGGAGATATCGGAATTGCTCTTATGACGGTGTTCAATATGATCGCTCTTATCCCCATGTCCGGCAAGGCTATAAGATCGCTCAACGAATACACTGCAATGAGAAAGGCAGAAAAGCTTAAAAGCAGAGAACAGTAACCTTTCATTTTGGCAGATGTACCTGTTTTTACCGAAAGCAAAATGTGTATATAAAACTCCCATCTGTGTCAATACTTTTGACATACGGATGGGAGTGATTTTTATTTATTACAGTAAGGTCGAAATATGCGGTGTGAATACCGCCCAGCTTAAAACACTGACAGCCGAGGAAACGCAGGATCTGCTGATTAAAACGAAAAAGGGTGATCTTAAGGCCAGAGAAATTTTGATATACGGAAATCTGAGATTGGTTCTAAGTGTTATACAGCGCTTTACTGGCAGAAAAGAGCTTATGGACGATCTTTTTCAGGTGGGCTGCATAGGACTTATCAAGGCTGTGGATAATTTCAACACAGAGCTTGGCGTAAGATTCAGCACCTATGCTGTTCCAATGATAATCGGAGAAATAAGAAGATATCTGAGAGACAACAATGCAATAAGAGTCAGCCGATCAATAAGAGATCTTGCATACAGAGCTCTTAATGTGCGTGAGGAGCTTACAAGAGAGAGGCAGAGCGAGCCGAAAATTGAAGAGATCGCTGAAAAATTAGGAGAAAAAAGAGAGACTGTTCAACGCGCTATGGAGGCAATAATTGAGCCGATATCATTATATGATCCGGTGTATTCGGAAAACGGAGATTCTATATACGTTATGGATCAGATATGCGACCCGAGTTCAGGAGACGACCTTTGGCTTGAAAACATTGCTCTGAAGGACGCTATGAAAAAGCTTGGCGAAAGGGAGAGGGCAATTATTAAACTGCGTTTTTACGGAAATAAAACGCAAATGGAGATCGCAGAGGAGATAGGGATATCTCAGGCACAGGTCTCCAGACTTGAAAAGGGAGCGCTGGAGCAGATACGAAAGCAGATCTGAAAAGGCAGAGTTTTGATCTCTGCCTTTTTTGAGATTTATGGCAAACACCCTTGAATTAAATTTGATGATATGTTATAATTGTTTGTGTGGTATTATTATGATGAAACGATGTGGAGAAGGATATGTTTGAAAAAATTCTTGACAATATAAAAAGATACGATAAAATAATTATACACCGTCACGAAAAGCCTGACGGAGATGCTATCGGAAGTCAGGTCGGTATGAAACAGCTTATTCTTGATAACTTCCCACATAAAAAGGTTTTTGCTGTGGGTGACAGCCCGCGTTTCCTTTCATTTATGGAGGGGGCTGAGCCTGACCTTATCTCGGATGATGAATACAACGGAGCACTTGCTGTGATCCTTGACTGCGGATCGAGTTGTCTTATAAGCGACGGTCGATTTAAATTGGCGTCATCTTCTGTAAGGATAGATCACCACATTTTTTGTGAAAAGATAGCAGATGAAGAGGTCGTTGACACAAGCTTTGAGAGCTGCTGCGGTATGGTTACTGAGTTTGCGCTTGAATCAGGCCTTAAAATAAACCCTGTGGCGGCAAAGTCGCTTTTTACCGGACTTGTGACAGATTCGGGAAGATTTCGCTATGACAGCACAAATGCGCGTTCTCTGAGACTTGCGGCCGCACTGCTTGAGATAGGTGTTGACACAAACGAACTATACAAAAATCTTTACGCCGATACATATGAAAGCAAGCTTTTGCGTGCCTCTTTCACCCTCAAGATCAAGCTGACAGAAGCAAACACTGCGTATATCTATACCACAAAAGAGGAGCTTGAAGAACTTGGCGCAGATGCCTTTGTTGTTTCAAGGTCAATGGTTGGCGTTATGTCGGATATGAAGGGCGTTGGCATATGGGTCAACTTTACCGAGTGTGAGGACGGAGTTTTGTGTGAGCTTCGCTCCGACAGATTGAATATAAATCCCATTGCGGTAAAATATGGCGGCGGTGGCCACGCAAAGGCCAGCGGTGCAAAGCTAAGGGATTATAATGAAGCAATGGCAATGCTGGGCGATCTTGATAGGCTGTCACAAGAAAACAATATAATTTGAGGTGCAAATGAATACAGAAATAAAAAAGAAGATCCTCCATAAAATAAAGGAATATGACCGCATAATGCTCTTCAGGCACATCCGCATAGACGGAGACTGCGTTGGAGCTACCAAGGGGCTGAAGGCTATTATAAAGGAAAGCTGGCCGAGCAAGGAAGTTTATATTATTGATGATGAACATTCCGATTTTCTTGCCTTTGCAGGTGAAGATGACGCTCCTATGCCTGATGAGGCTTATAGCGGTGCTCTCGCCATTGTTCTTGACACAGCAACTTCAGACAGGATATCAAATCCAAAATTTAAGCTTTGCCGTGAGATAATAAAGATAGATCATCATATACCGGTGGACAGCTACGGTGAGATAGAATGGGTAGAGGAGGATAGATGCTCCTGCTCTGAGATGATAGCAGATCTTTATCTTAGCTTTAAGGATGAGCTTAAGATGAGCAGTGAGGGCGCAACATATCTCTATATGGGCATAGTTACCGATTCGGGCAGGTTTAAATACAGAGGGGTAAACGGAGATACTCTCAGATGTGCCGGTGCATTACTGGATCATGATATAGACACAGAGAAGCTCTATGCACATCTTTATCTTGAAAAATATGAGAATCTGAAATTCAGATCTGCTATTTATGACAAAATGCAGATCACAGAGGGCGGCGTTGCTTATATCTATATCGACCGTGATATGAGAAATGAATTTGGCATAACTGTTGATGAAGCAGCGGCATGCGTCAATCTGCTTGATTCGATAATCGGCTGTCTTTGCTGGATAGCTTTTATCGAAACTGAGCAGGGGGACGGGGCTGTCCGGGTTCGTCTGCGTTCCAGATTTGTAAGTATCAATACCGTGGCAGAGGGATATCATGGCGGTGGTCATGCATGTGCCAGCGGAGCAACTGTCTATAGCCGCGATGAGGCACAGGCTCTCATTGCCGATGCAGACAAGGCAGTTCGTGAATATAAGGCGACCCACGAGGGCTGGCTATGAGAATTTTGCTTACAAACGATGACGGAATGAATGCCCCCCAGCTTGTTCCGCTTATAAGGTGGTGCCGCAGGCTTGGTCAGGTGACGGCTGTTGTTCCAAAGCACGAGCAGAGCGGTAAAAGCCTTGGAATAGAGCTGTATCAGCCTTTTGAGGTGAAAGAGGTTCAGCTTGCGGGGGATGTCAGTGCATTGGCTGTAGATTCCACACCTGCCGACTGTGTCAGATTTGCGGTCTTGGGTCTGAAAAAGGAATTTGACCTTGTTATTTCGGGTATAAATAAGGGGTTTAACATAGGTGTTGACACACAGTATTCCGGAACAGCCGGTGCTGCTATCGAGGCAGCCACTCTTGGAATAAAAGCTATTGCTCTTTCCACTTCTCCCGCAGATTATGACAGAGTGATATCACAGCTTGACAGGGTCTTTGATTTTGTTTTTGATAATGGGCTGTTAGATCTTTACGGTATTTATAACATAAATATCCCTGCCTCTCCAAAGGGAATACGCATTACAAGGCAGGGAGGAGCATATTATTCGGACGACTTTGAAAAGATAGGCGAAGATCTTTACATTGCCCGAGGCAAGAATGTTTATGAAGAAAAAGAGGGACTTGAGCTTGATACCGATGCGGCACTGAAGGGGTATATATCTATAATGCCGCTTGCAGTTGACCGAACAAACTTTGAGATATACAAAAAGCTTTGCGAAAAATTTGGACAGGATTGATTTTGATCACAAAAAATAACAGCTGCGCACAGCGCAGCTGTTGTTTTTTTATGATCAGTTATTCAGCAGTGAGAGTGCAGCCTGCATCAAATTCAATAGTGCCATTATAGTTCTTGATAGTACCTGTAACTGTGATAGTGTCGCCAATAGCCAGCTCCTCAGCACCCTCACCTGCAAGGCGGTAGCACATGATAGGACGCTCTGCGTCATCACCGCAAATCATAGTTACTGTGATGTTCTTATATTGATCGCTCCAGGGAGTGTCGATAACAGATATCTTACCTGTCAGTGTGCAGGGCTCTGTCATTGCGATACCTGTTTCAAGCTTATAAGCCGCATCAAGGATAGCACTCTGATCCTTAACCTCTGCGCCAACGCCGAGAAGCTTGCAGCCTGCATCAAACTCGATAGTGCCGTTGTAATTCTTGAGAACTCCCTCAACTGTGATCTTGTCGCCAACCTTTAGAGCCTGTGCGCCATCACCTGCAAGGCGGTAGCACATGATAGGCTTATCCTCTGCGCCTTCGATCTTGATAGTAACTGTGATGTTTTTATACTGATCGCTCCAAACAGTATCAATAGAGATGATCTCACCATAGAGACGGTATTCGCCTTCCATAGCAATGCCTGCTTCAAGCTTGTATGCCGCTTCAACTATCTCTGCATAACTCATACCCTCATCTATGATAACAGCGGCAGGAGTGCGGCGAGTGAAGCTTACCGTTTCGGTCTTACCCTCAGCATCCTTTATGGTTGCTGTAAGTGTGTATGTAACCTCTTCGGGGTTCTTTTCGTTGATGTCGATTGTAACCATATTGTCATCGCCTGCAACGATCTTGACATTTTCCTCAGCAGCATCTGTTGCCCATTCAACAGCATATGTTACATCACCAACGAGAACCTGACCTATAACCTTGTAATCGGCAACATAAACTTCAGAGGCATTTTTGTATGTGTTGTATACATAGTCCTTTGCTTCCTCAAGACCGTCTTTCGCTTCAAGGGCTTTTTCGCATCCCACAAGAGCTGAAAGAGCGAGTGTGAGTATAAGCACAAATGTTATTAACTTTTTCATTTTTCTGCTCCTAATTTTAATTTATTATGATCTGATCCGGAGTGAATACTTTAATTTGATAGTTTCCGTCAAAGTAATCTATAATTCCTTTAACGTCAATGGTCTTGCCTATATATGTATCCGAGGTTAAGATGTTACCTTCTGCATTGCGGAGAACTGCTGTTCTCACCGTCACGGTGATGCCATTTGCAGTGCAGCTCAGCGTCATTGCACCGTTTGAAGAGCTACCCTCTTTTTCGGTAGTATGTGCGCTTTCAACAAGCAGATCATTCATAGATACCGAGGTATTCATTGCAAGTTTTGCAAAATCAAAGGTTTTAAGCTCCTCAATTCCGCTTTCGGCATCCTTAATAAGCAGGTCGCATTTTCCGTTCACCAGCTTGTCTGCATCAACAGGAGTGTATGCAGCACTGTGTCCGGAGCTTATAAGCTTGATGTTTTCGGGGTCGTCCGGTTTCATAGCTCGGTATTTCAGGCCTGATATCTGCCATGTTTCTCCTGTTTCATAATACTGAACCTTGCCAACTATTCTTGCACGGTTGCCTATGTTCAGTATGCGAAGACCGTCGCCGCCGATGCCGCTGTTGCCGTAGTATACGGAGATACCGTAATACATATCTGTTTCGGCATCATATTGCTCAACATAAACGGTGTCATTGCTGTTTGATGTTATCACGCAGTCAAAGGCAACCAAAATATCCTTATAGCTTTCGATATTTGTGCGAAGCTCTCTTAGGGTCAGCTCGATTGCCGCTCCGTCATAAAAATCAGGATCCTTTTGGCCCGAAAAAACACCAATTTTAAGGTTCTGAGCCTGCTGAAGGGCATCGGTGCAAATGCTGCCATATATATTGCTGCTTGTGTTTGAAGCAATGGCAAATCCGTTTTGAAGAAGCTCCACATTCAGATTTCTGTAGTTCTTCATATCGGCATTTTTATACCATACCCAAACAAGGTATCTGCCGCCGGTAGAGTCGGCATTCCATTTTTCATTATCCGATTCGATAATGATAGAAGTGGCATTTATCAGCTTTTCTTTTGTAAAATTGGAAGCTGCCTTTCCGTAAGGCTCTATCTTTCCTGTAGATTCAGGCGTGTTTACGGCAAGAAATCTTGCTTTCAGAACTCCACTTTCCATAACTTCTTCGGGAACATTGAAATGCACAGTGTCACCGTCTACAAAATTCTTGACAGTGACCTCCTGCTTTGCTGTAAAGGAGGCCATATTGAGCTCAAGTGATGCGGCATAGTCCCTTTCTGTTACAGCAGAGTCTTTGCCCCCCTCCGGAGCTTCATCTTTTTTGCATCCGGCAAGACTTATCAGCATAGCCAAAGCCATTACAGCCCACAGGATCTTGAAAAAATATTTCATACTTTGTTTGTGAAGTGTTTATCAGTTTTCTTCTCTGCAGGAAACAAGAGCTTCCTTAAATGCCTTATCAATAATAGCGTCTACATCCTGACCGGGATCAACAAGGCAGGTCTGGATGAGAAGTCCAACAGCAGTTCTTGCATCAGAAGAGCCAACAAATGCGGGAGATGTGTAGTATGCGCTTTCCTGCTCAAGACAGACCTTGGCAGAGAGGGCTGCAATATAGTCGCCGCCGTCAGCTTTCTTAAGGAAGTCTGCATAAACTTCGTTTTCAGCTACAGACTTGAGAACCGGAACATAACCGGAAGCCATAGAGAACTCAGCCTGGAACTCAACAGTTGTTGTGAGATACTTCATAAAGAGCCAAGCAGCTATAGTTTCCTGGGGATTTTCGCTCTGGAAGAGGCAAAGGCTGGGACCCTGGGAAATAACCTTGGGCTTGGAAGCATCTACCTGAGGAATGGTTGCGATTCCAACCTCAAAAGGATAGTTGCCGTCGCTGCCCTTTGTGGGGCACTGATGCTTTGCACCTGCAGAAGAACCGATAGACATATAGCTCTTGGTTCCGTCCTCGGATGTGAAGAGCTCAGAGGTGTATGAACCGAGGATCTCCTGAGTTGTAACATAGCCGTTCTTGTACCATTCGCGGAATCTCTTTACAAATGCGCGGTTGTCCTCGTGATCAAAGAGGAAGTTTTCGCCTGTTGCGCTTGTGTAGGGAGAGCCTTGCTGTTCGCACATAGTTATAAACCAGTTGGATTCGGAGTCATATCCGAGAGGAATAGAGCTTGGGTCTATCTCCTTGATAGTCTTGCAAAGTGCCTCAAGCTCATCCCATGTTGTTGGAACAGAGAGGTTATTTGCCTCAAAGAATGTCTTGTTGTAATAAAGAACCTCTGTAGACTTGCTGAGAGGGAGAGTGTACATAAGACCGTCGCCAAACTGCTTGCCTTCGTTATAGTAGCCGGCGATAAAGTCAGCCTTCTGCTCGTCTGTGAGACCGAGGACTTCGGTTGTGCCGTCTGCACGGGTAACCTCAACCTTGCTGTCGATGAGAGAATCGAGAGCCACAACTCTCTTTGAAATGTTATAGAGAGCAACATGGTCGGGGTAGCAATAAGCAAGATCGGGCTGGTTGCCAACGGTCAGCTCAACGGCAATGTTGTCGCGAACGTCGTCATAGTTGCCTACCTGCTCGTGAACTACTTTGATGTTTGGATAAAGCTTGTTAAATTCTGCGACATAGATATCCAGAACTTCTCTGAGGTTACTTCCAATGGTGTGGTCAAAATAAATGGTGACCTCACTTCCGTCGTAACCGCCCTCGGGGACTTCAAATGTTGCTTTGGCTGTATTCTGTTTGCCGCAGCCGAACATTGCTGTCATGCTGAGAAGCATTACCAGCGCAAGGAGAAACGCAAAAATTCTGTTTTTCATGTTGGGTAATCCTTTCTGTTTTTATTTATGTTACAGGGGAAGATCTCCCTATTAACCTTTTATTCCGCTTCGGCTGACGCCGGACATAATATATTTACGCAAAAATACGAAAACAAGGAATAGAGGTGCTGAAACTATAGCAACTGCCGCCATTTGAACCGGGAAGTTGGTATCTCCCGTTGCATCGGTAAAGGCGTTTCTAAGACCGTTTGTTATAAGTCTGTGTGCTTCGTCATTTGCAACGAGATTGGGCCACACATATGAGTTCCATGCGCCCATCATTTTAAGAATGGTTATGGATATAAGTGTTGGCAGGGAAAGTGGTATCATCACCTTCCAGAGATATTTCAGATCCTTTGTTCCGTCAACCTTTGCTGCAAGATAAAGCTCGTTTGGGATCTGCAAAAAGTTTTGGCGGAGCAGATAGATATAAAATACGCTTACAAGAAAGGGAATGATAAGAACCCTATAGGTCTGCATCCAGTCAAGCTGGTTTATAGTTGCATAATTTGTTATGGTAAAGAGCTCACCGGGTATCATCATGGTTGCAAGCAGAGCCGCAAACATAGTCTCCTTGCCCTTGAATTCAAGTCTTGCAAAAGCAAAGGCAGAGAGAACGGTGATCACAAGCGATAGAAGCGTGGAAACCACGCCTACAAAGGCGGTGTTGAGAAACAGTCTGCCGAGATTTGCCGTTGTAAAAGCATCGGCATAGTTGCCCGGCATCACCTTCTGGGGCCAGAAGGTAGGAACACTGAGTCTATATTCATCAAGTGTTTTCAGAGACGAAATTATCATCCAATAGAACGGGAAAAGGACGATTATAGCCATAACTATGAGAAACAGATAGACCAGGATCTTAAAAAGTACCTGGAGCACGCTGTAGCGTGCAGAAATGCTCTGCAAATTTTTTTCGTGCATAACGCCGTTTGACATTTTAGACATAAGTGCACCTCCTAATAATGAACCTTTTTCTTGCTTACCTGAAGATTTATCATGGTAACAACAAGAATAATGGCAAAAAGGATGAGTGCGGCGGCGCTTGCCTGGCCGTAATTCATCTTGGGCAGCGCATCGTAGATATATCCTACCATAGTGTTGAGTCTGCCGGGTGCACCTGCAGGACCCATATCGTCGCCAAAGATACCCACAATGCTTGAATATTCTTTGAATCCGCCTATAAAGCCTGTTATGATAACATAAGCAAGCATAGGGGAGAGGAGCGGAACGGTTATGTGGGTGAACACTTTTGAGCGAGGCGCGCTATCTACCTTTGCGGCATCATAATACTGCCTGTTTATGCTCTGAAGACCGCCAAGCAAGACCAGGATCTTAAAGGGGAGAGAGTTCCAAACGATATATACCACCATAACTGTGATATTTGCGGCATAGGATGAGCCGGCGTTTATCCAATTTATCGGCTCTCCGCCAAAAAAACCTATTATGTTGTTTATAATTCCGGCAGTGATGATAATATCGTTGCCTGCTGTGCCCATGTTTCCAACAATGTTGAACATTGCGGCAAAAACCATTCCTATGGCTATAGAATTTGTTACATAGGGAAGAAAGAATATAGTTTGCAGACCTTTTTGAAGAAACTTTATAGAGTTTAGCGCAACTGCTATAAGAAGAGCCAAAAAGGTTGAAAGCGGTACTGTGAGCACGCAGAGCAGCATTGTGTTATAAAGGCTGTCTTTAAATGAAGAAAACCCGATAACCTTTTGAAAATTGCCGATGCCAAAGCTGAAATTTGCACCGCCGAGAATAGCAAGGCCGTTATATCCTTCCATAAAGGCCATTCTTACTGTGTTGATGATTGGCCAAACAGTAAATATCAACAGCAGCACTATAGCAGGGGAAAGATATATCCACGCCTTCCATTGATGCTTGCTATCTACCATATCATTTCACCTCGCAGCGTATTCTTTCTTCGGTGGATCTGTTGAAAACGAATACCTTGTGGGGTTTTAGTGAATAGCTTACTGTTGCCAGGGCGGGATCTATCTTGTTGTCGGCGTTGATTATAGAGCGTATCTTGACATTGACAGCGGCATCATTTTCAGAAACGATGCTTACGTCCCTGCCCATTACCTCAATGTTGCTGAGACGGCAATGGAGGGGACCGCCCTCGTCAAGCTCGAATCCCTCAGGACGAATACCGATGTATACATCCTGATCCTCAGCGCCCACGGCACTGAGAACAGCTTCGCTTCCAATATATACCTTGCCGCCCTCTATACGGCCCAGCATAATGTTTATCGGAGGAGTTCCGAGGAATTTTGCAACAAAGAGATTTACCGGATCGTCATAAACCTCCTGGGGCTTGCCTATCTGCTGAACAACGCCCTCTTTCATAACAACGATCATATCGGAAATGCTCATTGCTTCCTCCTGGTCGTGGGTAACGAAAACGGTTGTTATGCCTGTTTCCTTTTGAATACGGCGTATCTCCTCACGGGTCTGTAGACGCAAACGTGCATCAAGGTTGCTGAGAGGCTCGTCAAGGAGGAGGACTCTCGGCATTTTCACCAGTGCTCTGGCAATAGCAACTCTCTGCTGCTGACCACCGGAAAGCTCACTGGGCTTGCGCTCCATAAGCTCGTCGATCTGAACAAGCTTTGCTGCCTCGTGTGCCCGATTCAGCATTTCGGCTTTAGACAGCTTGTCCTTGCCCTTCAGGTTTTGAAGGGGAAATAGGATGTTTTGTTTAACTGTCATATGGGGATAAAGAGCATAGTTCTGGAACACCAGACCTATTCCCCTGTTTTCGGTGGACAGATCGGTAACATCGTCATCACCAAAGAAAATCTTTCCGCCTGTGGGCTTTTGAAGTCCGCTTATCATATAGAGCGTTGTACTTTTTCCGCAGCCTGAGGGACCGAGGAGACCTATCAGCTTGCCGTCCGGTATCTCAAAATTGAGATCGTTTACCGCAATGACCTCTTTGCCGGCCTTTTTATCGCGGCTTGGAAAAACCTTAGTCAGATTTTGCAATACTACCTTCATTGTTTTACCTTTCCTGATTTTGTATTTAACATCCCATCTGTCAGTATGGCAGGCGGGCAATATGTTCTAAGTGTTGTTTTTTCTTGAATTCAAGCAGTTCATCCTCACTGCCAAATATCATTTGGCTTGCCGCATCCACAACTGCCGTTCCCGCCAGCAGGTCATGGATAGGAGAATTTGTTTCTGTCAGGATAACTGAAATGATCTGAGCAATGATAAGAGCTGCAATGAGCAGCAGTATCAACATATTCAGCGTGCCGAAAATAAGCATCATAACGGCATATACCGGTATCATTATTTCGATAGTGAATTTGCCAAGCAGCGAGCGCACCAGCAGCTGCATATTGTTGATCCTCACAGTATTTGTTTTTATAAGGCATAGACCGAATATTTTTTTGCCCAGTGTTCTGCCGTCTCCAAGAAGGAGCGGAATGAAAAATTCCCATATCATAACTGCGAGAAGGATAGAACTGCTGACGATAATGAGGCTGAGGTTAACTGTCATGTTATAGGCATAGAGTGCATCCTTGTCATTTATGAGCAGATTGTATGCGGTGTCATAGTCTTGTTTTTTCTCATGGGAAAGAGCCTCGTAGGCTTCGGTGCTGATGTCAAAGGTGATGTCAAATTGCTTTTCATATTTTTGGTAAGCGTTTGAAACTGCGGCGCTGTATTTATCATACCCAAGCAAAAGCGAGAGCAGAAAAGCCAGACCAACGGCAAGAACGCTTAAAAGGATAGCATCAAACATAAAAGCTGCAATCCGCTTCCAAAGTCCGGCTTTTTGAAGATCGTTTACCATAAGCACATCACTCCAACAAAAAATGATAATAATTACTATGAAAATTATAACACACTATCATTAAAAAGTCTACCCTTTTAGTGAAAAATATTTACATTATATATAAGCATCATAAATTTAGACTTTTTTAATTATTTACCTACTTTTATTTTAACAGTTTTTATGGTACAATATAGTGAAACGGCATAAGAAGGAGTTTATATGAGAAACATAAAAGCCTTAATGAAAATAAAAAACAGTGTGAAAATTGCTCTGCGCACTTTTTGTGCTTTAATATTTACTGCAGTATTTTGTGTTGTGCTTTCTGGTTGCTCCGGAAGCGGCAATGTGGATATTACAGAGAGGAGGGCGGCGGCTTTGCACGCCGAAGGACAAGCTTTTTCTATAGCTAATATTGAAACTCCTTCTCATCTGACCCTTGAGCTGGAAGCGGCGCAGGCCTTTGTTTACGATATGGAAAACGAAAGATATCTCTATCTTTTGGGGGCAGATAAGATACTTTATCCTGCCAGCACAACAAAGCTGCTCACGGCTCTTTATGCTCTTGAAATTCTATCCCCCGATGAGCTTGTGACCCCGGGGGACGAGCTTGATATGAAAAATGAGCAATCTGCCATTGCATTTATAAAAAAGCATCACACGCTTTCGGTAGAAATGCTGATAGAGGCAATGATGCTTCCCTCCGGCGGTGATGCGGCATATGCTCTTGCGGCGGCAGGCGGCAGAAGGCTATCCGAGGGGGAGATATCTGCCACTCTGGCTGTTGAGCTTTTTGTTTCCGGTATGAATGAATATGCATCAGAGCTTGGACTTTGCGGCAGTAGCTTCACTTCCCCCGACGGCTTTTATGATCCTGAGAATTTTTCAACCATTGAGGATATGGCAATACTGTCGCAGGCGGCATCAAAAAACGAGATTATTATGAAGTATGCTTCGCTCCCTTCAGCTTCTGTTGTGTATGCAAGCGGCCACACAAACACCTGGCGAAACACAAACAGGATGCTCCATAAGGAAAGTGAATATTATTCGCCTTATGTTACAGGCCTTAAGACCGGCACTCTGGAGGGCAACAGCTGTCTGATATGTACACTGAGCATTGATGGAAAAAACTACATAGCAGGCGTGTTTTCGGTAAAGAGCGAAAACGGACGCTATGAGGATATGCAGAAGATCATAAAGTTTTGCAAAGAAAGGTGAAAAAATGGCTCTGAACAAGGAAAAGATAAAGGAAAAAGTTAAAAAATGGGTGCTTTTTTTGCTGAATCCCCGGCTTTTGCTTTGCCTTTTTATCGCATGGATGATTACAAACGGTTGGAGCTATCTGGTGACAGCGATCGGCGTTTATTTTGAAATAACGTGGCTGACGGCACTTGGTGCGGCTTATGCGGGGCTATTGTGGCTTCCCTTTACACCGGAAAAAATCGTTACCGTTATAATCGCAATTTTCCTTCTAAAAACTATTTTTCCCGGTGACAGGAAAACTCTGGCGGTTTTGAGAGAAGAATTGAGAGCGGCAAAGGCGGCTTTTCGCAATTTTTGCGCCAAGCAAAAGAATCAAAAGGATAAAAATACTTAGTTATTGTAAAAAAATTATTGCAAGATGTTGACAAATCAACAAAAGTAGTGTATAATACACTTGTTGACAAGTCAACATCTTGAAAATAAATTGTATCTCGAAAAGGAGAGAGACCGTGAACGAATATGTGATCTATACCGATTCGGCCTGTGATATTGCACCGGATATGCTTAAAGAGTGGGGCGTGCCCTGCGTTAGTCTGACATTTCACTTTGAGGGTGAGGATGCCGAATACGCAAACGGCGATATGCCCGAAAAAGAGTTCTATAATAAAATGAGAGAGGGGCGCATTGCAAAGACCTCTGCTATAAACACCGAGATATTCAACGAAGCCTTTGAAGAGGTTTTGAAGCAGGGCAAGGATCTGCTTTATATTGGCTTTTCTTCCGGCCTCAGCGCAACATATAATTCAGGAAAGATCGCCGCAAAGGAGCTTAGCAAAAAATACCCTGAGCGCAAGGTGATAACGGTCGACAGCCTTGCGGCATCAGCCGGTTTTGGCCTTTTGCTTTATCTTACTCTTGAACAGAAGAATAAGGGTGCTTCTATTGAAGAGGCGGCCGCTTTTGCCGAGAGTATAAAGCTTAAGATCTGCCACTGGTTTACTGTTGATGACCTTGTTTATCTCAAGCGCGGGGGAAGGATCAGCCCTGCAGTTGCGCTTGTGGGAACTATGCTTGGCATCAAGCCTGTGCTTCATGTTGATAATGAGGGTCATCTTATCAGCAAGGCAAAGGTAAGAGGCAGAAAAGCTGCTATAAATTCACTGGCGGATAAGCTGGGCGAGCTTGCTGAGGATAAAGAAAACGGAACGGTGTTTATATCTCACGGCGATTGCTATGATGAGGTTAAAACTCTTGAAGCGATCATAAAAGAAAAATACGGTGCAACAGTTAAGGTAATTACCTATGTTGGCCCTGTTATCGGAGCACATTCGGGTCCCGGAACTATCGCACTTTTCTTTGTGGGCAAAGAGAGATAAAATAATAGAAAAAGCTGAGCACTGCTCAGCTTTTTCTATTATTCAATGCGTCTGCCGCATACTGTTCAGATTCACCTCAAAACAGCTCAATAAGCTCTTTTGGGCTTTTTGTAAAGTTGATTGTGCCGTTTTCTGTAACTGCAAGCATATCTTCGATTCGGCAGCCGTATTTGCCTGCAATATATATCCCCGGTTCACAGGTTACAACGTGTCCTGCCTCCAGCTTTTTGCCCGGATCCACCTTTGGAGAGAGTCTGGGGGATTCGTGGATAAGCATTCCAACGCCGTGACCGAGACCGTGACCGAAGCATCCTTTGTATCCGGCGTTTTCAATGATATCTCTTGCTGCTCTGTCAACATTACAGCAGCTCTCTCCCGGATTTATCATTTCGATGCCCTTCAGCTGTGCACTGAGAACTGTGTTATAAAGCTTTTTCATTTCATCGTCTGCCTTGCCGAGAACAACTGTTCTTGTCATATCAGAGCAGTAGCCGTCGAGCCTTGCACCGAAATCCATTGTGAAAAATCCTTTTTCAAGCTTTTTTGCCGCAGGAACGCCGTGGGGCAGGGAGGATGATTTGCCGGAAACAGCAATAGTATCAAATGCAACCGACTGCGCACCCTGGCTTCTCATGAAGAATTCAAGCTCCAGCGCAACCTCAAGCTCGGTCATTTCGGGTGTTATAAAGTTCAGAATGTGAGTAAATGCGGCATCGGTTATCTCCTGAGCACGGGCCATTGTTCTCAGCTCGTCCTCATCCTTGTGTTCTCTCAGATCTTCAATAATTTCGGAGCCGCCCTTTATCATTTCAACACCCTCAAAAAGTTCGGAGAAATGCAGATGATCAGCAAAAGACAGGGTATTATCTTCAAAATAAAGTTTTTTAACGCCGTTTTCGCAAAGGAGCGCTTTTATTTCAAGGCGCATATCATCGGGCATACACAGCTCAAATTCTCTTCCTACCTGTGCCTCAGCCGCCTCAATATATCTGAAGTCTGTGATAACGTATGATTTTTCTCTTGTTACAAGAACATAACCGTCGGTAAAAGAGAAACCGGTGAGATAATATTGATTCAGCTCACTTGTTATAAGAACGCCGTCAATATCGGGGGGCAAAGCAGATAAAAGCTTGTCTTTCTTTGTCATATCAATATCCTCATTTCGATAAATATTCAAGGCATTTCAGCTTCATAAACAAAGCGTCCTCTGCCTGTGTGCCTGCCGATTCGCATATTATGCGCGGGGCAAGGCCATATTTTACTATAGCCTCTGCCAAAGGCTCAAAATGTGGGCCAAACTCGGTGTCTGCAAAGGTCAGGTGTTTCTTTTCTCCGGCAGCGGTGTATTCTATTTTTGAAAAATGGCAATGGAGATTTTTTGCGATCTCGTCGCCAAGCTGCTCGCCTATCTTGTAAAAAACATTCATATAAGCATCGGTGTCGGGGAAAAGTCCGCCTTGCTCTCTTGCGTTCAAATGACCAAAATCAACAACAGGAACAAAGCAGGGAGCTGTTTTGCAAAGCTCAATAACTTCGTCAAGGGTGCCGAGCTGATTTATCTTTCCCATTGTTTCAAGCCCCAGCTTTACTTTTGTATCCTTATTGTCTTCGGCAATTCGCATCAGAGTATCCTTTGCAAGAGCCATAGCTTCATCTCTTGATATTTTTGCAGCACTTCCACTGTGGATAACTATCCTGTCGGCGCCGAGAAGCTCCGCGGCTTTTACACTTTCTTTTACATAGGATAGGCTCTTTAGACGTTTTTCCTCCTCTATGCCGGAAAGAGAGATGAAATATGGTGTGTGGAGCGACATAAGAATACCGTGCTCTGCGGCCTTTTTGCCGAGAGCCTTAAGCGTAGCCTCGCTTGTTCTCAGGCCGTTGCCGGCTTGATATTCATAGGCGTCTATGCCCATTTCTCTGAGCCAGCCAAAGGCTTCCATAGTGGATTTGTGCCCTTCAGCATAAAAGCTTTCGCTGTTGCCGGCAGGACCGAATTTTGCTTTTAACATTTTTTCCTCTCAGCTGTTACTGTAAAAATTGTTTGCGCACCTGTTGGCGCTTAAAATAATAAATGAAGGGTTTTTCAAGCAATCTTTTAAATCTGAAGAAAAAGGTCTTTTGATCGTGTATGGGCGGAACGAGAATTGCTCTCAGCCCCAGCCTTTTTCCAACGAGAACATCGGTGAATATCTGATCGCCTATAACGCAGGTGTCTGCCCTGTCGCAGCGCAGACGGCTCAGCACATTGAGATAGCTCTTTGTTGAGGGCTTTTTGCAGTCGAAATAGGCGGGCAAATGAAGACTTTTGTTAAAACGTTTAACTCTTGCCGCATCGTTGTTTGACATAAGAGCAGCACTTATTCCTGCTTCTCTCAGGTCGTCAAACCACTTGATAACACGCTGATTGGGGTCGGGTGCCTCATAGGGAGCAAGTGTGTTGTCTATATCGACCAGCACTGTCTTAACTCCTATGGACTGCAGAAACTCCGGTGTTATATCGCTGAAACGGTCAAACATATAATCGGGTAAAAATAATGAAGCCATTATTAAGCTGCTTGCGTAAAACGGCAAGCTTTTCCTTTTTAGTATTGATCTGCGCCGTGGCGCATACACTAAATTGTAACATAAAAACAGAGTTTTAGCAAGTGATTTTTCAATTTTTGCAAAAAAAGATTGATTTTTTAAAAAAATCCTATTGACAAATCAACTTTGGTGTGGTATTATATTAGGGCAGTTTTGAGAAAAACGAATATGCGGGTGTAGTTCAATGGTAGAATTCCAGCCTTCCAAGCTGGTCGCGTGGGTTCGATTCCCATCACCCGCTCCAACCGCTGCTCGGCATGTACCCTTAGCTCAGCCGGATAGAGCAACTGCCTTCTAAGCAGTAGGTCGAGGGTTCGAATCCCCCAGGGTACGCCATGTGCAGTGGCTCTTTAATTTAATATGGTGGGATTAGCTCAGTTGGTCAGAGCGCCAGGTTGTGGCCCTGGAGGTCGTGGGTTCGACCCCCATATCTCACCCCAGATAAGAAACTCTTTTGCCGATATGGTTAAAGAGTTTTTTTGCGGGATATAGCCGTTTTGAAGGCGTATAGCCGTTTTTTGCTACACTGTGGCTTTGGGGGAGAAGTATTTTATGGATAAACCGTAGAAGCCGGGAAGTAAAAAAATTTCTAAAAACTATTGACAAATAGGACGTTTTGTGTTAGAATACCATACGTCCAATATATTTGCTACTATGGCGCAGCAGGTAGCGCACGTCATTGGTAATGACGAGGTCATCAGTTCGAATCTGATTAGTAGCTCCATATGAGGCAATAATAGAGCCCTTATTTTTTGGCTTTGCTATTTTATCGGCTCTGTTTTTGTAATAAATTCGAGATTTTTGCTTTATATAGCAAGGACCACGAAAAATTTAAAAGGAGAAAAACTGTTATGAAGAAGATTCTTGCTCTTATCCTTGCAGCAATGATGATCTTTGCTGTAGTATCCTGCGGTGCAGGTGATGCAGCTGACACAGGCGCTGAGACAGGCGCTGACACAGGTGTTGACACAGGCGCTGACACAGGTGCTGACACAGAGGAAAGCACAGGCGCATCATACGGAAGCGCTCTTGAGCTTCTTGAAACAGTATGGAACACCTATGGCGATGATGAAAAGTTCTTCATCGGCGGCGGTAATACATACAACCCCGATTCTATGACAATGGATGCCCCCGGCAAGTTTGTTGCTCTTGAGGATACAGACTATGACGCAAACATCGGTTATCCTGCAGCAGATGCAGCAAAGCTTGATGATGCAGCTGCAATGTTCCACGGTATGAATGTAAACAACTTCACCTGCAGTGCTCTCCACTTTGCAGACAGCGCAGATGCAAGTGCTATGGTTGAAGCTATCAAGTCTAACATCATGGCAAGACAGTGGATCTGCGGTTTCCCCGAGAAGCTTGTTATCATGAGTGTTCCCGGTGACTACCTCATCGTTATGTGGGGCCTTGGCGCAGATTGTGTTGACATCTTTGCAAACAAGACTATCGCTGCAATTGAAGGCGCAGAGATCCTCGTTGACGAGGCTATAGTTGGCTAATTAAACAAGGATACAAAAAAGGGACTGCCGCATAACATGTGACAGTCCCTATTAAATAAAACGAAAGGAACACCCAATAGAAAATGCTGTTTTCAAGTATAAGTTTTCTTTTTTATTTTTTTGCGGCGTTTTTGCTTTTATATTTTCTTGCCCCAAAAAAACTAAAAAATGCGGTTTTGCTTATATTCAGTTTGCTGTTTTATGCCTGGGGCGGAGTAAAGTATGCACTTCTTATGGTGGCGGCTATACTTATCGGATATGTTTTCGGATTGCTTATCGAAAAATTCCGTCAGAGCAAAAAGCTGTCGCTGGCCTTTATGTGGGTAGCTGTTGCATCCATTCTGGCCTTTATGCTTTACTTTAAATATACAAACTTCTTTATTGATAACTTCAATAAACTGACGGGTAGCTCCATTTCGTTTTTAAAGATTACTCTCCCTGTTGGAATCAGCTTTTATACTTTCCAGACCATAAGCTATGTTATCGACGTATACAGGGGTGTTCCCGCTCAGAAGAATCTGATAAATCTTGCGGCATATGTTTCTATGTTTCCCCAGCTTATCGCAGGCCCTATCGTCAGATATGTTGACGTTGCGGCAGAGCTTGAAGAGCGGACGATTACCGTTGACAAATGCGCAGAAGGTATAAGACGCTTTATGATAGGTCTTGGCAAAAAGATACTTATTGCTGACCGACTGAGTGAGCTTTGTGACATAATTAAAACTGTAGACGAAAAAACGGTTCTTCTCTATTGGATATACGCTGTTTCTGTGGCGCTCTATATCTATTTTGATTTCTCAGGCTACAGCGATATGGCTATAGGCCTTGGCAAAATGTTTGGCTTTAAGTTTCTTGAAAACTTCAATTATCCCTATATTTCAAAGAGTGCAACCGAGTTTTGGAGACGCTGGCATATGTCTCTCGGCTCTTGGTTCCGTGATTATGTTTATATTCCCCTTGGCGGAAACAGGGTTTCAAAGGCCCGCAATATCTTCAACATTTTTGTTGTGTGGTTCCTCACCGGCTTTTGGCACGGTGCGGCCTGGAACTTTATAGTTTGGGGTCTTTTCTTTGGAGTTCTGCTTCTTATCGAAAAGCTTTGGATATATAAATATCTCGATAACAGCAAGGTCATAGGCCATGTTTATGCCCTGCTTGCGGCAATTTTCAGCTTTGTTGTTTTCAATGCGGCAGATTTTGGAGAGGCATTCACTTATATTGGCGAAATGTTTGGCGCAGGCGGAATTTCCTTTGCCTCCCCTGAAAGTATCTACTATCTGCGCAGCTATGCGGTTATATTTATTCTTGCAATTATCGGTGCAACTCCCATAGTGAGAAACACTGCTGTAAAGATTTCCGAATCCAAGAGGTTCGGAGCTGTTATAAATGTTCTGGAGCCTGTTGCCCTCATTGCTCTTTTGCTCATAGTTACAGGATATCTTGTTGACGGCTCATTCAGCCCGTTCCTTTATTTTAGATTTTGATAGGAGGCGACCGTATGAATACAAAAATTAAGAATATTGTTGTTTGCGTTTCTATGGCAGTTGTCCTCTTTTCACTTTCACTGCTATGCTTTTTTGGACCCAAAAAAGATTTTTTGCTCTCTGAACGTCGTTCGCCTGAAAAATTTCCGGAGCTGACGGTGGAGAGCCTTATGAAGGACGGAACTGAATACGACGAAAGCTTTATGTCCAAGTTTGAAAAATATGCTCTTGATGCGTTCCCCCTCAGAGATACCTTCAGAACTATCAAGGCGATTTGCTCAAATTATATTTTCCGTCATCTTGATAATAATGATATTTATATACATGAAGGATATGCGGCGAAAAAACAGGCCGAGGCCGACCATGCTTCGATAGATCATGCGGTTAGCCGTTTTCAGTTCATCTATGACAGATATCTGAAGGATAAGGGCATCTCACCTTATGTTTCGGTGATACCCGACAAAGCTTATTTCTTTGCCGAGGAAAATGGATATCTTTCTATGAGCTATGAAGAATTTATAAGCGAATTTACCGAAAAGATGAGCTTTGCCGAATATATTGATATCACAGGTGCACTCGAACTTGAGGATTATTATAAGACCGATAGCCACTGGAGACAGGAAAAGCTTACCGATGTGGCTGAAATACTTGTCAATTCTATGGGCGGCAGCTACAGCAGCAGATTTGATACAAATACTCTTGATAATCCTTTTTACGGTGTGTATTACGGACAGGCGGCACTGCCCATGCCGGCGGAGACTATTTACTATCTCACAAGTCCGGCACTCCAAAACGTAAAGGTTTTCGATCATCAAAACAACAAGGAAATTACTCTTTATGATATGGAAAAGGCATTTGGAAACGATCCTTATGATATGTTCCTTTCGGGTGAGCTTTCTTATGTTACAATCGAAAATCCGGATGCTAAAACGGATAAGGAGCTTGTAGTTTTCCGTGATTCCTTTGGCAGAAGTATCATTCCTCTTTTGGCAGAGGATTATGCCAAGATAACTGTTATTGATATCCGTTATCTACCTTCAACAATGCTGGGCTTCAGCGTGAAATTTGAAGATCAGGATGTTCTTTTCCTTTACAGCACCTTGGTTCTCAATGCCAGCAGCGAGATAAAATAACGAAAAGGGATTGAGTTAAATTAAAAATTTTGACTTTTTTCCTATATAAAAGCAACAAAAAACCAAGATCAATCGTCTGAATTGTCCTTGGTTTTATGTTATCCCTGCACAAAGCGTTCACAATTTGTTAATGCTATGACTCAGCCCCTTTTGTCTTTCGTGG
>JAZNCT010000081.1:0-29763 GCA_045587665.1 Eubacteriales bacterium
ATATCGGTGTGAGCATCTGCCGAATTTTTTTCTATTGAATTAACATTGTCGTTATCCATAATAACCTCAACTTAAGATTCGGTCCCTGCACTGTGAGCGCAGTCTTTTGAGAATATATGATCTGTCAAGATTTGTCTTGTCTGCTTTAAAATATATCTCAAAGCGGTAATATCCGTCTTCCTCTTCTACGCCGCAAACGTTCAGCTCTCTGAAAACAGACATTATAAATTTCATTTTGATATATCCTATCTCGCCGCCGCGGCATGCATCCCCGCGAAGCATAGAAAGAAGAATTTTTTCACCTATAGTGTCATGTCCTATGCGGCTCTCCCGCCTGAGAACATTATATACAACAGCAAATTCCTCTCTTGTGGGAATGACATTTTGTGGATCGTCAAAATCACCGCCACCCTTTATATATTCATAGCGGTAAATATCATTTTTCAGCTTTTTTTCAAAGTTTTCGGAAATACGCATATCCTTAACTATCATCTGAACGCTTTTAACATTCTGATATTCATTGATATCAATATTAAAGAATACGTCAACACAGTCGCCCTCGCCAAAGTCAAAGCGATGAGGCGTCATTCCAAAATACATGGCAGTTATTGTCCTGCCATCTCTCGATAAGATGAGCTTCAGGTGCTTGCCTGCACCGATTGGGAATATCCTTTCGATCTTTACATCTCTTAAAATAAATGCAGGAACAGGATTTGAAGTTCCAAAGGGCTCAAGAAGCCCGATCTCTGCCGCATTTTCAAGAGTGAGGTCGCTCATTTCGATATCCGCATCGGCATCAAGGCGGATGTTCATCATTTCCTCTGAAATATTCTTTCTTGCAAACTCATTTATCTTTTCTTTAAAGCTCTCCAGCTTTCCTCTTTCAACAGTCAGCCCTGCCGCCAGCTCGTGCCCGCCATATTTAACAAGGCAGTCACTGCAATATCTGAGTGCTTCAACAAGATTGAGCCCTTTTATGCTTCTGCCGGAGCCTTTTCCAACATCGTCGTCACCTGCATAGCCCCTTGTTGAGCCGTCAAATGAAACAAGTATGGAAGGAAGACCGTATTTTTCGGTGACTCTCGAAGAAACTATACCTATTATTCCCTGCTGCCAGCCATCATCTTCAAGAACGATAACTCTTCCGTTTTCAAAATCGAATTCCTGCTCTATCTTTTTATAGGCTTGCTCGGCTATCCTGTTTTCTTCTACCTGTCTTTGCCTGTTGATATCACAAAGCTCCTCTGCAAGAGAAGCGGCTTTCTCATCTGAATCGGTGAGAAACAGCTCAACAGCCTTTGAAGCAGAGCTAATCCTGCCTGCGGCATTGATTCTTGGCGCAATGCCAAAGCCTATGTATGACGATGTTATCTTTCTCCTTTTGGGAGCAGCAGACTTCACCGAAGAAGCAGGACGAACATCGGATGCGCTGTTTGAAGAAGCCTCAATAAGTGCTGCAAGCCCCTTTCTCTCAGTTGTGCCTATCTTTTCAAGACCATACATTACTATGACCCTATTTTCATCTGTTATTGGCATAACATCGGCTATAGTTCCGATTGCCGCAAGATCGGCATATTCTCTGAACACCTTTCTTATGCCGTTTAGCCTGTCCTCACCGTTTTTCTCTGCAAGACGGCTCTCAAAAGCGCACAGCAACTTAAATACAACTCCAACTCCTGCCAGCTCCTTAAAAGGATATGTGCAATCGGGACGGTGGGGATTAACAACTGCACAGGCACTCGGCAATATTTCACGGCACTCGTGATGATCTGTTATCACCATATCAATGCCGAGAGAGGAAGCAAAATCTACTTCTTCAACAGCGGTTATTCCCGTGTCAACCGTTATGATAAGGTCAACGCCCGCTTTTGCAAAACGTTCAAGAGCCGCCGCAGAAACACCGTATCCCTCTCCCTCTCGGCTTGGAATATAGTATGAAACATCAGCACCCTTTTCGGATAAATAGAGATAAAGACTGCTGACCGCTGTTACGCCGTCAACATCATAATCTCCGTATATAACTATTTTCTCATTGTTCTCAAGAGCTGCCCCGATCCTTTCAACAGCCTTTTCCATATCGGCAAGGGCAAATGGATCATAGAGGGAGTTTGTCTCGTTTGACAAAAACTTTTTAACAAGCTCAGGTGTGGTATACCCCCTGTTGTATAGCAGCTTTGCCGTTATGTGATTCACTTTATTGACATCGCATATGCTCTTGACTGCAGCAATCGAGTCTTCAGAATCGCAAAACAGCGTATTCCATATTTTTTCACGTTTGTTATTCATCGTTTTCACTTTCTATAGCCCACCGAGTCATCTGCCCTCTGCGACCTAAACTTAATTTTCTTCTTTATTTTCGATTATCTTAACGATTTCTGCGTCATATCTTCTGCTGACCCTCATCTTTGAGTATAGGCCAAGAAACACAAAGGTCAGCAAAAAGCCTACGCCTGCAACAGCATATGAGACAAGCTCGGAAGCACACACAAGCCCGGCAACACAGTATGAAATGAGCATAACAGCGATAGGCAACATGAAAACAAGCATTGCATAAAAAAGCACTGTTTTTGTTTTTGTTTCTATCTCAACAGTATCCCCTATTTTTGCACCGAGAGAATTTTTTGCTTTTGCCGATATAACGCCTCCTGAGCCCATAAGAGAGCATACAGAGCACCCTTCGGCGTGCTTGTGACAGCCCTCACAGGCAGACGTACGCCGAGTTTCGACTATCGCATATCCATTCTCTGCTTTTGTAACTATCGCCTGAATTCTCATTTAAATCTCCAATTTTATTCAATAGGTTTATATTTTGACATTATTGCAATTGCGGCTCTTATGCCGTCAACTGCCGCACTGGTTATGCCACCTGCATAGCCTGCGCCCTCGCCGCAAGGGTAAATTCCCTCCCGACCTATCGCACACATATCCTCGCCTCGAATTATGCGAAGTGGTGCAGAGGTTCTTGTTTCAAAGCCGGAAAGCACAGCATCCACTGCAGAAAAGCCCTCGAGTCTTCTCTCAAAGCTCATTATTCCTCTTTTCAAATTATCGGTGATAAAGTTGGGAACGAGTGAACCAAGCTTTGCTATCTTAAACCGCCCTCCGCCCATATACGTGGGCACAATGCGTTTAGGCTCTGTTTGCGCCCTGTCAGCTATAAAATCGCCAAAGGTCTGAACAGGAGCAGAATAATCAGCACCGCCGGCTTTAAATGCCGCGCGCTCAATACTGCGCTGAAATTCTATAGCCCCCATAACGCTCATGCCGTAATCCTCGGGGCGCACCGATACCGCAACGGCAGAATTTGAATTTTTACCGTCTCTTGCAAAGTGGCTCATACCGTTTACCACAACACCGCCCTCTTCGCTTGATGCGGCGACTACCTCTCCGCCCGGGCACATACAAAAGGTATAAACTCCCCTGTCTCCCGTTGTGTCGGAAAGATTATATTCACCTTTTCCGAGAAGCGGATGACCGGCATAACTGCCGAAAAGTGCCTTATCTATATCGCTTTGCAAATGCTCTATTCTGACTCCAACGGAAAATGGCTTTGGCTCAATTATAAAATCCTTTTTTAATAGCATTTCATAAGTGTCTCTTGCACTGTGGCCGAGAGCCAGCACTATTGCTCCACATTCAATTTTTCCGTTGCTGGTGTCAGCCATGAGACCTTCAATATTTTCAAGCCTTGTGTTATATCTTATCTCTCCGCCGCTCTTCTCTATTGCAACGGCGGCGTTTTCTACAACGCCCCTTAGTATATCCGTTCCGATATGAGGCTTTGCCTTATAGAGTATTTCATCGGGTGCGCCGAATTCATGGAGACGCTTTAAAACATAAGAGCATTTTTCATCGCTTATCCTTGTGACAAGCTTTCCGTCAGAAAAAGTTCCTGCTCCGCCTGCACCAAACTGAATGTTTGTATCAACGTTGAGCTTTCCTTCTTTGTAGAAGCGTTCAACTGCTCGCGTTCTTTCTGCAACCGAAGAACCTCTCTCAATAACTATTGGTGCATAGCCGTTTTCAGCAAGCAAAAGAGCACAAAATATTCCTGCCGGGCCAAGTCCAACTATAAGCGGACGTGCATTAAGCGTTTGTTTTCCTTTTTCAAAAACTATCTCATCACTTGCACCCTCGGATATACCGAACTTTTTCAGTTTTTCATCGGGTATCTTAATATTCGATGGTGTCTCTGCCATAACAGAGCAAACACACATTATGTTATCACGTTTTCTGGCATCAATAGACCTTTTATAGATCTTAAAGCTAATATCTCTTCCGCTGATACCTGCCCTTTTCAGCTTTTGCCTTGCCTCAGAAATAAATTCTGTTTCAGAGGCTTCAAAGGGTCTTTTTATATTATTGATTATCAACCTTTTCATTTGTTCATTATAACATCAGCCTTTATTTTACCTATATTGATAGGATAAAGAGTAAAGCCTGTGTCGATCACACTCACACTTGGCATAATTTCGCAATAGCCGTCAGAATTTACAACCGCACCCGAAAAATCGATCTCAACATCAAAATTTTGACTTTTTATCTTTTTCACAGATGCAGAATCCACTATGCAGCTAAGCTCATATTTTCCATCCCTGAAGCTAAAACCATAATTCATAGGATTTGATACTGAAATATCTTCAAGGGGAATTTCAATTTTAACCTCTACGCAATTTACCAGCTCGATATCCACATAAAAGCCCTCGGTCTCATTTACATCCACAACCCCTTTTGGCAGGCTTGGACGAACAGTGAGAGGCTTGTTTTTTGTAAGCGTTGTTTCGTCAATGGTAACAATAGGAAAACTGCTTATATCGTTGATGACCGCAGGATCGCCCCTTAGAGTTATCTCTGAGGGCGACAAGGCGACTTTAATGTTTTTGTCCTTTATATATCCGTGTTTAAAGGCATAAGTCAGCGGAACGGTCTTTTCTGCAAAAACATCAACATTCACAACAACGTTATGAACCGATGAGGTTATGTACGGAGAATCGACCGTATTTCCGTTTTCATCAACAAGCTTTAAGGGAGTGCTTGCCGTTGTGCTTGTAACAAGTGTTCCAAGTGAAGGGGTTGCGTGTGCTTCCTTGACCTTTTCAACAATACTCTTTGCACCGCTAACCGCAACGCTCTCAAGATTTGCACGCAGATCAAATTCATAGTCTGAAACATAGGACGCAGGCAGAACCGATATGGGAACATCCACCTCTACTCTTTCATCTATAAATGTTTTTACGCTTGAAGGAGAGACTGCATAGTCCAATTTTCCTACTCCCCTGAGTGATACTGTAAGTCTGACATTGCCTGCCTCAGAAACCTCCGAAACATCAACATATGCAACGATATTTTCATCAGAGAGGGCATCCACCTTTGATTTTGCTCCTTCAACAGTCACGCTGACAGTTTTATCTATAAGCTCAAAAACAGTCAGATCGTTCCTGAGCAGTGCCGCTTCTCCCTCAATTACAACATTTATATTGTCAAATCGACGCACCGAACTTTCTGCATTGCTCTGGTCAACATTTATCCAAATAAATATTGCACATAACAGGCAGCACAAATACACCAGGGTCGATGTTAGCCTTATGGACAGACCGCCAAGATGAAAGGTCTGCTTTTCAAGAAGGCTCTTTGCCTCTCCGTATTTTTTACGAAGATCAATATTATTGTTTTTCATATCGAAGCCTCCTTTTCTCACTTATTTATCACTGTTTTTTCTTTGCTTTTACCTTTTTTTAAGCGCATTTTTTCTTCTGCGGGGTCTGTTAGCATATCGGTGAGCAGATTGTATAGCTCAGTGGTACTTACATTTTGTTTAAGCTCCCCGTCTATAGCATATGAAATCTGACCCGTTTCCTCTGAAACGATAACAGCAATGCAATCGTTGCCGTTTTCTGTTGCACCAACGCCTGCCTTATGCCTTGAGCCAAGATCAAGAGCGAGATCCTGGTTGTTTGATATCTCATTAAAAAGCACTCTTGCCCTGTCAAGTCTGAAATTCTTAATTACAACGGCACCGTCATGAAGCGGAGAATTTTTGAAAAATATATTCTCTATGAGCTCTTTTGAAATATCGCTGTTGAGAACAACTGCATTTTTTTCATTGTAGGAATTAAGCTCTTTTTTGCGCTGGAAAATAATAAGTGCTCCAACATAATGCTTTGACATAGAACCAATAGCCGCACAAACAGATGAAATAATGCCCGGTTGCTTATCTTCATCAACAAGATGCTCTCCACCGATTATTCTTATACCACCCACGTTTTCAAGAATGGTACGTATCTCGGGCTGAAAGATGATAACTATTGCAATAAGACCAAACTGCATAACAGTTTCAAGCACATAAAAGGTTGCTCTGAGATTCAGCAGATAGGAGAACATGGTCAAAAGCAGAACCGCCGCAACGCCAACAAGTATACGACCGGATCTTTTACTCATTATGCTCATAAGAAATTTTACACACACATATAAAAGAAGCGAAAGCATCAGAATATCAACAATACTAAGAAGCGCACGGAGCACTCCGGACTTCGAGCTGAGTTCTGATATCCAATATGACATATTTTCTCTTATCGTTAGCATAGTGATCACCTCTTAAATGAAGATATAATACGCGATTATAATTATATAATATATATTATATCACACATTATCTTCTTTTTCAAATAAATATTGAAAAAAATTTTGTTTTTTTATTATTATCGCGCAATTTATTACAAAAAGAGAAGCTGACCCGCAAATGGGGTCAGCTCCATGTAAAAATACATTGATCATTTTGCTGCAGCTTCTTTGAATTTTAGTATATCAAGCCAGCAAATATTTGCAGAAAGATCTTTTCCGCTTTCGACCATGCGCTGACAAAGAATTTCAAGAGACATATTGTTATAGCTCTTTCCGTTTTCATCAACATTGCTTCCGTCAGAATCAAGAAGATCTGCATAAACGATATACTTATTACCTTCCGCATCGGCAAATACGATATAGCCTCTTGATGTCACTTCCTTGTTGTAGTTTGAAGCATCAAAGTTAGTAACGGTGTAGGCGTATTCAACGGCAGCTTCGTCCATTGAAATATAATCGCTCACGATCTCGCCGTTTTTATAAACCGAAACATTTCTCGCATAGGAGTGGGTAACGATATTTCCGTTTTCATCCTCCCAAACTATGAGGCTATGTCCATTGTCATTCAGTTTATCGCTTGAAGCAAGAATACTACCAAACTCAACAACGCTGAAGCCCTTTGATGCAAGAGCATCAATTTGACTGAGGCTGGCACTGTAAATAGATCTTAGACCGTTATAGGAGGTCTCTCTTATCTGGAAACCTTTGAATGTAAGAACTCCACTATCGTCAATCGGGACAAATGTCAGACCTTTATTCAATGCAAATGTCTCTGCAGTTGAACCCTTGTAGCCGATTATGGTTGAAAGGTTTGTACTGTCTGTGAAAATTCCTGCAGTAAATACAAAGTCAGGATTTTCGATAAGAACAGTTGTCAGAGCTACAGTATTTGAATTGAATGGATCATCATCACCTGCAGAACCCGAAGCACCTGTTACACCCACCGGAATTCTCATATATTTGAGCTTGGAACACTTGAGGAACATATTGTTGGCCCAAGTGCCTGTAAGATCATCCGAGAGATAGATGTATTCTGCCTGACATGAGGCCATTGCCATTGAACCGATATTGGTGATATTGCTGAGATCAACAACATTTTCAACCATTTCGTTTCCGGTTATATAGAGTGTTGTAAGGCCGGAGCCGTTAAAGCAACTTTCTGTTATGGTTGTGACAGAAGCCGGGATTTCAACAGTTTTCAGATTTGTATGCTCAGCAAAAGAGGAATCTATCTTTGTGAAATTGGGGTTGACATAAACAGCCTTTGTTATAAGACTCTTTTCAGCATCCCAAAGTCTTGCTGTCGCTGTAACAGCGGTAGAATAGTCTGTATAGCCCATATTGAAATAGGTTGCAGAGCCTGTGCAGTATGCCGTGTAGTTTGAAGCATCCACCTTGCCGATGATTATTACAGAGTTATCTTTTTTATAATATGCAATAATCTCAGAAAGGGGTGTGCTATCAATAAACTGAAGACCGTTTGTGCTCGCAAAGGTCTGGGCTCCGGTTCCGGGCTTGCCTATAACAGTTGCATACGCAGGAATATTGCTGAATCCTGTCAGTGCGCTTTCGGAGCGATAGTCGATATAAACAAGCTTTTCGCTGTTTTTAAAGGCATCACCCTTTATGCTTGTTACAGAAGCTGGTATTCTAAGCACCTCAAGGGCAGAAACACCGGTCTTCTGAGCACCGAAGCAATAATACGGTATGCTTGTAAATCCGTCACCGATTATGATCTCTTTAAACTTGCTGTCTACAAAGGTATACTGACCGAGAGATGTGAAGTTTGAGAAATCACCAACTCCCTTAACGGGAATTGAACCTGTAGAATAGAAAGTATCCACATACTTTGCACCGTTAAACACACTGCTATCTTTGATAGAAGTGATATTCTGATGCATTTCAACTTCAACAGAACCAACGCTTGCTCCGAATTGTCTGAAGCTATAACCCCAGAATTTATTTAGATTTGGCGTATTGAAATGGAGCTTTGAAACCTTTTCAGCATAGATAGCATAGTTTGTATTTAAATAAGCACCGTTGCCCGAGAAGTTACCATACGAGCCTCTTGCACTTTCATCGAAGGGTGTGCCGTCGGCCTTATAGACTGTTAGAACTGTACCTTCGCCATATATCTCCATTGTATATGTTACGCCGTCGTCATTGAGCAGAATACGGAAATAAAGATCATCGCCTATAGGCATATCCTTAACTACAACAGAAGCATCTTCATTATCTAGCGCAACAAAGGTCAGCTCTCTGTCTATCGAATTCTCTTCAAAATAAGTGTTTGCCCACTTTACAAAGGCTTCGGCACTTGAGTCTTTATATCCATAAACAGTTGCAAGTGCTGTGAAATTATCAAGGAACGCTGTGTAAGGTGCTTGTTCTGTTGCCCCCTCAAATGCTGCAGTTTTGTTTTTAATAGTAATCGTTGTTACAAACGGATTTGCAATAAAGGGACCGTTTGCTGCATCAGATATCGTAAATAGGCTATATTTTACAGTAGCCATATCAGAGGGATAACTGATAGAAGTCACTTTATTTTTTTCAGTGCTCGCATATCCGCTGAAGGCGCGACCTGAAACCGTTGCACCCTCGGGCAGTTCGATTGCTTCAAGAGCTTTTGACCATCTGAACGCCTGAGAACCGATGCTGACATTTTCTTTAAAGATGATCTTCTTGATTGCTGATTTTACAAATGCATAGGAGGAAATAGAGGAAATGTTTGTGAGATTTGCAGTTCCCTTTTCCGGCGTCTGTCCGGTGGTATATACCGTAGAAAGCGCATCCATATCATTGAAGCATGATGAACCTGAAATTGTTGTCATTGAAGTTGGCAGTTCAAGAGTTGTAACATTGTTGAATGGTGCGAAAGTATATCCGCAAACATAGGTTACGGGAGCATCTATAACTATCTTGTCAATAAGAGCATAATATCCTGCCCAATCATATTTTGAATGATCTTTTCCATAGCCTTCGCTCGTTTCAAAGGTACCGCTTTCGGCTATATAAGACTGGATCTTTGATCCTGTACCCGTAATAGTCATGGTATAGGATTCATCATCCTCTTGGGTCACATTCCAAACAAGGTTCTCGCCTGCTTTACCCTGTGCAATAGCCGAAGAAAGGGGTATGAATGTTATACCGTTTGCATCGGCATATGTCTGTGCCGGCGAACCGGCAACACCGCGAATAGTTGTGAGAACAGTTGTGTTATTATCTGTTTTCAGGAAATTTTCACTAATGGAAGTGTTTGCTCCGTTGACCGTTATTGTCTTTAGAGCTGTGCAGTTATACAGAGCTCTCTCTACAAGTGATGTAACTCCCTCGGGGAATGAGATCTCTTCAAGCGAAGAGTTGTAGCTGATAAACTTATCGCCAATCGCACCTGTAAGATTATCACTGAGTATAACATTGTCAAATCCTGATTTTTTGCCTGCTCCGTCAAACTGATAGCTACCTGACATTGAAGTTACAAGAGAAAGATCCCATGTTTTTTCAATAGGTTCATTTCCTTTGATATAGATCGTCGTCAGATATTGTGCATTTTGGAAAGCACCGCTGTTTATGGTCTTGATATTCTTTGTAAGCTCAACCGTCGTCAGCGAATTCATTGCAGTAAACGCATATTTTCCGATAGTTGTTACCGAATCACCGAAAACAACCTTGCTGATTTTTGAATAATAAGCATACCAATCTGATTTTGACTGTGTATTATAGCCTGTTGGACCGGGAGCAACGGTTGTTCCGGTTCCGTCAATAGTAAGTACACCTGTGTCAATATCAAGATGCCAGGTAAGATCTGTGCCTGCAACACCTACAGCACCAAGATTTGTAAAGCTCAAGCTGTTTGCATCTGCAAAAGTCTTTGCATAGGAATTATCGTAGCCAACCAGCGTTGAGCCAGCCTTAATTGCAGAAGCATCTATAGCCGCAACAGATTTTGGAAGATTCACAGTTGCTTCAAACTCGGCAAAGTTATATGCACCGATGCTTGTAACACCGTCAGTTATTTCAATCTCTGTGATAGCTTTTCCGCTCCAGGGAGCATCTGCAAAGGAAGCATAATCAGGCATTGCTCCTGCGCCCTTTATCGTCAGCTTTCCGCTCTTGTATATCCAAAGGCCAACGCCCTCAATATTTCCGTAAGCTTCTGCATCGCCAACTCCCACAGCATCAAAGCTTGCAGAAGCTGAAGGTGCAGAAAAGCTGATACTGCCGTCATCACCGGTTGAACTGAGAAGTCCGTTTTCAAAGGTGATATTCTTTGCATCAGTAATTATTCCTCTTCCTGCAATAAAGAGAGGAGAAGGAACAAGAGCGTGAGGCTCATTTGCTGTAAGAACAAAGCTCTGACCCTTCACCCCATCTGCACCGTAAAGTGTAAGCGAAGCGTTTTCTGTAGGTCTGTCGCCGCTGTTCATGCAGGCATCAAGAGTGATTGCCGCCTGCTCACCGTCAAGTGAGCCGTCATTTTCGATTATCCAAAGCTTGCAGTTGACATCGTTGTGAAGAGCGTAAAGCTCAGCAAGCTTTGCATTTATATTTGTAAGTCCGTCACCTGTGAGCACAACGCCGATAGCGTCTGCAGTGCCCGAAGAAGCAAGTGCGGCAAAATCTGTGGTTGTATTTTTATCAGCTTTATAGATATCAACAGAAACTCCCTTTCTGTCGCACACCTTATCCCATGCCGCTTCAAAAGCAGATGTAAAGGTAGAATCGAATTCGCTTTCAAAGCTTATCGTATGGTTCTTTTCAGTCGTATCCGATGTTTTGCTTATAGTCTGCTTGTAAATAACCGTTCCGCTTGTGCTGTGCCCCTTGTTCTGATGGAATGTCAGCGAAACATTGCAGTTCATCATATCATAGATACTCATAACCGTTGAAGGCGGAACAAGCTCATCTATAAGACCGGCGTTCATAGTTACATTAGCGTCGGGGCTTATTCTTGCCGCAAGGTTGGCAGTATCCATATAGCGAAGGCCCTCACCATATGGGAAATCTCTGGGAGAGATAGGCTTAAATCTATCTGAATCGTGCGAGGTAACACCCTGGTCTGCAAACCACGGTACATTTGCTACAACTTCATTTACCTCAGGAACAAGCCCGGCAACAGCGATAGCCTGAAAACCGCCCTGGCTTGATCCGCCTGTCTTTATATTTTCACCGTCCCAAAGTCCTTTAAATGCCGAAGTATCAACGCCGCCCACAGTGCTGTTAACTCCGGTACTGCCAAAATACAGCTTCATAAAGTTAACTGCCTGGACATCACGCAAGATCATATATTTGAAATATGTGGTATAGGGACTCAGATTTTCGTTTTCCTTTTTACCGTGAGAACTTGTATAGCCATATTTGCTCTTAAGGGTAGACGAATAATATTTGGGAAGATAGCTGAGACCGTCCGCAGAGAGATAAGAAGCATTTTCGCCCTCCGGAACATTGTGAGGCGCCGGAACAGAATGAGGAGAAACGCTAAGCGTTATCTTTCCGGGATCACATATACTGCTCTGTGGGGCCATACTAGTTTTAGAACCGCTGGCAGATACCCAGTCATATCCTTTATACGACAGTTGTAAGCCGAGAGAACCCGGCTCTGCCCCCTGAGGAACAGACAGATATGCCTGAACATGGTTAGTTCCGCACCAATTACCGTTAATGCTGTCATAATAGCTATCCTTGGGACAGTTTATCTCAAGCTCATAGCAGTCATATGTAACACCATCAACTTTAAGATCTCCGCAATCGTAGATATACTGAATGGTTGCTTTTCCGTCAACTGCATCAAGCTGAGCAAGCGTCTCATCCCAAAAAGCGTCAAAACTGCCATATTGGCTGTATTCATCAGGCATACTGTAGGTAGATTGAATCTTTTCAATGTTTGCGCCTGCACCGCATTTATATGAGACGGCAACAGAAAGAACCTCCTTGTCCTCATTGCAGGCCTGAACTGTCATAAGGACAAAGCCGGGTCTTAAAAGTCCTCCGGCAAGTGTAACCGTATATACGCCGTCTACAGGCTCAACATAGCCCTTTAGAGTGCGACCGTCATCCATAGCTGCACTGTAAGAAAGATAGGGCGCTGTTACAACAGTAGATGTTAAATTACCCTTTGAATCCTTTTCCTTGATCTGAAATTTAAAGACGATATCCTCGCCCACTTCATAATCAAGAGGCTCATTTACCTTTATCTCACAGATAGCTGCGCTCGAAACCGTTGAAATATCCGGATAATCGGCTGCAGAAGCTGTAAAGGTGAATGTCACCGATGCGACCACCATCATCAACGCCAGAAACGCAGACAGCAGTCTTTTTAAATTTTGTACCATAGTTTTTTTCCTTTCTTCTTGTATATGATCGTTAATAAACTCAACAACTTTCTTTATTTAGAAACTGTATAATCAAAACTCAAAAAAATTCAGAAATCAAAAAACGCACCAATCATACAAAATGCCAGTTGATATCTAAATTTAATTATATCAGACAAAAATTCATTTTTCAATGAAAAAAGCTGATTTGTAAAATGAGGAAGCTTTCAAGAGCAAAGAGAAATGCAGCCGCATTTCTCTTTGCACCTAAAATCTGTTATCATCCTAAATTTATCTTGCATCCTTTAAGCTCGCATATAACAGATACAAGATCTTCGTTTGTAATGTCCCCGTCCTCACTTATGAGAGTAAGCTCTGTTTCACCTGTTGCACCGTCAAGAAGGTCAAACTCAACAGAAAACAGCAGGCCGTTTTTAGAGAAGTTTGTTGGATTGAAATACATAAGCTCAACAACTTCAAGTGCAGATTTGTCAATCTCAGGATTATTTATTGGGCAGATAACCGTAGAAGGATCTATAATCTCCGATTCCCCAACAGCGGAAGGGCGCAGCTTTGTATTATCAAAGCCAAGCTTAACAAAGCATCCTGCAATGCCGGGATTTTCACTCAAATAGATCTTTGCAAGCAGTTTTCCGTCCTTGACTTCGCCCTCTACACTGAGACTTCCTGTTTCAACAGCGGGAATCGAGTCTGTTCCCCCTGTGATAGCACCTGTCTGAGCACCCGTAGTCAAAGAGTCTGAAGCTTCACCGCTGCCTAAAGAATCACTTTCCTTGTTTGCGCCGCCGTCATTCTGACATGAAGTAAAGCAAGCTGCCGCTAAAATAAAAGCCAGCATGAGCGTAAAAATCTTGAGTTTCATAAAAATCCCTCCTGTTTCTTTGTATATAAAAACATCCCTGCAACATCCTCAAGGCCGATGATCCCCTAAAAATCCATAAGGATATCAACCTTGGTCATTTCGTTTAGAGTAATAGGTGAAGTCCATGTTAGCAGATATGACCGCTATAACCGTCACCTTTCATACGGCAGATAAGCTTAAGAAGATCCTCTGATGTAAAAAGTTCTGATTGTTTCCGACCAAACCCTCTGTTGGCTCTTATTGCTCCGTAATTGAAATAATTTTACACAATATATTATACAACATTTTAAGTTAATTTTCAATATCAAAAGTAACAATTTTTCACATTTTCTTTTGGCGAAAACAAACAAAAGGATCAAACGAAATAAGTTGAAACCACTTCTTTCTGACGCTTTTGCATAATAGTATTATTTAAAAAATATTTAATATCACAAATGTTTAATCATTTGCCCAACGGAGAGCAAGATCGGTTCTTGATATGACCATAGGGTCTTTTACAAGCTCATCAGCCTTTTCAAGTCCATAAAGAGAGCCACCGCCCACCCATGTTGAGAAATAGGAAATACTGTTTCCATGTAAAATGAGATATTTAATGTCGTTAATAAGATCCACCGTGGTGTATGTATAGTGTTGATTTAATGGAATAATATAAAAAATCAACAAATTATTTTCTACAAAATAAAATGAAAATTGTTTAGTAGTTGCAGAATCGAATTATGCTTGACTTTGCAATTTCTTTGTTTTATAATATAGTTAAAATAAGATGCAGGAGATAAAAATGACAGAGGCAGACAGAGTTTTTGAACGTTTTCCCAATTTTATCCGTGAATTTATTTACAGCCACGGCTGGGATAGTCTTCGTGATGTTCAGCTAAGCGCGGCAAAAACAATTTTTGAAACAGATAACAATCTTCTTTTGACCTCAGCAACCGCCAGCGGCAAAACCGAAGCGGCTTTTTTTCCTGTACTCTCCGATATCTATGAGAATCCGCCAAAAAGCATCTCGGTGCTTTACATAGCACCGCTGAAAAGTCTTATAAACGATCAGTTTTCCCGCATTGAAGAACTGCTGATCGAAAGCCGGATAAAAGTGACCCACTGGCATGGCGATGTTGCCGCATCTCACAAGAAAAAGCTGCTCCAAAAGCCCGAGGGAATACTGCAGATCACACCCGAAAGTCTCGAAAGCATGCTGATAAACCGCTCAAACGATATCGTAAGAATTTTTTCAGGGCTGAGATATGTTATAATTGACGAAGTTCACACTCTTATAGGCTCTGACAGAGGAAGTCAGATAATATGTCAGCTATGCAGAATAGCGCATATCATTGGGCACACGCCGAGAAGAATAGGTCTTTCCGCAACTATCGGTGATCCCGAAAAAGCAGCAGAATGGCTGAGCGCAGGCACAGGCAGGTCAACGGATATTCCGCTTTTTCCAAATGGACAAATAAAATGGCGTCTTGGTCTTGAACATTTTTATATTCAAACTCCGAATGAAGCACAGTCAAGCAATACACTCACTATTCAAAAGAAGGATGAGGGGAAAAGAAATTTTGCTCAGCTCGACCCGGGCTATGAATATATGTATGACTGTGTTAAAAGCAAAAAATCTTTGGTGTTTTCAAACTCAAGAGAAGAGACTGAATATGTTACCGCAACGCTGAGGCAGATAGCGGCAAAGCGTGGAGAAAGGGATGTTTTTCTTATTCATCACGGCAATCTTTCGGCATCTCTCAGAGAAGAAGCTGAGCAGAAAATGAAGGACGAGGACATCCACGCTGTGGCCTGTGCAACGGTAACCATGGAGCTTGGAATTGATATCGGTAGGCTGGAAAGAATACTTCACAACGAAGCACCAAATTCGGTCTCATCCTTTCTGCAAAGGCTTGGACGCTCAGGCAGGCGGGGGGAACCACCCGAAATGATGATGGTGTTCAGAGAAGAAAATCCTCTTCCCAACACTCCCCTGCCACAACTAATTCCCTGGAGCCTTATCAGAGCCATTGCGATAATTCAGCTGTACATTGAAGAACGTTTTATCGAACCTCCAACAAATAAAAAGCTGCCTTTTAGTCTCCTTTTTCAGCAAACGCTCAGCGTCCTCGGCTCCTCGGGCAAACTTAGTGCCAAAAAGCTTGCCGAAAAGGTTCTTTCCCTCCCCCCATTTTGCAGTATAGAAAAAGAGGATTATAAAACTCTTCTTGTTTCTATGGTTAAAAACGATTATATTGAAATGACCGAAGAAAAAGGACTTATCGTTGGACTTGCAGGCGAGCGACTGCTGAATAGCTTTAAATTTTATGCTGTTTTCAAAGACAGCGAGGATTATACCGTAAGATGCGATTCAGACGAGATAGGAACGATAACCACTCCTCCTCCAGTGGGCGACCGTTTTGCACTTGCAGGAAAAGTTTGGGAGGTTGAAGAGCTTGACATACCTCGAAAGCTGATATATGTTAAACCGGTTTTAGGCAAAATGGAGGTCTCCTGGCCCGGTGATTACGGTGAGATACACACAAAAATTCTTGAGAGAATGAAAAGGGTTCTGTGTGAAGATACCGTTTACCCTTATCTGAAGCCTAATGCCAAACAAAGGCTGGATGTTGCAAGAAATCTTGCAAAAAACACCGGTATGCTTGAACATTCTCTTGTAAATTTAGGGGGCTACACCTACTGCCTTTTTCCTTGGCTCGGAACAAGATCCTTTAGAACTCTGCGCAAATTTATTGCCCACAATGCCAATGAATTCAAGATAAACGGAATCGAATTTGAGGGCTGCTGTTATATGACATTTAAAATGGAGTGTGACGGCAAAAGTTTTATTCGCGCTCTGTGCAAAAAAGTTGAAAAATCCGGCATAGATTGCTCAGCACTTGTTGGTTCCGGAGAAATACCCGTCTTTGAAAAATACGATGATTTTATCCCCGGAGAGCTTCTCAGAAAAGCATACAGTGCAGACAAGCTGAGAGGGGACGAGGCTGAAACAAGAATTTTTCAGATTCAAAATGAATGGTAAAATAAGAGAGAAAGACCTATACGGATCTTTCTCTCTTATTTTAGATGAAGTTATATTCAAGCAATCATTGCTCTGTTCATTTTGAAAATTCAATAATATAGTTTGAAAATGAAAAAAAGGAGCTTTGTTAAAAAAATTCATTCATACTGCAAAGAAATTCTGCATATCTGTTATTCTCACCGATAGATCATTATAAATAAAGGCGGCACTGTGACCCAAGGCCACAGTGCCGTTTTATTACAGTCCTAATTTTGAAAGAAATTCTGCAGCTTCAGATGCCTGCTTGCGGCTGACCGAATTGTTTGCTTCAAGCTCTTTATAAGAGCTTTTCAGCTTGCCTCGAAGCACCAGATCAAACCATCTCTTCACCTCATAAAAAGGTGTTAAGAATCTGTGTTTTTTTAGGATCGGATATTTTTGCTTCAGAACATCATATGGCTGAAAGATCCTGCTCATTGCATATGAAAGCTTTCCGCCTTTTTTAGACTGTCTTGCTGCTATGCCAATCCTTGGATCTCCATATACTCCGCCGTTAAGAATAAAGCCTTCTATGCTGAGAGTCAGCTCACTGTGGGCTTTTCCGCCAAACCACACATAGGCAAGCTCTGAAACAGCATTGTAAAAACGCTCCAGCCCACATTCCTTGCACATTGTAAGCAGTATATTTTCATCATATTCAAGCTTCTCACGCAAAAGCCAAAGGTCAACAAAAGGTCTTATGCCGCATCCGCCGCCGATAAAGTGATATGACATATGGGCAAGCACATGAAAGATCAGAAATTCATTTGTCATTCTGTATTCATATTTACTTGTCTCTCTCTTAGCAGAGTGATCCCAAACCTTAGACAGCATCATATCTATTCCGGGCTGATTTTCGAGTATGTTAAAATGAAGCTCAAGATGTATGCCCGTTGGTGAATGGAGAGAAACATCGTGAAACTCTCTCGCTCCGTCCGTTTCATAATTCAGCTCATCCCTAAGGGCTTTCACTGCTGCCTCAAGCTTCTCCTCGGCAACAAGAATGTCGATATCACAGCTTGTGCGCATCCATGGCTCGGGATAATATTCCCTTATAACCGATCCTTTAAGCGGCAAATATGGAATCTCGGCCTTTCTCAGCGTTTGACATATCCGCTCATATTCAAAGTTCGTCCGCTGATAGCGATATATTGCCAGCAAGCGCTGTTGACGAAATGCTTCTGCTATCCGGTCATCATCCGGAAGAAGACCGTTTCTTTCCAGTGCATTGCATATAATGTGTGAAACATCATGCTTTGACGAAGCAAGATAAACAGCTTCAAGCTCTTCTATCGTCAATGTGTTTTTAGTTATCCGGGAATCCCTCTCACCACTTATCTCAAGAGAGAGGAAATGAAACAGAAGCTCCTTCTTTTCCATCAAAAAATCCTTTACTTTTAATCTTTGAAATACAGATCCCTTGTATACACCTTATCAATAACATCTGAAATATCTTCGCTGTACCTATTAGCTAATATAACATCTGATATACGTTTAAATTCCTTGAGATCTCTTATTACACGACTGTTAAAAAATCTATCTTCACGCTTTGAGGGATATCGTTATAATTGACTAAAAGCTGTTTTGTGTCCTAAAACGAATTTCAATATCCTTCTTGATCGCCCCTTCAGAAAGCAGCTCGGCAAATCTTTCTGCTGCTTTGTGAAGTCTGGCATTTCTTATGGGCACTCCGACTACTATCCTGCTTGGGTAAAGGTTATCATAAAGTGCTCTGCCCGGCATCTCTGCGGCAGGGCTTGGGGAAAATACTGTGCATTAGCAGTCCCTATGGTGTTTCCTATGGCAACTGAGTATGCAAATTTTATTAAAGATAAAACTCCTTATACCATTCTGCAAATTTGCGCAGGCCGTCTCTAAGGGAAGTTGAAGGTTTAAAACCAAAGTCCTCTTCCAGTGCGCTTGTATCGGCATATGTTATCGGAACATCGCCCGGCTGCATTGGAACAAGCTCCTTATGAGCCTCAAAATCATAGTCATCCGGCAAAACTCCGGCTCTTATAAGCTCCTGCTGAAGTATATCAACAAAGTCAAGGAGGTTTTCGGGATTATTATTTCCGATATTATAGACTCTATAGGGGGGCAGTGGCAGGCCGTCTTCACCGTTTTCCTTTTCAGGCGCACACTGCATAACCCTCTTAACACCCTCAACGATATCATCAACATATGTAAAATCACGCTTGCAATTTCCATAGTTGAATATCTGGATAGTCTCGCCTTTCAGCAGCTTGTTGGTAAAACCGAAATATGCCATATCCGGTCTGCCGGCAGGTCCGTATACCGTAAAGAAGCGAAGTCCTGTTGAAGGAATATTATAAAGCTTTGCATATGAATGTGCGAAAAGCTCATTGGATTTTTTTGTTGCCGCATAAAGGCTAACAGGGTTATCAACTTTATCTTCTGTTGAATACGGTATCTTTTTATTTGAGCCATAAACCGAGGAACTGGAAGCATAAACAAGATGCTCAACGGGATATTTCCTGCATTTTTCAAGAATGTTATAAAAGCCGATGATATTTGCCTCTATATAGGCATCGGGGTTTGTGATCGAGTATCTCACTCCTGCCTGAGCCGCAAGATTTACAACTATCTGAGGCTTGTGCTCTGAAAACAGCTTTTCCATTAGCTCTGCATCGGCAATATTTCCGCAAATGAACTGCCAAGTGCTGTTTTCCTTTTGGGAAGCAAGCTTTTCGATCTCTTCAAGGCGGTAATGCTTGATCGCCACGTCATAATAATCATTCATGCTGTCTATGCCCACAATCTTTATTTCAGCAACAGTTGAAAGAAGTTCCTTCACAAGATTTGCACCGATAAATCCCGCCGCTCCGGTGACAAAAACTGTTTTATTTTCTAAGTTTATATTTGGAGTAAGCATTATTCTTTACCTCTTTTTGTCTGAAGATTAAAGATTTATTCCCTTGTATTCCTTTTGAACTTGGTTGTAGCTCTCAAGGTTGCCTATGTCATATCGACTGCCCGGCATTTCCATTGCATAGACCTTGGTCTCAGTGCACAGCCAGGCAATATAGCTGCCCGGAGCATCTGTTCCGCATCCGGCCTCAATGCCCTTTTCAACAAGGCGCGCATCCTCTTTTGTATAATAATAAAAAGGAGGACAGCACCAATTTGATTTTGGCTCTGCAGGTTTTTCTTCCATACTGAGTATCAAATCACTTTCGTCAACCTGAACTACGCCACATTTATGAAGCCGCTCATTTCTTGGCTCATAATAACGCATAATACAGGAAGCATTTTTTTCCTTTGCATATTCAATGAATTTTGTGAGACTGAAATCAAGAACATTATCGCCAGCAATAACAAGCATATCGTCATCAAGCCCGAGCTTTTCTATTGTAAACTGTATATCCTTAACTGCTCCGAGACGAGTCTCGTTTGAAACAGTTCCGTCATCAACCACCGTTATCTTCTGACTTTTCATTTTTGCCCATGCGTCAAAATGATGTGCAAACTTGTGATTTGAGATAACTACATATTCATCTATGATCCCGGCTGTATCAATATCATCTATCAGCCAATCGAGAATAGTCTTTTCACCAACTGTTAAAAGAGGCTTGGGAAAATTTTCGGTAAGAGGATAAAGCCTTGTGGCATAGCCTGCCGCCAGAATCAAACATTTCATAATTTCACCCCGTCTGCGCTGCTGCAAAAATGAACAGAGAATCTGCCCTTTAGTGCAGGAAACGCCCTTAAATATTCTTTTGTTATTTTTTGTGCTATCTCTTCTTCAAAAGAAGGATCAATAAGTGCCATGCAACAGCCCTTGAAGCCTGCGCCCGAAAAACGTCCGCCGTATATTCCGTCGGTTTCTGTCATTATCTCATATAATTTTTTCAGCTCTTCTGAGCCTGTTTCATAATTGTATATGGAAGAATATCCACTCTCAAATGACAGCTTGCCAAATGCTTCAATGTCTCCATTTTTCCATGCCCGGGCACCCTTTTCAACTCGCTCAAATTCGGTATACCAATGTTCAGCCCTCTTCATCCAATTTTCCGGAAGCCTGTTTTTATACTGCTCAAATATTTCTCTCGGTATATCTCTCAGGTTTGTTTCTTCAAATTTGCCGTATTCCATACCTGCGAAGGCTTTAAGCGCATAGCCTGCACTTCTGCATTCGTCAACTCGCATATTGAATTTACTGCCTGCAAGTGAACGCTCAAGACCGGAGAAGAAAATTGCTATCTTATATGGCTTCATATCCTTATGTGTGGGAATGAGCTTATAACTATCGTCTTTGAGATCCATATAAAGCAGGTGATCCTTTCGGCAATATACCTCGCAGGATTGATCAAGCTTACCGCAGGAGACTCCAACATATTTGTTCTCTGCTTCCTTTGCAATAGTTATCATCTCCGAGGGAGAGAGGCTGATATTGTTAAGGTTGCAAAGTGCAGAGATAAAAGTGATTATAACAGCCGCAGAGGATGAAAGACCGCCAATAGGAAGCTCGCCGTCGATTATGGCGCACATTCCTGTGCGAAGCGGATGACGCTTATTGAGAGCTATTGTTGCCCCTCTTAGGTGATCTGCCCAATCGTTCTGTTTTTCTTTTGGGGTGCTTTCTACATGCCACTGAGAACGTCCCGGAAACTGCAAAGACGCCAGCTCAACAACGCCGTTTTTCTTTGCTCCGTATGCCATATGTATGCCTTTATCTATGGCAAAGCCCGTTATCTTGCCAAGCTGATGATCGCTGTGTGCGCCAAGTGGGCATATCCTGTATGGCGTAAAGGCAGTATTATCGGGCTCACGCTTGTAGATCTGCTCAAAAACCTTTGCAACTCTCATATTTGCTCCAATCATTGTGTAATTTGTGCCAAGACGTTCCACACTGCTGTTCGTCCTCTTAACATCATCAAATTCCTTTGTTCTGCCGTCAAGAGGCTTGGGCGTTTTGGCGGGAATGAGCCATAGCTTACCTTCTTTTTTTGCGCCCACTATCCTTCCCTCACGGCAAAGAGCTGTTATACGACGCTCTGATATTTTCCAATTTTCAGATGCACTATGAACATCAATATATCCCATCAAATCACCTCAAAATTATTTAATGTTTCTTATATTCTAACACAAAAGCATCCAAATGTCAAGATATATCTCGACATTTGGATGTGGCAATTATTTCAATATTTCTGCCACAGAAGAACTAATGGCGCTTTCTATTTTGCAAGCCCCTGCCCTGTCTCCTGCGCTGACAGAAATATATGCTTTTATTTTAGGTTCTGTTCCCGAAGGACGGATAACCAGTGAACAATTTCCACTCAGTATAAATTTTAGCACATCTGATTTGGGAAGGCCGTTGATACCGAGAGAATAATCAAGGAGTTTTTCTGTTTTTATGCCGCCAAATTTCGGTGATAAACTGCGAAGCTCCTGCATAATTCTCTGCATTTTAGCCATGCCTGCCGAGCCTTCAAATTCATATGAATGGAGAGTGTTGAGACAGTATCCGTACTGCCTGTAAAGCTCCTCAAGCTTGTCTATAAGGCTTATTCCACGAGTTTTATAATAAGCAAACATCTCGCATATAAGGAATGAGCCGCCAACAGCATCTTTATCTCTCACATAACTGCCCGAAAGATATCCATAGCTCTCCTCAAAGCCGAAAATATATGAGTCTTCTTTACCTGCCTTTTCAAGAATACCTATCTGTTCACCTATAAATTTAAAACCGGTAAGAACATTTACTGTTCGAACTCCGTAATGCTCTGCTATTCTTTCCGCCATATCTATGGTAACAACTGTTTTGATCATAACCGGATCATCAGGCATTCTTCCCTTTTCCTTACGGCGTGCGCAGATATAATCGAGCAGAAGCATGCCCACTTCGTTTCCGCTGAGCAGAATATGCTCTCCCGCCGAATTTTTAACGGCAATTCCAACTCTGTCGCAATCGGGATCGGTTGCAAGCAGAAGATCGGCATTATGCTTTTTAGCATATTCCATTCCAAGTGAAAGTGTCTCTTTTATTTCCGGGTTAGGATAAGGACAGGTGGGAAAATTACCGTCAGGCTCTTCCTGCTCTTTAACAACCGTGATATTTGTAAAGCCCGATTCGCGAAGTGCTCTGGTAACAGGGTGAAGCCCCGAGCCGTTTAGAGGCGAATAGACAATTGCAACATTCTTGTCTATATTTTCACTCTCGCAAAGCATCGACTGTCCTTTTACAGCCTCGATAAATGACGTATACACCTCATCCGAAATATATTTAATCTCGCCGTTTTTAGTAGCCACATCAAAATCTGATCTCTTGATATCAGCAAAAATATCAAGCTTCTCTATCTCAGAAAGAATTGCACCTGCCGCCTCGGTGGTTATCTGACAACCGTCTGCTCCATACACCTTGTAGCCATTATATTTTGATGGGTTATGAGAAGCAGTTATCACGATTCCTGCAGAACAATTCAGCTCTCTCACAGCAAAAGAAAGACAGGGGGTCGGCATAAGTTTGGGATATATATATACCTCAATGCCGTTTGCGGCAAAAACACTTGCGGATACTTTGGCAAATACATCGGATTTGATTCTCGAATCGTAACCAATAGCAATTCTGCGATTTCCCTTTTCAAAATGCTTGCATACATAGTTTGCAAGTCCCTGTGACGCCTTTGAAACCGTATAGACATTCATTCTGTTTGTACCTGCGCCTATAACTCCACGCAGTCCGCCTGTTCCAAATTCCAGCTCTCGGTAAAATGCGTCCTCTATACGGCCTTCGTCACTCATCATATCTCGAAGTTCGCAAAGAACATCTCCACCCGCATTTTCAAGCCAGCGCAAATACTCTCTTTTATATTTCTTTTCCATTTCTTCTCCAAATTCAAGTAAACAAAGGATATTTTTGCTTATCGTGAACGCTGATAGAACCGCCCGTCTGAACCTCTATCAGCTTTAGCTCTGTATCTGCAATAACTGTATGTCTGCTTTCTCTTGGCATAGTAATAACATCACCGGTTTTAACTATTCTCTCAGCCCCATCCACAATAGTTCTTCCGTTTCCGGAAAGAATCGTCCAGACCTCATCTCTTGCTGAATGGCTGTGATAATTCATACGATGACCGGGATTGAGAGTGACCTTAATAGTCAGGCTCTCGTTCTCAACATCAAGAACCCTGAAACTTCCCCAGGATTTTTCCGCAAACATCACTTGCTGGTCTATCTTGTCAACAAATGGCTTTATATAGCTGGACTGCTCCTTATCAGAAACAAGAACGCCCTCAGGGCTTACGGAAACAACAACATCATGAAGGCCCATACAAAGAACAGGCATATTCAGCTCATTTATAACGTGAACATTTTCGCAATTCTCGTTCATCATAACCTCGCCTATGCAGCTTTCTTCCATAGCCTCGGTGAGGGTATTCCAAGTGCCGAGATCCTTCCACTCCCCTGCAAATCTTATAACCTTTATATGCTTTTCTTTTTCAACAACAGCATAGTCAAAGCTGATTTTTGTGAGAGTATCATATTTCTCAAAAAGATCCTGATAATCTTTAAAATTTATAAGTTCATGGGCACGTTCAAGAACATATTTAAGCTTATAAGCAAACACACCGCCATTCCAAAGTGCGCCTTTTCTTATATATTCCTCTGCAGTTTTCGCATCCGGCTTCTCCTTAAAGGTTGAGACCGTGCTTATATTCTCTCCGCTTTCGGGAATGATATATCCGTATTTTTCGCTTGGATATGTAGGTTCTATACCCATAAGCACAAGATTGGCATCATCTTTTTCCGCCTCTGTGTGAAGCTTTTTCAGTGCCTCAAAATAGGACTTTTCAACATACGGGTCAACCGGGCAAACGACAACTGCCTCATCCTCTGAGATCCCCATAACATCATGGAGATATGCAGTTGCAAGTGCTATGGCAGGAAAAGTGTCTCTGCGGCAGGGTTCAACCGATATCCCAACACCATCGCCAAGCTGATTGTGTATGGCAGAAACCTGCGTTTTTGAGGTTGCAATTGTAACCGAAGCATCACAATCAACATCTTTTATCTGTCGATAGATCCTTTGAACCATTGATTCATATTCGCCATTTTCATTTTTGAAAAATTTTATAAACTGCTTTGATCGGATGTCATTTGAGAGAGGCCAAAGACGCTTGCCTGAGCCTCCGGAAAGTAAAATCAAATTCATATAAGTCTCCTCTTAGCGTTCTGCACGCATTGGGTTATTTAAGAAATCCTCGTATGAAAGTCTGATACCGTCTTCAAGCTCTGTCTTGTATGTCCAGCCAAGTGAAGCCGCCTTTGAAACATCAAGCAGCTTTCTCGGTGTGCCATTTGGTTTTGAGGTGTCCCAGCGGATCTCTCCCTCATAGCCTACGACCTTTGCAACAAGCTCGGTAAGCTCTTTTATCGTAAGCTCCTTGCCGCTTCCCGCATTTACAGTCTCATTTCCACTGTAATTATTCATCAGGAAAACGCAAAGGTTTGCAAGATCGTCTACATAAAGAAACTCGCGCAGGGGGCTTCCGTCGCCCCAGCAGGTAACATAAGGCTTACCCTCCTCCTTTGCCTCGTGAAAGCGTCTGATAAGAGCAGGCAGAACATGCGAATGTTCTGGGTGATAATTATCATTTGGGCCATAAAGATTAGTAGGCATAAGGCTGATATAGTCTGTTCCATACTGGCGGTTTAGATATTCGCAGTATTTGAGACCGCTGATCTTTGCAAGGGCATATGCCTCGTTTGTCTTTTCAAGCTCACTTGTAAGCAGACAGCTTTCCTTCATGGGCTGAGGAGCCATTCGAGGATAAATGCAGGAAGAACCGAGAAATTCGAGCTTTTTACAGCCGTTTTTCCAAGCCGAATGGATAACATTCATTTCAAGTATCATGTTGTCATACATGAAATCCGCAAGTGCACTTTGATTTGCGATGATACCACCAACCTTAGCCGCCGCGAGAAAAACATATTCCGGCTTTTCTTCCTCAAAGAATTTTTCAACTGCGTCCTGTCGGCAAAGGTCAAGCTCACTGTGCGTTCTTGTGATGATATTGGTATAGCCCTGTCTCTGTAGCTCTCTGACAATTGCAGAGCCTACCATTCCTCTGTGACCGGCTACGTATATTTTAGAATTTTTCTCCATCATAATATCTGTTCCTTTTCTCAGTCTGCATTTTTCATAGCCTTTTCGCGCTTTGCAAGAATTCTGTCATGCTCTGACATAATGCGAACCAGCTCTTCATAGCTTGTCTTTTGAGGATCCCAGCCAAGAACGGTTTTTGCCTTTGTGGGATCGCCCCAAAGGTTATCAACATCTGTAGGTCTGAACCAAGCGGGATTTACGCAAACGAGCATCTTGCCGCTTTCTGCATCATATCCCCTCTCGTCAATACCTGTGCCCTCCCAGCGTATCTTGATTCCGTTTGCGGCAAATGCCTTTTCCGTAAAATCACGAACAGTGTGCTGTTCGCCTGTTGCAATAACGAAATCCTCGGGTTTTTCCTGCTGCATTATAAGCCACATACATTCAACGTAATCCTTTGCATAGCCCCAATCGCGCAGTGAATCCATATTTCCAAGCTCAAGATGATCCTGAAGTCCTTCTGCAATTCTTCCGGCAGCAAGAGTGATCTTTCTTGTTACGAAATTTTCGCCTCTGCGTTCAGACTCATGATTAAAGAGAATTCCGTTTACAGCAAACATACCGTAAGCCTCTCTGTATTCCTTGATCATCCAAAAACCATACTGCTTTGCAATAGCATAGGGGCTGTAAGGATGAAAAGGTGTAGTCTCTCTCTGGGGTATCTCCTCAACCTTTCCGAAAAGCTCTGAGGTTGATGCCTGATATATCTTTGTCTTATGTGTGAGATCAAGCATTCTTACAGCTTCAAGAATACGAAGAACACCGATAGCGTCAACATCGCCCGAATATTCGGGAACATCAAAAGAAACCTGTACATGAGACTGTGCAGCAAGATTATATATCTCATCGGGCTGTGTTTCTTTTATGATTCTGATAAGAGATGTAGAGTCTGTGAGATCACCGTCGTGCAGCTTGATCTTGTCAATTATATGGTTTATTCTGCCTGTGTTGGAAATGGAAGCTCTGCGCGTGATGCCGTGAACAGTATATCCCTTTTCAAGAAGAAATTCTGCAAGATAGGAGCCGTCCTGACCTGTGATACCTGTTATAAGTGCAACTTTGCTCATTTTTTTACCTCACTTTTTTATTCTGATTTTTTCATACCCTATTATTTTACACAGCTTTGACACATATTCCAATAAACAATATTGGCTTATAATTGCATTATATTGACTTTTTATAAGCAATGATTCGGCACACAAAAAAGGTTGTCTTGCTAAATTAGCGAGACAACCTTGCCATATATTAACTTTTCCATTTAGCCCGAAATTCGCTAGGGGGCATACCTTCAACCTTTTTGAACATTCTGCAAAAATAATAAGGGGCACCAAGACCGCATTTATACCCGATCTGTTCTATGGTATCATCACTGAAGCGCAGTGCCTTTTTTGCCGATGTGATCCTTATTTCAAGCAGATACTGATTTATTGAAGTGCCGTATTGCTCCTTGAAAATTCTTGTGAGATAGTATTTATTTATATAGAATCTTTCAGAAAGCTCATCGAGACTTATCTTTTCCGTATAATGCTCTTCAAGATAGTTTTTTATTCTTTCAAGATCCTTTCTTTTACCATTCCCGCCTTCCCCTTCCTGGTTCCAGCTCTCTTCCATAAGAAGGGTCAAAAGCTCGCCAATTCCCTCGTTTATCCTCATATCTCTGATATGATCTGAAGAGGACGCAATATTAAAAAGCTTTGACCAAACCTTTTTAAATGCTGAAAGATTTTCGGGTCTGAAAACGGCTTTTCCGCCCCTTTCAATATATTTTTGATAAATATCAGCCATAAGAGCACCGCTGAAATGTATCCACCTGAGACTCCAAAGCTCATCCGAAGTCTCATGTGCATATGCTTCTCTGCAGCTTATAAATACACAGTCTCCATTTTCAAGAAAACTTGTTGTTCCCGAAAACTTCAGAGTACCGGATCCCGATTCAACAATAAAGAAAAGATAGGAATCAAGGCTCTCACGTCGGCTAATGTGTTTTTTTAGTGCTTTTAAGCTCCCTATCTCCTGCAAATGAAGGAGGCTTTTTCTTGCAAAAGAAGAGGGGGTATAAAGAATACGCTCTGATTCAACAAATTTCTTGCTGAAATACTCATCCACATTCCTTCCCCCCTTGTTTTTCAGATAAGTTCGCAGTTCCAAACATCAACAGGATTATCTTGAAATACTTCTTTAAGTCTCTTATGTACAGTCTCCTTTGAAACACCTTTTTGAGGATCACCTGCAAAAATCCTGACTTTCTGCAAGCATCTGATTGAACGCGAAATCCCTCTCTGCCTGTCTGTCATTTGATGCTGTGAGGATAACACAATCCCAGCCTGTGAAGCTTTGACTTGTCAGTTAACGCTTATGATCATCCCAAGTATCTCTATATGACTGCGATAGAAAGAGAGCAGATAAATTCTCCATTGTTATACTCAATTTTAAGATAATTTCAGCTTGTATCCCGACTGAATTACCGCGCTTTTTGCAAGTACTTCCAGTGTGTCGATAAATTTAAAGCCGTAATCTCCGTCACGCAGAGCTGCCGAAAGTTCTGTACATCCAAGGATAAATGCCTCCGCACCTTCTTGCTTCATCTCATTAAGGTAAAATGCCAGTTTTTCTGTGTTTATCTTTCTTCCTGCCTTAACCTGATCATAGATAACGCTCATCACCTCTCTCTGACCTTCAGACGAAGTTGGAACAGCTTCAATGCCAAGCTTTTCAAGCTCTTTATCAAATATACGCATTTCTTTTGTTCCGTCGGTTGCAAGAATACCGACCTTACCGCATCCCCTATTCCTGCAGACAAGAGCGGTTTCAGATATCATATTGATAACGGGAACATTCAGTCTGCTCTGAATCTTATCATAAAAATAATGCGATGTATTGCAAGGAATTATCAGCAAATCAGCCCCGATGGATATAAGTTTATTCCCTGCCTCACATATATAATCCACAGGCTTATCACTGCCGCTTTTTATAGATGCTGTTCTGTCAGGAACCGCAGGATAATTATCTATCAGAATGTGGATATGATCGGCGTCCTTTTCCGCGTCTGTATATTCAATTATTTTTTGAAACAGGAGTGCCGTTGCGGCAGGTCCCATTCCGCCGATTATTCCTATGGTTTTTTTCTGATTCTCCATTGGCTGTTACCTTTCAAAGCTTATTCTTCTGAAATAATTTTAATTTTGTTCAAGAATATCCGCAATTCGGCGGCAGGCAAAGCCATCGCCATAAGGATTGCTGGCCTTTGACATTGCGTTGTATGCTTCTTTATCTTCAAGCAAGAGCTTGAAATTATTGTAAATTGCGTTTTCGTCTGTTCCCACAAGCTTAAGTGTTCCCGCCTTAATTCCCTCGGGACGCTCTGTGGTATCACGCATAACGAGAACAGGCTTTCCCAGCGACGGAGCTTCCTCCTGTATCCCGCCCGAATCGGTAAGGATCATATAGCTCTTTGCAAGGAAGTTATGGAAATCAAGAACCTCCAGGGGCTCGATTATGCGAATTCTGTCGCAGTCGCTAAGCTCCTCATCGGCAGCTGCGCGCACCACGGGATTCATATGAATGGGATAGATAGCCTTAACATCGGGATGCTCGTCCATAACTCTGCGGATAGCGCGGAACATATTGTGCATCGGATCGCCGAGATTTTCTCTGCGATGAGCTGTGATCATAATAAGACGGCTGTCCTTTGCCCAGTCAAGCTCGGGGTGGGAATAATCATCACGAACAGTAGTTTTGAGGGCATCAATTGCGGTATTTCCCGTTACATAAACAGTACTTT
>JAZNCT010000082.1:0-21617 GCA_045587665.1 Eubacteriales bacterium
CGGGGAAAGAAGTGACAACATTGGAATTGCAAATACTTACCTTAGAAAGGATAATACATTTGATGAAGAGACGAACGTTATTTTTAAAAGCAATCTGCTTTTGCCTTGCGGCCGCCGCAATGCTTTCTTTTTGCATGGTCACATCTGCTGCGGCAGATGTGATAATAACCCCTGTTGAGGTCAGACTTGACGGCGTTCCGCTTTTTGAAGAGGGGCAGGGGGCTTTGCTCGTGGATGCTGTAACATATGTTCCGCTAAGAGCCTTTTGCAATTCTTTTGGCGAAAGTGATGTGAGCTGGGATCCCATTGGTCGCTCGGCAACTGTAAAAAGCGCAGGACTTTTTATAACTGCCCGTGAGGGACAGGCCTATATAACAGTCAATGACCGTCCGTTTTACACGGGTCGCGCAAATCTTCTTATCGGCGGATCGGTATATATTCCTGTTAGAGGAATAGCCAAGGCATATGGGCTTGAGGTCACATGGCAGGATCGTGAGGGCGGGGGACTTGGCTTTGCTGAGCTTACCTCCGGTGGCAAAAGAGCCGAGGATGCTTCGGATGTATATGACAGCGAGGTTCTTTATTGGCTCTCAAGGATAATATCTGCTGAGAGCAGGGGAGAGAGCCTTGCGGGGCAGATAGCGGTTGGAAATGTTGTCCTCAACAGAACAAGAGCTCCTTCCTTTCCGGACACGGTTTATGACGTTATTTTTGACACTAAATACGGAGTTCAGTTCACTCCCATATCAAACGGAACGATTTATGACAGCCCGGCCGAAAGCAGTATAATTGCCGCTAAGATATGCCTTGAGGGTTATTCTCTCTCTGAGGACATACTTTATTTTCTCAATGAGGCTATTTCAACAAATATGTGGGTGAGCAACAACCGCACATTTATTATGACACTTGGAAACCATAGCTTTTATTCATAAGAGCAACAGCTCCGCCTTGCAAACAAGACGGAGCTGTGTTTTTATATGAATGTTTTAATTATTCTGCATCTTTTTTTCCTGAAAGAAGAATGTTTGCAAGGATGCCGAGAATAAGAGCGGTTGCAATAGATGTGAGCTTAACCTCGCCGAAGCTGAGTGAAAGATTGCCTATGCCTGCAATGAGGATTGCAGAAACAACAAACAGATTCTTGTTTTCATTAAGGTCAACCTTTTGAACCATCTTAAGACCGGAAACTGCGATGAATCCGTAAAGTGCCATGCAAACACCGCCCATTACGCAGGAGGGAATTGAGTTTACAAAAGCAACAAATGGTGCGATAAAGGAAATGATAATTGCAAGAACTGCGGCTGTTGCAATGGTGTATACAGAGGCATTTCCTGTGATAGCAACACAGCCAACCGACTCACCGTATGTTGTGTTTGGACATCCGCCAAATATTGATCCAACCATAGAGCCAACGCCGTCGCCGAGAAGTGTGCGGTGAAGTCCGGGATCCTCAAGAAGATCCTTTTCTATTATGGAAGAAATGTTCTTGTGGTCTGCGATATGCTCTGCAAAAACAACAAATGCAACGGGGATATATGCAACGGCAAGAGTTGCGATATAAGAACCGCTAAGCTCTTTTATGCCGCCGATAGCCTGTACAAATGTGAAATCGGGAAGTGTGAGGAAGGTGCTAAGCCCAATGCCGTCTGCCCAAAGAACAGAGATCTTTGAAAAGTCGATAACCTTGAGAGCGTCAATACCTGCGGCATTGCCTATAACTGTGAAGATAGTCGCAACAGCATATCCTCCAAGAATACCGAGAATAAATGGAATGAGGCGGGTCATCTTCTTGCCGTAAGTTGCACATGCCATAACGATTGCAAGAGTTATTATACCAACAAGAACGCATATAAGGGGGTGGGCAACGGAAACGTTGTTTACCTTAAGTCCGCCGTTTTGAAGATCGCCAACTGCGTTTCCGGCAAGTGAGAGACCGATGATAGCAACTGTTGGACCGATAACTACAGCAGGCATAAGCCTGTTGATCCAGTTGACGCCAACGAGCTTTACGATGATTGCAATTACAACATAAACCAGACCTGCAAAAACAGCTCCAATGATAAGTCCGGCATATCCTGCCGCCATCGAAACGGCACCTGCAAATGCTGCCGCCATTGAACCGAGAAAAGCAAAGGATGAACCCAGGAAAACAGGGCTATTGAACTTTGTGAACAGCAGGTATACAAGAGTTCCCATACCGGCGCCGAGAAGTGCCGCTGCAGGGCTCATCATTGTGCCTGCGGTCCAGGCAACATCGCCTTTTTCAATAAAGGTGGTGATGTTTCCGTTGATGATAACGGGAACAACGAGGGTAGCCGCCATAATAGCGAGAAGCTGCTGGATCGCAAAAACGATCAGCTGACCGAATTTGGGTTTGTCTTTGACATCATAGATGAGTTTCATAAAAAGTCCTCCTTTTTCCGACAGCCCGGCAATAAAAAAGCCGAAGCAATGATTCTACAGCTTCGGTCTTTCGTTTTGCTTATTGTTCCTTTTCATAGCAAACGCTTCCGCCGCTGCAGTGATATCGGATCTATAGCTATAATTCTATCATGTTACTCGACAAAAGTAAAGTATATTTGACAAATTTTTGGGGTGGGATTATAAACAATCTTTTGCTATTCCTTTTGTGCAATTTGCTTATGCGTTTTTTCGTGAGGACGGAAATTAAAACGCATAAACGGTTGACAAGAGGATGAATTTGTTTTATAATATACAATGTAAATTTATGCTTAAAGTCGGAAAGGCGAATATATGAAAAGAGACCTTTTAATGACAATAAAAAATCAAATGCCAAGCTTTTCAAAGGGGCAAAAGCTGATTGCCTGCTATGTGCTTGAGCATTATGAAAAGGCTGCTTATATGACGGCATCAAAGCTCGGGGCACTTGTTGGAGTTTCGGAGTCTACGGTTGTTCGTTTTGCCTGCGAGCTGGGCTTTGAAGGATATCCCGAGTTTCAGAAAGCACTTCAGGAGCTTATCCGCAATATGCTGACTGCCGTACAGCGTATTGAGGTTACAAACAGTCTTATCGGAGACGGCGATATGCTTGAAAAGGTTTTGCTTTCCGATGCCGAAAAAATCAGACACACTCTTGAAACTATAGACAGAAAATCTTTTTACGAAGCAATTGAAAAGATCGTTAATGCAAATAATATATATATAATCGGTGTAAGATCGTCTTCTGCACTTGCGGGTTTTCTAAATTTCAATCTCCGAATGGTTTTTGATAACGTTCGTTTTGTTCAAACCACCTCGGGCAGTGAAATGTTTGAGCAGATAATGCACCTTTCAGCACAGGATACCATGATAGCTATCAGCTTTCCGCGTTATTCTCAGAGGATAATCAACGCTGTTGAATATGCAAAAGAGGTTGGGGCAGATGTTGTTGCTCTCACCGATAGCAAAAGATCGCCCATAGCTGCCTATGCAGATCAGCTTCTCACAGCTGAGAGTGATATGGTGTCTTATGTTGACTCTCTGGTTGCGCCCCTTAGCATTATAAATGCCATAATCGTTGCCGTTGCAAGAGAAAGGCAGGAGCTTTTCAGCGATCAGCTCAAAAAGCTTGAAACTATTTGGGATGAATATGATGTATATAAAAAAGATAAATTCTGATAGCAAAAAAATTGCTGTTATAGGCGGCGGTGCGGCAGGAATGATGGCGGCCGCAAAGGCAGCAGAACTTGGTGCCCATGTTACCCTGTTTGAAAAAAACGATAGGCTTGGCAAAAAGCTGAGAATCACGGGCAAGGGCAGATGCAATGTCACAAATGACTGCACCCGTGATGAGTTTTTTGCAAATGTTCCGCGAAATCCACGCTTCCTTTATGCTTCTTTCAGTAATTTTTCTTCGGAAGATACAAAAAATTTTTTTGAAGAAGCAGGAGTGCCTCTTAAAACCGAAAGGGGTAAAAGAGTTTTTCCTGTTTCCGACAGAGCTCAGGATATCGTTTCGGCAATGCAGAAAAAATGCCTTGGGCTTGGCTGCGAGATACTTTATAAAAAAGTTAAAGGTATTAAGGCCGATGGGGGCAGAGCCTGCGGCATTATCACAGCAGATGCCGAATATGATTTTGATGCCATAATTCTTGCTACAGGCGGAAAATCATACCCATTGACAGGCTCGGACGGTGACGGCTACAGAATGGCAAGGACACTTGGGCATAATGTAACAGAGCTTGTCCCCTCGCTCGTTCCTATTGTTGAGGACGGACGGATATCTGCCTCAATGCAGGGGCTTTCGCTGAAGAATATAAAGCTTTCTGTTTTGGATAACAAAAACGGAAAGGTTGTTTTTGAGGATTTCGGTGAGCTGATGTTTACCCATTTTGGGCTTACAGGTCCTCTTGTCCTCAGTGCTTCGGCTCATCTGAGGGATATAGACAAGGATAGGTATACCGCTGAGATAGACTTAAAACCGGCACTGGATGAAAAAACGCTTGACGCACGTTTGATTTCCGATCTTGCAAAATCAAACAACAAGGATTTTATAAATTCGCTTGGGGGTCTGCTCCCTCAAAAAATGATAGAAACTGTGGTGAGGCTTTCGGGCATTGACGGAAGAAAGAAATGCAATTCTGTTACAAAGGAAGAGCGAAAAACTCTTTTGCGCCTTTTGAAGCATTTCAGGATACCTCTTCTTAAATTCCGTCCTATAGAGGAAGCTATCATTACTTCCGGGGGAATAGATGTTAAAGAAATATCTCCGAAAACTATGGAATCCAAACTCATAAAGGGGCTTTATTTCGCCGGAGAGATAATAGATGTTGACGCCTACACAGGCGGCTTTAATCTTCAGATAGCATTTTCAACCGCTGCTCTTGCAGGTGAGAGCGCTGCATTAAATTTTGACGAGGTGTGAAAGATGATAAAAATAGCCATTGACGGACCGAGCGGTTCGGGAAAAAGCAGTGTTGCCAAGGCTGTTTCGGCAGAGCTTGGTATAGTTTATGTTGACACGGGGGCGCTTTACAGAAGCGTGGGTTATTATGTAAAAGAAAAGGGAAAAGATCCAAAGAATGTCTATGAAGTTACAGCTCTTCTACCGGAAATTGAGATTGATGTAAAATATGAAAACGGAGTTCAGTGCGTTTATCTAAACGGCGAAAACCTTGGCGACAGGATAAGACATCCTGAGATCTCAATGTATGCCTCGGCTGTTTCGGCTATCCCCAGTGTTAGAGAATTTTTGCTTGAAACACAAAAGTCTATTGCAAGAAAGAACAATGTGATAATGGACGGCAGAGATATCGGAACGGTTATTCTTCCCGACGCTGATGTTAAAATCTTTATGTTTGCATCAAATGAGGCTCGTGCTATGCGCCGCTTTAAGGAGCTTTCGGAAAAGGGAACTACGGTCAGATATGAGGACGTTCTCCGAGAAATGATTGAAAGAGACGAAAATGACCGCAGCCGTGCGGTTGCGCCCGCCGTTCCCGCAGAGGATGCGATCATGTTCGATAACTCAGAGCTTGATCTTGAAGAGAGCACACGTTATGTCATAAACATTATAAAGGAAAAAATCGGTGAGATCAGATGAGAAAAGGTTATAAGATCGTTCACGGTATTCTTGCCGGAGCGGTGAAATTTTTATTCAGAGTTAGGGTCACCGGGCTTGAAAATGAGCCCGGCCCCGGCGGAATATTGCTCTGTTCAAATCATGTTACTCTCCTTGATCCCATTTGCATAAATGTGGTGCTCAGAAAGACCGAGCCATTTTATATGGCTAAAAAGGAGCTTTTTAAAATTCCTTTGTTAAATGCACTTATAAGAGCTTTTGGTGCATACCCGGTCAATCGTGGTGGCGGGGACATTGGTGCCATACACAAAACAATAGATCTTCTTTCTGAGGGGCACTGCGTCGGTATCTTTCCTCAGGGAACACGGTGCAAGGGTGTACCTTTTGAGGAAACAAAATTCAAGAATGGTGCGGCACTGGTGCTTTCTAAGACAAATGTGCCTGTTTTGCCCTGCAGGGTAAAGGTTAAGAACAACTGTTGGCTTCCTTTCAGAAAAATAGAGGTGGTCATCGGAGAGAAGATAGAGGCAAGTGAGCTTGCTTTTGACGCAGAAAAAAACAGGACAGAGGAGCTTGCGAGGATAACCGATGTTATTTACAGGCGCATAGGAGAACTTTGAGAGTATGGGTAGAGATGTTATAGTTGCAAAAAATGCCGGCTTTTGCTTTGGCGTTAAAAGAGCCACAGATACTCTTGAAGAGACCATAAAAAGCAAGGGCAAAAATGTTCGCATATTTACCCTTGGTCATATCATTCACAATACCGTTTATAATGAGGAGCTTCTTTCAAAAGGCGTGGGAGTTCTTTTTGAAGATGATATAGAAGAGATTTCAAAAACAGCTTCTGAGGCTTCTCCTGTAAAGGTTTTTATCAGAACTCACGGCGTTCCCCTCAGCGTCAGCCAAAGGCTTGAAAAATGCGCATCGCAAAACCCATATTTCACATATGTTGATTGCACCTGCCCTTTTGTTGCAAAAATACACAAGTTGGCAGACGAACATTCTCTTGAAGATACGGTTTTTGTGATACTTGGCGACCCTGAGCATCCCGAGGTCAAGGGAATTGTGAGCCACGCAAAATTTGAAAAACGTGTTTTTTCTTCGGCAGATGAAATCGAGGCAGCTGCAGAAAAAAACGATATGGACATTTTGAACAAAAAAACGGTCGTTTTAGTGGCTCAAACAACACAAAAATTGTCGGAATGGCACAAAACTCAAAATGTTATCAAAAAACTCTGTACAAATCCGATTATTTTTGATACAATATGTAATGTTACGGAAATCAGACAGCTTGAAGCTAAGGAGCTTGCAAGTGTCTGTGATTATATGATTGTTATCGGCGGCAAGGATAGCTCCAATACTTCCAAGCTTACCGAAATATGCAAGAACATCTGCAAGAACACTGTCTGGGTGGAAAACGCCGACGCTTTGAGAGGACTGATTCCGCCCACCGCAAAAAAGGTGGGAATCGCCGCAGGGGCTTCAACCCCTCCCGGCATAATAGAGGAGGTATATAAAACCATGAGCACAAAAACAGAAAATTTTGAAGAACTGCTCGAAGAATCGCTTTGCAAAACTTTAAATACAGGAGACACCGTTAAGGGAATAGTTACAGCTGTTTCAAACGCCGAGCTTCAGCTCGACGTCGGTTATAAGGTTACCGGCGTTATCAAGGCTGAGCAGATCACAGACGATCCTTCTGTAAATCTGAAGGATATGTTCAAGGTTGGTGACGAGGTTGAAGCTTTCGTTATCCGCGTAAGCGACATCGAGGGAATTGCTGAGCTTTCTAAGAAGCGCACCGATTCCGATAAGAACTGGGTCGAGATCGTTGCGGCATATGAAGCTAAAACAGTTCTTGAGGGCAAGGTTATTGAGGCTGTTAAGGGCGGAGTTATCGCTCTTGCAGGAGCAACAAGAGTATTCATCCCCGGCGCACGTAGCGGCGTTCCGAAGTCTGGTGACCTTAATACTCTCGTTGGAACAAATGTTAAGTTCCGCATTATCGAAGTTAAGGAGCAGGGCCACAGAGCGTATGGCTCTATCAGCGATATCCTTCGCGAAGAGAGAAAGGCAAGAGAGGATGCTTTCTGGGCAACAGCTGAAGAAGGCAAGCAGTATAGAGGCACAGTTAAGAGCATGACAACTTACGGTGCGTTTGTTGATCTTGGCGGTGTTGACGGAATGATACATACAACCGAGCTTTCCTGGAAGAGAATCAAGTCTCCTGCAGAGGTTGTTTCTATTGGTCAAGAGGTTGATGTTTACATCAAGGCTCTTGACGTTGAAAACAAGAGAATCTCTCTCGGCTACAAGACCGAGGATACTAACCCCTGGAAGATCTTTACAGATAAATACCAGGTTGGTGATATTGCCGCTGTTAAGGTTGTAAACATGATGCCTTTCGGCGCATTTGCAGAGGTTGTTGACGGTGTTGACGGTCTGATTCACATTTCTCAGATCGCTCTCCAGAAGATAGCTAAGCCTGCTGATGTTCTTGAGATCGGTCAGGTTGTTGATGCAAAGATCACTGAGATCGACTATGAAAAGTGCAAGGTTAGTCTTTCTATCCGTGCTCTTCTTGAAGAGGCTAAGGCGGCAGAAGAGGCTATGCCTGAGGACTATGTTGCTGAAGAGACTGCTGAAGAAGCAACTGCTGATGCAGAATAATCTATGATAAAAAGCTGAGACACGTTCTTGTGTCTCAGCTTTTTTGTTTGTGTGGGGCACCGGAACAAAGAATGGCAGATCACATATAATGATTGAGCTGATAGCCTGTTTTTCTTGTGCAGAGAATGAGTTTTCTGCCGCTGAGGGCTTTGGCTTTTTTGTTAATGGATGAGATGTGTGAGCGCACATTTGTTAGTGTCATTCGGTAGCTTTCGGCAAAGCAGAAAGCGAGAATATCCTCGGCAGAAAATATTCTTTCCGTATGATTGCAGAGGAAAAGCAATATACGGTATTCGGAGTGGGTAAGATGCAGGGGGTAAGACAAAAGCGAAGCAGATTTGATATCATCTCCAAGGTCGAGCTCTGCAAAATGGCGTTTTATGCTATATCCAAGCTTTGTCAGCAATTCTCTCAGCGCCACTGCCAGATCTGACGAGGGAAATGTATCTATCTCATAATGGCTGTTCTTTAAATATTTAAATCTGGATGTGCTTGCCGAAGTCTTGCTCAAAAGTGCAATGCACTTGACATTTGGATATATGTTTGTTATGTGAAGACAGGCTTCTTCGCCAAAATCCATGTTTTCTGTGGCATCAACTATCACAATTTCGGGAATGATCCTGAGGTTCTTTATAAAGGCTTCAACTCCGTTAAAGCTGTTGGTGGAAGGGAAGGAATTGCTGAAAGCAAATATATCTTCTGAAAGAAGCATATTTCTAATAACCGATGAACGAGTGCGGTCCGGTGAAATAAAGACTATCATATGATTCCTTTTTCAAAAGGGGGCTGTTTTTTCGAAACAGCCCCCTTAAAATTATTATTGCTTATTCTGCTTTTTTTGTGTTATAAACTTGATAGCGAATACAGTGATAATCAGCAGAGCAAATGCAGCAGGCAGCGCAATGAAAATATTCTTTACAAGACCTGCGATTATGAAGCTGACAAAGGATACAGCCGCAACTGTGATAGCATATGGCAACTGAGTTTGAACGTGCTCGATATGATTACACTGTGCTCCTGCACTTGCCATGATCGTTGTATCCGAAATGGGAGAGCAGTGGTCTCCGCAAACAGCACCTGCAAGGCAAGCTGAAATGCCGATGAAGAGCAGGGAATCACCCTCACTAAACATACTTGTTACTATCGGAATAAGTATACCGAATGTGCCCCAGGATGTTCCGGTGGCAAAAGCTAAGAAGCAGGCAACGAGGAATATAATTGCCGGCAGGAAGGAGGCAAGACCGGCAGCCGCACCCTTCATCAGACCTTCAACATAAACGTCTGCTCCAAGTCCGCCTGTCATATTCTTAAGAGCGGTTGCCAGTGTAAGAATGAGAATTGCGGGAACCATTGCGATAAAGCCCTGCGGAACACACTCCATAGCCTCTTTAAAGGTTATGAGGCGGCGTGCCATAAGGTAAGCAATGATTATGATAAGGGCGATTATACAGCCCCAGGGCAGACCAACATAAGCATCGGTGCTGCCAAATGCGTCTATAATATTTGTAACGCCCTCGGATTTATATCCAACATATATAAGTCCGATAACGCAGGCTATAATAAGAACAACTATTGGCAGAAGCAGGTCTATAACTCTGCCCTTGCCCTGTGCTTCACTATTTTCTTCTCCTGCAGAATTGATAGCTCCGAGATCTCCGTTTTGAGCCTTTATTTCTATATCCGACATCTTGCCGTAATCAAAGCCGATAATGGCAATGAGAACAATAAATCCAAGGGTAAGCAGAGAATAAAAATTATAAGGTATAGCTCTGACAAAAAGCTCGATTCCGCTGTATGTCTCACTTTCAACACAGCCGGAAACTGCTGCCGCCCAAGAGGAGATAGGGGCTATCATACAAACGGGAGCGGCTGTTGCATCAATGAGAAATGCAAGCTTTGCTCTTGAAATTTTGTGAGAGTCGGTAACGGGGCTCATAACTGAGCCAACGGTGAGGCAGTTGAAATAGTCATCAATAAAGATAAATACTCCAAGAACAAAGGTTGCGAGCATAGCTCCCGCTTTTGTCTTGATATGAGTTTTTGCCCAGTGGCCAAAAGCCTGAGATCCGCCGGACTTGTTGATGAGTGCAACGATAACTCCAAGAAGCACCAAAAAGATGAAAATTCCCGAACTGTCGGCAACTGCGGCGATAAGTCCGCCTTCAACAACAGCATCGACCGTGCCTGTAAAGCTGAAATTTGCATTTAGCACTGCACCGATAACAACACCGATAAAGAGTGAAGAATAAACCTCTTTAGTTATCAGCGCGAGAGCAATGGCGATGACCGGGGCTAGCAGAGCCCATGGTGTAGAAAATGCACCATTTTCACCAATCGTAAAGAACGCAACTGCCATAACGGCAATGATCACGACTGCGGCGATCAGCGGGAGAAGAAATTTTTTTGCTTTCATAAAAGCCTCCAAAATAAAAATGATATGCTTCGCGCATATCACAAACACTCATATGGCATTGCGACAGCGCTCCACATCCTAAGACGTGACAGTATATTACATATTTTGCAATATACCAACCGAAAAAGCTGATCGGAAGCTTTGCCGATTTCGGCGTTTGGCCCTTTTTCGCGCACCTCCGACGGTGTTTTTCGCGATACTTATTACAAACGCGCCTCTATCTTAAGCCTATGATAACACTTTTTTACAAAAATTGCAATATGTTTTTAGAAAAAAAGTATTTTTGTCAGTTTGCACATATCATATGTTGTATATATAGTGCTTTTGCGGAAAAGCAGGCTTTCCAAAATCGGAATTAAAAAACAAAAAATAGCTAAAAACGACCCGTGATCTCAGAAAATCCTACAAAAAACGCTATTTTTTAAGAAAAACGTGAAATTGTTATATACAAAATCAAAAATGTATGTTATAATAGTACAGAGTGTACAATAATCTATATATGTTAAGGAACGATCAATAAATGAGCTTTGAAAATAAGAAACGCTATGACAGAGAAAGAGACCGAGGCGGTCAGCCCCGCAAAAGGTTTTCAGGTGAAAAGCCGGAACGCTTTGAAGGCGAAGGTGCCGGCGGTGCTGTTGTTGGCAGAAATGCTGTCAGAGAGCTTTTAAAAAGCGGAAGAGCCATTGATAAGCTTTTTGTCAGAAAAGGCGATAGAGAAGGCTCTATAGTAGTTCTGGTTGCTGAGGCAATAGAACGCGGTGTTCCCGTTATTGAAGCTGAAAAAGGGAAGCTTGACCAGCTTTCGGGCGGTGCACCTCATCAGGGAGTTGTTGCGCTGGCGGCAGAAAAGGAATATTGTGAGGTCGAGGATATTCTTGATATTGCAAAAGAAAGAGGAGAAACCCCTCTCATAGTGATTTCAGACGGTATCACAGACCCATATAATCTGGGTGCGCTGATAAGATGTGCTGAGGGCGTCGGTGCCCACGGGCTCATTATTCCAAAGCGCAGAGCTGTGGGACTTACCCCTGCTGTTTCAAAGGCTTCGGCAGGTGCTATAGAACATCTTGCCATTGCAAAGGTTGCAAACATCGCTTCAACCATCGAAATGCTTAAGAAGAACGGCATTTGGACATATGCGGCTGAGGCAGGTGGGGAGTCTTATTACGATACCGATATGAGCGTGCCTGCGGCTATAGTTCTCGGCAGTGAGGGCGAGGGAGTTTCTGAGCTTGTTAAGAAAAAATGCGATTATATAGTTTCTATCCCAATGTACGGCAAGGTAAATTCATTCAATGTTTCAACTGCCGCATCGGTTATCTTAGCCGAGGCTTCAAGGCAGCAGAGACAAAAAAATAAGCAATAAGGAGTGCGGTCAAGTGGCAGATAATAAGAAAAATAACAATGAAGATATGTCTGTGGACGAACTTGTAAACCGTTTGCGCAGTAATATCAGCTCCCCCGAAACTTCAGAAGATGAGAAAGAAAAAACCATAGTAAAAAAGTCGGAGCCGGATAGAGATATAGCTTCGATGCTGAAAAAATTTATGCCCGAAGGAGAGGCTGACGGCGGTGATTTTGAGCTGGATGAGACATCTCAAAATCCGGATGAAGCTGATTTTGAGCTTGTTTCCGATCCTGAATATGAGATTGATATGCCTCTGGCAGAGGCTGAAGAAGCTGACGAGGGCAGTGCTTTTGAGATAGACGAAGTCGGTGTTGACATTTTCGGAGATGATTTTGATGAGCCCGAAGAAGAGATAATAGAGGATTTCATTCCCGAAGAGGATGATATTGTTATTGATGCGGTGAGCTTTGATTCTGAGAATGAAGCCAAAAAGCCCAAGAAACGCACAGGGCTTTTCGGATTTGGCAAAAAGAAAGGCACAAGCCTTGCAGATGGCTATGCCAAGCTGCTTGAAGAAGAGATCAAAAGTGCCGAGGATACAGAGCATTCAGAAGAACCCGAACAGCTTTCGTTTGATACTGAATTTAATGCTGCGGACACCTATGAGGCAGAAAATAAGGAAGCCGTAGATGAAGCAGCTATTTCATATGATGAGCTGATGAGCTCTGATATGCCGGATCTTGAGCTTATCGGAAATGTAACAGACGAGGCAGAAATGCCTCTGACCGAAGAAAAGGAAGCGATCGCAGTTTCAGAGATGCTCACTTTTGAAAATCAAAATGACAAAAATGAGCACGAGGAAGAATATTTTGTTTCTTCCAAAAAGCCCCTTGCTTTTGATAATGAGGATGAAACTCCTATCGTTCCCGACGAATCAGCCTTTGAGGACATAGGTCCTTCCGACATCAGTGCTTTTGATGCTGACAATGCTGACATTGAGATTACAAAGGATGAAGGTGAGGCAGCAGAGAATACTGCAAATGAGGAGCTTGACGACAAGGATATAAACCTGATGATAGCTCTCGGCTATGAAGATGAGCTTGAAAAGGCTATAGGCAAGGATACTGTTGATGAGATATCCGAAAATCTCAGCGCAGAGATAGTTGACTTTATAGATGCCGACAGCGCATATGCCTATGACGGCTCGGAACTTTCTTCCCCCGACGGTTTCAGAATTATTGGTGACAGATATAAGAAAGAGCACGCAAACATGAAGATCCGCCTGCTGGCTACCGGCGTTTTGGCATTTACTCTTTTGATCTTTGAACTGCTTGGCGCATTTGGTGTTAGACTTGGCGGTGCTCTGAATATAGAGCATTATCCTGTTGTTGGCATAATGCTTTCTCTGCAGCTTCTTGTTCTTGCCTGTGCACTCTCCTACAGACAGATATTTAAAGGACTTTTTGATGCTGTGACCTTTAATCCGTCGCCTGCATCAATTCCTTCGGTGGCTGTGTTGCTGACGGTAGTTTACGACATTATAATGGCACTCATTGCACCCACTTCAGGTCTTGTTCTTTATAATTTCCCTGCGGCCCTCTTTCTTGTTTTCCTTGTGCTTGGCGATTATTTTGATCTGTCAAGAGAGATCCGTTCCTTTAATACCGTTGCAACAAGACGTCCTAAATATGCGGTTATGACTCAGCACAGTGAAGCTGAGCGCACTGCCGAAGAAGAAATGATGTCGATCTTTTCTGAAGAAGAGCAGACCGTAGCTGATGAAAAGGTGCTTGAAACTAAAAAGGTTGGATTTGTTGAAAACTACTTCCGCCGCACAAATATCAGATCTTCAAAAAGCCGCAATCGCTGTCTCATGATATTCCCCTTTGTGGCACTGGCTATTGCTCTTGGAATTGTTTCATATGTTGTAAACAGAAGCGGAATTACTGCTTTCAATATTGCAATACTTACTGTTCTGTTTGGTATGCCTATGTCTGCTCTGTTTATCGGCAGCTTCCCATTCTTTGGTGCTGTTAAGGCGGCATTTGAAAACGATGCCACTATTATCGGCGAAGAATCTATAGAAGAATACAGCGATGCTTCAAGAGTGATATTTACCGACAAGGAGGTGTTCCCCCTTGAGGCTACTGTAACAAGAGGGATAAAGCTTTTTGATAACAACGCGATCTATTATGTGCTCTATCACCTTGCAAGCCTCTATACAAAGATAGGAGGCCCCTTGAAGGAAAGGCTGATACAGGCCACAACAGAGCTTGGTTATTCTGAGGATGTTGAAATTCTCAGCATTGCAGAAAACGGAATAGAGGCGATGATAGACGGAAAGGTCCATGTGCTTGCGGGCAAGGAAGCGTATATGGCTCAGTGCGGTATTGATACCTATGAGGATCCTGATGATGACAAAATGAGGGGAGAGGGAGCAACTGCTCTGTATCTCGTGCTTGACGGAGTTCTCAGCGCAAAGCTTTATGTTCGCTATGACATTGACCCCGAGCTTGAAAATGTTATCTCGATCCTTGCAGGCGAGCGTATGGAGACAGTTATACGCACCTGCGACCCAAATATAGATGATATGCTTTTGGCATCAAGGCTCAGAAACTCCGGATTGCCCGTTCGCATAATAAGAGGCACAAGTGGGGATCACGGTGAGGTCCAGAGCGCCGACAGTGGTATCGTTTCGAGAAGCTCTCTGACGGCACTTGCACGCGCTGTTGCTCTTTGCAACAAGATACGCAGGGTGAGAAAAACTGCCAAGAGCGTCAGCATTGCTTCTATGCTGGTCAGCACATTTATGATGATATTCCTTTCCCTGCTCAGCTCAGAGCTGGTTATTCCCTCGGTATATGTGGCACTTTACCAGATATTCTGGATGATACCCAATCTGCTTTTCACAAAGCTTTTTGTTAAATAAAAGATAACCGATGCACATCTTTTGTGCATCGGTTATTTTTTAGCCGGAGGTCTTTTTCCAGTGGGCATAGAGGGTTATATCATCACGCAGACGTGCGTTTTCAAAATCATATAAATTTGTGTGTTCTTTGTCGGTATACCACCCGCTGAAAACATACCCCTCTCTTGAAGGGACCGGCGGCTCTGCCACACGGTCGCCATATCTGAGATGCTGACTTGATATTACCTTGCCTTCTTCGCTTTCAAAGCTGGCTGTAAAACCTAAGCTGCTGCCTATAACCATAAGGGCAATAAGAACTGCAATGGCAATGATAATTCCCACGGAAAGCTTTTTTTCTGATATTGTTATGCCTTCGTATATATTAAACTTTTTCATCTTAGCTCCTTATTTCTTTACAAGATACTTTCTCATATCAATGGCGCAGGCAATAAGAATGATAAGACCCTTGATTATATACTGCATATTGGAATCTATTGAGAGGAAGGTGAGCCCCACAAAGATAAGTCTCAGCAAAACTACGCCCATTATTACTCCTCTTATCTTTCCTATACCGCCCACAAACGAAACTCCGCCGATAACGCAGGCGGCAATGGCATCAAGCTCATAATTTAGTCCTGTTGCGGCAGAGTTTGAACTGATTCTTGCCGCTTCGATAAAACCGGTTATACCGTACATTATTCCGGCTAAGGTAAAGACAAGAATAATTACTCTTTTTACATTAACTCCCGATACATTTGCCGCATCCGAGTTTGAACCCACGGCAAACATATTTTTGCCAAAAGCGGTTTTGTTCCAGATAAACCACATGAGAGCCGTTATTGCAAGGGCATACCAAACATAGTTTGGCACAGGTGTTTTGCCAAGGGAAATGAAGCTTCCCTTAATAAAATTGGTATATTCAGGAGCGAGGCCGGATATTGACTGACCGTTGTTGTTACCTATCATCAGATACATCAGCAGTGCGCCATATACTATCAGCTGAGTTGACAGGGTTACAATAAAGGGATGCAGATTGAAATGAGCCGTGCAAAAACCGTTGATAAGGCCAACCAATGCGCCTATAGCAAGTGCTATAAGGAGTACAAATGGGATAGGGAGCGTGTCAAGTCCCGGAAACATTTTGTTTGGGTAGCCCGAGGTCTGAAGGAGAGAGGCTGAAACGCAGGCAACCGCACCAACGATTCGTCCTGCCGAAAGGTCTGTTCCCGTGAGAATTATTGCGCCGGCAATTCCAAGTGCAATGGGCAGATTTGCGGCGGAAAGTGAAATGATATTAACTATGGAGGGGCCAGACAGAAATGCTGGGTTTATAAACTGAATGACAATGATAGCCAAAATCAGAAAAATATAAAGCGAGTTGTTTACAAAAAGCTCCCACATATAGGCTTTTCGCTCTTTTCTGTCCATTTCTTTAAATCTGTTGAAGATTTCCATATAAAAACCGTGCCTTTCTTTTCTGATTTAAGCGTTTTTTGCCGCCAGAGTCATTATTTCTTCTTGAGTTGTGGATGCGGCATCTACCTCACCTGCCATGTAGCCTCCCGACATAACGCATATGCGGTCACATACTCCAAGCAGCTCTGGCAGCTCTCCCGAAACCATTATTACTGCCTTTCCCGAGGCGGCAAGATCAATGATGAGCTGATATATCTCATATTTTGCTCCCACATCAATTCCTCTTGTGGGTTCATCAAGCATAAGGATCTCCGGCTCTGTGAGAAGCCACCTTCCAAGTATCACCTTTTGCTGATTTCCGCCCGAAAGCGAGCGTATCTGTGTTCTTCTTGTTGGGGTCTTGACCTTCATTGCCTTTATCATTTTGTCTGTGGCCTTCTTTCTTGCCCGGTTTTTTAGATATATCCCCCCGGCAAGATAGCTTCTCAGGCTTGAAACGGTGGTGTTTTCGGTAATATCCAAAATTCCGAAGATCCCTGTTGACCGTCTTTCTTCGGTGAGCAGTGCAAAGCCGTTTCTAATTGATTCTTTTGCATTTCGGTTGAACACCTCTTTGCCGTGAAGATATATTCTGCCGCTATCCTTTGCGGCAATTCCGAAAATACATTCGAGAATCTCGGTCCTGCCGGCTCCTGCAAGACCGGCAATACCCAGTATTTCACCCTTTTTAACATCAAAGCTGACGTTTTTTATGTGTGAATGTTTTCCCGAAAGATCACGGATCTGAAGTATCACATCTCCCGGGTGATTGGTCTTTTCGGGAAAGCGGTTTGTAAGGTCTCTGCCAACCATAAGCTTTATTATCCTGTCCATTGTCATTTCCTTAGCAGGGGCGGTGATGACATGAGTTCCGTCACGCATAACGGTTATGTCGTCTGAAATTCTCAAGATCTCCTCCATTTTGTGAGATATATATATTATGCCGCAGCCCCGTGCCTTCAGCATATTTATAATTCTAAAAAGGTGTTCTACCTCCTGCTCTGTGAGCGAGGAGGTAGGCTCATCAAGCACAAGGACTTTTGCATTATAAGATACCGCCTTTGCAATCTCCGCCATTTGCCTCTTTGCAACAGGCATGGTGCTCATTATTTGCCTTGGATCTATTTCGATATCAAGCTCCTTGAATATCCTTTTTGTTTCGTTATACATAGTTTTCTCGGATGTTATAAAGCCCAGCTTTTTTGGATATCTCCCAAGCCAGAGGTTATCCATAACACTGCGCTTCAGTGCCTGATTCAGCTCTTGGTGCACCATGGCAACACCATGCTCAAGAGCATCTTTTGCATTGCGGAAATCAACCTCTTTGCCTTCAAGATAAATGCTCCCTGAGCTTTTTGCATAAATTCCGAAAAGGCATTTCATAAGTGTGGATTTACCGGCGCCGTTTTCGCCCATAAGGGCGTGGACGGTGCCTTTTCTTACTGTAAGAGAAACATTGTCCAGTGCCTTTACGCCGGGAAATTCTTTGCATATATTATTCATTCTCAGAAGAATATTATCTTCAGACATAGCCATATCCTCCCCGGCTTAACCCAGATATTTTGAATATGAGATTCTTAGTTTTGCAACTCCCTCGTCAATATTCATATCATCCATTCCTTCAAGCAGCTTTGAGGCGTCATTCATTGCATTTTTGGTCAGCTTGCTTATAACATCCGCCATTCCTGCCGCATCCTGCCTGATTGTGCCTGTCATTTTTCCGTCGGAGATGAGATTTTTTGCCGCATCGGTTGCGTCAACTCCGAAAACGGGAATCGTTTTAGATGTGCCGCCGTTATTGTAGCCTGCGCCGTTCAGTGCTGAGATAGCTCCCTCTGCCATGTTGTCATTGTTGCATATCACAAGCTCGATCATATTTCCGCTGCTTTCGCTTGACGAGGTGAGGGCGGTAAGCATATATTCATTTGCTGCAGCAGCAGACCACTGACCGTTTTTATCGACTAAATATTTATTTGGGTTGCTGGCATCATAGAATTTAAGGGCTGGCTTGCCTGCTTCGGTTAAAAGCTTGTCTGCTTCTTCAACGCTGAACTGTGTTCTGTAAATGGCTTCGTTGTTACCTTCTTCCCCTTTAAACAGAATATAAGAGATCTCCCCGTCGCCGTTAAGATCTGTCTTTTCATAGTTGCTCAGCAGATATTCGCCTATCATTTGTCCCTGCAGTATACCTGCCTCCTCGGCTCTGGTTCCAACAAAGGCGCATTTATCATAGGAAGTAATGACGCTATCAGAGACCTCTCTGTTAAAGAATATAACGGGAATATCAGCGTTCTTTGCCATAGCAACGATTCCGTTTGCCGCATCGTCTGATCCTGTGTTTACGATGTTTACTATAATAAGCTTTGCGCCCTTTGTGATAGCCGTTTGAACCTGCTCTGTCTGTGTTGTCTGATTGCCGTTTCCGTCATAGTCCTGATAGCTCATGCCGCCGTCACGGAGCTTTGCATCAAGAGCACTGCGCACACTGGAAATATAGGGGTCGCTGTAGGTGTAATAGAAAACATGAACATCTGCTCCCGAACCTTCTCCGGCAGAACAGCCTGCAAAAGCAGTTAGGCAGATAGCAAGCGTAATAAAGATGGTAACAATTTTTTTCATTTTTTGATCCTTTCCTCGGGCAATACCCGATCCGTGTTTTTTGCTGATAAATATATTATTACAAAATTTCTGAGTAATAATCACTATAAATATCGGTCAGTTTAAGGGAAAATATTCGCTTCAAAGAAAAAATACCCTTAACCTTTTCTGATTTATTTACATATTCTGTAAATAACAAAAGGAGGGTTACCAATGGCTATTAAAATTTATATTGATCAGGGGCACAACCCCGTAAATCCCAATGCAGGTGCAGAAGGCAACGGCTACAGAGAGCAGGATATATCTTTTGAGATAGGCAGGCGACTTTCTGCTATACTGCAGGAAAACGGTTTTGAAACAAGACTTTCAAGGCCAACCTCAAGTACACAGCTTGGCACATCTGTTGCAACATCTCTTGCCGCAAGAGTTAATGATGCAAACACGTGGGGCGCCGACTATTTTGTGAGCCTACATACAAATGCCTCTGTAAATCCGCAGGCAAACGGGGCGGAGGTTCTTGTATTCAGCACCTCTTCTCCTGCATATGATCTTGCAAGAAGTGTGCTTGAACAGCTTACCCTTTCAACCGGAATAAGGGGCAGGGGAGTTGTGGCAAGACCCGGTCTGTATGTTCTCAGAAGAACGGCAATGCCTGCGATTCTTGTTGAAATGGGATTTATCACAAATCCCGGCGATGCTTCGCTTTTGGCAAATTCCCCAACTGCCTTTGCAAGGGGAATAGCCGACGGTATAATTGACTATATAAGGAGAAGTGAGAGTGCCTCGGCACTGCCCACATTTGATAACAGTATGCCAGGGGACAGCTATGAATATGAAGAAGATACTGATGATGAGCTCATAAACAATTCTGGGTCTGTAAAAGATGAAAACGGATATCCCGAGGAGGACACGGACGATAGCTTTGAGGATTTTATGAGGGAAAACAGCGAAACGGGTGAGGTGCGGATACAGGCCTTCAGAGGTCAGCAGGCTATACCGACCGAGGGGGTTTCTGTTCTCATAACAAAGCGGATAGGAAATTTTGATTATATCTTTTTTGAAGGGGAAACAAATGAAAACGGTATAATCGACGGCATAAAGCTTCCGGCTCCTCCTGCTTCAAATTCTACAGAATACGGAAAGCCCGACCGAACAGTTTTATATCTGCTGACGGCAAAGAAGGATCGCTTTGACACTGTGGAAAGAGAGATAGAGCTTTTTTCGGGGGTTAAGACTATACAGCCACTGCAGATGACTCAGAGATACGGAGGTATATATGGCGCTGCCGATAATTCCTGATTTTATAACCGTTCATCTTGGAGAGCCAAGTGACAGCACTGCTGCAAATGTTCGCTTGCCTTTTTCGGATTATATAAAGAATGTTGCATCAAGCGAAATATATCCCACCTGGCCGGAAAATGCGCTGAGAGCCAATATATATGCGCAGATATCCTTTGCCCTTAACAGGGTGTTTACCGAATATTACAGGAGCCGAGGATATGATTTTGATATAACAAATTCAACCAGGTTTGACCAGTCCTTTGTAAACGGCAGAGATATATATGACAATATAAACCGGATAGTTGACGATATTTTCAATGATTATATAACAAGGCAGGGAAATATTGAACCGCTTTTTGCTCAATATTGCGATGGCATAGAGGTCACGTGTGAAGGACTTTCACAGTGGGGAACCGTGGATCTTGCAAGAGAAGGACTCACTCCATATGAAATACTGCAGAATTATTATGGCGAAGACATAAATCTTGTTTTTAATGCGCCAACAACGAGAGCTTTGCCCTCTTATCCCGGAATACCGCTGCGGCTGGGTACTGTTAGCGAGGATGTAAGGACATTGCAGAGACAGCTTAACCGAATAGGGGTAAATTATCCTGCAATATCGCCTCGGCTGAATGCCGACGGAGTTTTTAACGGATCCACTGAAGAAGCTGTCAAACGCTTTCAGCAGACCTTTAATCTTACGCCTGACGGTATTGTTGGAAAAGCTACATGGTATAAGATAAAATCTATTTTCAATGCTGTAAAGGGGCTTGCCGACCTTCAAAGCGAGGGACTTAGTATTGAGGATGTGGACCGTATATATGCAACTGCTCTTGGCCCGGGCGATGAGGGGCCCCAGGTGAGAGCAGCTCAATATTATCTTGCCGTTATCGGCTATTTTGACGACGAGATACCGAGTGTCAGACTAACCGGAATATATGATTCCGAAACAGAAAATGCCGTCCGGGCATTTCAAGCACAGCAAGGGCTCGAGGTGGATGGCATTATAGGAAGAGCAACATGGAACGCTATAACCGAAAGCTATCTGCGGATAATTACATCACTGCCCCCTCAGTATTCAAATGTTGCCGCTGAAATATACCCCGGAAGGGCACTTGTCAGCGGCAGTGAGGGTGAGGATGTGAGAAGACTGCAGACCTTTATCAACATAGCTTCAGAAAGCTTTTCATATATCCCAAGAGTTGTGGTTGACGGAATATATGGAAGCGGCACCGCTTCTGCAGTTCGCATAATTCAGGAGAATAACGGTATTCCCGTCACCGGAATAACAGGTCCAACAACCTGGTACACCATTATCCGACTTGCCCAGGTTGAATAATAATTGAAAAATAAAAGCGCACTTGCTTTATGCAAGTGCTTTTTGGTGCTCCATTGCGGAATCGAACCGCAGACACCTTGA
>JAZNCT010000083.1:0-42771 GCA_045587665.1 Eubacteriales bacterium
CAATGCAAGACGTCACGCTTTAGATGAATACGGCTACTATGCTTCAGCAGAGGAAGGCGGCACCCGTCTTACATCACTTGTAAACAGCATCACTCAAACCTACGGCGAAGACGGAATGCAGAACCTGTCATATGAGTATGATAGTGACAAGCTTCTCTGCGAGATAATGTGACAAAGATAGATGAAGCTACTAAACATACACTGCAGTGCACGAAACTTGATAAAAAACTGCCAACCTTTGATCTGAATGTTGGCAGTTTTTTGTTGCTGTTATTTGGAGATGAGAGATCAGCTCTCAGCTGTTCAAAAAGTCCCGTTATGGGGGGGCAACATAGTTGTTATTGAAATTTCCGTGCCTTTCGGGTGGCACGCTATGAAACATCAAAAGGTGGCAGGGAAGGGTTATGGAGGGAAAAACTGTTTTGGCATTGAATGTATATGAAGCGATCTTTTTCAGCTCATCAAGATAAGGATTTCCGCATTGCTGGAGTCCGTCAGGTCTCATGCCGTCAATAGAAATAAGTATAACCTTTTTGTTCATATATAATTCCTCCGTTTTTTCTTTAATTTTAATTAAAAAACGTTTGCTTGTCAATAGCAATCAAAAGAAAATAATATAAAAGAAAACTTAATCTAAAAATATGAGATATTTTGCAAAATTTTGTTAAAGACATAGGGCGGTTATTGACAAAATATATCTTATAAAGTATAATTATAAAAGCAATTTTAAGGAGGGGATATATTGACCGCGGTTAAAAGGACGTTTTTCAGAAAAAAGAGCGACGTTGACATGACCGAAGGGAGCATTGCCGGCAATATAATTATGTTTGCCTTGCCGCTCCTTGCAGGAAATCTGTTTCAACAGCTTTATAATATGGTGGATACGTGGGTAATAGGTCAAACCGGCAACGATGCGGCATATGCCGCAGTTGGGAGTATAGGCCCGGTTATCAATCTGCTTATCGGTTTCTTTTTGGGGCTTTCAAGCGGTGCAGGCGTTGTTATATCCCAATATTACGGAGCTAAAAAGGATAACAAGGTAAGCGACGCTGTTCATACAGCGCTTCTTATGACGGTCATACTTGGCGTTATATTTACAGTTGTGGGTGTTCTTATTAGCCCTTATCTGCTCAGCATTATGCTGAGATCCGATGCTTCAGGAGATTACGATGCTGTTTATGAAAACGCAAAAATATATCTGACTATATATTTTTCCGGCGTTATCGGACTTATGGTATATAATATCTGCTCTGGAATTATGCGTGCAGTTGGCAATTCAACACATCCTTTTTATTTTCTCGTTATTTCGAGCCTTGTAAATATAGCACTGGATATTCTTTTTGTATTCGGATTTAAAATGGGTGTTGCAGGCGTTGCGATAGCAACGGTTATTGCTCAGTTTATTTCGGCTGTCCTGTCTGTAATTACGCTTTTGAGAACCGATTCATCTGTGCGTTTTCGCATAGGTGAGCTGAGAATAGAAAGGGATGTTCTCGGTGAGATAATAAAGATCGGTATTCCTTCGGCACTTCAAATGGCACTAACATCATTTTCAAATATGTTTGTTCAGTCTTATATTTCGGGCGTTGATCTCAATTCCGGCTTTGGACTTCACAGTGCGGGAGACAAAATAACGGTTGAACCGGCACAGATGAAAGAGATCGGTCTTGCCGCTTGGACAACATATTCTAAGATAGATCAGTTCATTTTCCTCCCCGTTCAGTCGTTAGCTCTGGCGGTAACCACATTTGTTGCGCAAAACGTGGGGATAGGTGACATAAAGCGTGCTAAAAAAGGTGCAAATATTGGATTTTTTATGGGAGCCGGTGCAAATGTTTTTCTGATAATAATTGTAATGTCTTTCGCACCTTTCCTTGCCTCTGTTTTTAATTCGGATGCTGATATTGTGCATTTTGCAACGATACTTCTGCGGTATGTAACACCGTTTTACTTTTTCACCAGCATAAACCAGATTTATTCTGCGGCGCTGAGGGGGGCTGGCAACAGCCGAGCGCCGATGATAATAATGCTTTCCACTTTTGTGGGGCTTAGACAGCTATATCTTTTTGTTATGTCAAATTATATTTCAAATGGGCTTTTGCCTATTGCCTTCGGATACCCTGCCGGCTGGTTTGCCTGCGCTATGACCACCTATGTTTACTATAGATTTGTGTTTAAATATTCAAAGGCAGGAGTCATAAAGACTGCAGATTAAAAAACACTGCTTCATTTAATTGAAGCAGTGTTTTTTTATGATTTTTTTGCCTTCGCCAATGCAAGATAGGAATGTAGTTTATCCAGCAATTAACGTTTTCCCCAATATGAAGCTCCATTGTGTTTTTTTGTTGATTATACAACTCTTTCCTTAAAAAAATAATGCACAAAATGACATATTTGTAAAAAACGGCAAAAAAACATTGCTAAATCCATTTTTGGCAAATTTGAGTCTTTTTTTGCCTCTGAGAAAGACTCAAATTTCTGTTTTAGGAAGAAATCTATTGACAAAGTTACAGATATAGTGTATGATATAATGTGAATCTGAATTGAGGAGGAGAGCTATGGAAAGGTTTAAATTGGTTTCGGATTATAAGCCCACGGGCGATCAGCCGCAGGCTATTGATAGGCTTGTTCGCGGTATTGATGCCGGGGTTAAAAATCAGACGCTCTTGGGTGTTACAGGCTCGGGTAAGACCTTTACAATGGCAAATGTTATCGCCAAAGCAAATCGCCCAACTCTTGTTTTGGCGCACAATAAAACTCTTGCGGCACAGCTCTGCTCTGAATTTCGTGAGTTTTTTCCCGAAAATGCTGTTGAATATTTTGTCAGTTATTATGATTATTATCAGCCCGAGGCATATATCCCCGGCAAGGATGTTTACATCGAAAAGGACGCAATGGTTAATGATGAGATCGACAAGCTGCGCCACAGTGCAACATCTTCTCTTTTTGAAAGAAGGGATGTTATCATTGTCGCCAGCGTTTCCTGCATTTACAGCTTGGGAGATCCGGAAGAATATAAAAAGCTTACCCTTGCGGTTCGCCCCGGCATGAAAAAGGACAGGGATACCTTTATCAGAGAGCTTATTGCTATCAGCTATGACAGAAATGATATCAATTTCGTTCGTGATAAATTCCGCGTAAGAGGCGACTGTGTTGAGGTGTTCCCCGCAAACTCGGGTGATAAGGCTTTAAGAGTTGAGTTCTTTGACGATGAGATAGAGAGGGTTTCCGAGATAAATGTTGTAACGGGCGAGCTTCTTCGAATGTTATCTTATGCCGCTATCTTTCCTGCAACACACTATGCGGTTTCTGATGATAAAAGGGAAGCGGCACTTAAAGAGATAGAAGAGGAGATGCTTGAGCGCAAGGCTTATTTTGAAAGCTGCGGCAAGCTGCTTGAGGCTCAGAGAATAGAGGAGAGGGTCAAATACGACCTTGAAATGCTCCGTGAGATAGGCTTTTGCTCGGGCGTTGAAAACTATTCGAGAGTGCTTTCGGGCAGAGCACCCGGCTCAACTCCATATACTTTGCTTGATTATTTTCCAAAGGATTTTTTGCTTTTTGTTGATGAGTCGCATATGACTTTGCCGCAGGTGCGTGCAATGAGCGGGGGAGACGGCGCAAGAAAGAAAAATCTTATAGAATACGGTTTCAGACTGCCGTCAGCATTTGACAACAGACCGCTTACCTTTGAGGAATTTGAGGGCAAGATAGGTCAGACGGTGTTTATCAGTGCAACTCCTGCTGCCTATGAAAAGGAACATTCTCTGCAAGTGGTTGAACAGATCATAAGACCCACCGGGCTTATTGATCCTGAGCTCTGTATACGTCCTATTGCCGGTCAGGTGGACGATCTTATGGGAGAGATAAGGTCGAGAGCTGACAAGGGCGAGAGGGTTCTTGTTACAACACTAACAAAAAAAATGGCAGAGGATCTGAGCGATTATCTTTCAAAAAACGGTATCAAGGTGAAATATATTCATTTTAATGTGGACACAATGGAGAGGATAGAGATCATCCGGGATCTGCGTCTTGGTGTTTTTGATGTTCTTGTTGGAATCAATCTTCTCCGTGAGGGACTTGATATTCCCGAGGTGTCGTTGGTTGCAATTCTTGACGCTGATAAAGAAGGGCTTTTAAGATCTGAAACAGCTCTTATCCAGACCTTTGGACGTGCGGCGAGAAATGAGCACGGAAAGGTCATCATGTATGCGGATACTGTTACAGGCTCTATGCAGCGGGCCATTGATGAAACAAACCGCCGCCGAGAGATACAGAAGAAATATAATGAAGAAAACGGCATAGTACCACACACTGTTAAAAAGGGTATAAGAGACCTTATTGATATAGGAATAAGCTCTGATAATGCTGAAAAGTCAGGTGAAAAGGGTACTTCGAAAAAGTCGCAGAAAAAGATGACGAAAAAGGAAAAGGACGCTCTTATCGAAAAGCTCACAAGGGAAATGAAGGATGCCGCAAGGCGTCTTGAATTTGAGCAGGCGGCGTTCCTGCGTGATAAGATAAAAAAGTTAAGGGACTAAGATGAAAAACGAACTTATTATAAAGGGTGCAAGAATGCACAATTTGAAAAATATAGATGTGGTCATTCCCCGTGACAAGCTGGTTATCATAACAGGCCTTTCCGGCTCAGGTAAGTCATCACTTGCCTTTGATACCATATATGCCGAGGGACACAGACGATTTGTTGAGTCGCTCTCCTCATATGCGAGAATGTTTTTGGGTCAGCTTGACAAGCCCGATGTTGACAGCATTGACGGCCTTTCTCCGGCAATTTCAATAGATCAGAAGACAACCTCGAAAAACCCGCGTTCAACGGTTGGAACGGTGACCGAGATATATGACTATCTCCGTTTGCTTTACGCAAGAATAGGAATACCCCACTGTCCTGTTTGCGGCAAGGAGATACGACAGCAGACAACAGATCAGATAATAGATCGCATAATGTCACTGCCCGAGGGAACAAGATTTATGGTTATGGCTCCTGTTGTGAGGGCTAAAAAGGGAAGGCATGAAAAGGTCTTTGAGTCAGCCAAGAAAAGCGGATATGTTCGAGCTTGTGTGGACGGAAGCCTATATGAGCTTTCGGAGGAAATAAAGCTTGATAAAAACCTTAAGCACAGCATAGAGATCGTTGTTGACCGTCTTGTTATGCGTGAGGATATAAGAGCAAGACTTGGCGACTCGGTTGAAAATGCGCTTGCTCTTGCCGAGGGGCATTTGCTGATACACACCCTGCCAAGAGAGGGAGAAAAAGAAGAGGAGCTTGAGTTTTCTCAGAACTATGCCTGCGAGGAGCACGGCATTTCCTTTGGTGAGCTTGAGCCGAGAATGTTCTCTTTCAACAATCCTCAGGGGGCTTGCCCTGAGTGTTCGGGTCTTGGCGAACAAAACATTCTTTCGGTTGAAAAAATGATGCCTGATCGCTCTCTTTCTCTTTCTGAAGGCGGAATTGCGGTAAACGGCTTTAAATCTCTTGATGAAGAAAGCTGGAACGGTCCTCTTTTTGCGGCTGTGGGCAAAAAAATGGGCTTTTCTATGACCACGCCTCTTGAAAAGTTTTCAAAAGAACAAATAGATGCACTGCTTTACGGCACTGGCCTTGAAAAATATACCATTACACGGTATTTTGGAGGTGAGGCACACAAGCAGACGGTTGTTTTTGAGGGTATTATAAAGATGATAGAGAGCCGTATGACAATGTACGGCAATGAATACTATAATGAATTTATAGATCAAAGGCCCTGCCCGCGCTGTAATGGTGCAAGGCTTTCACCAACAGTACTTTCCGTTACTGTTGGGGGTAAGAATATTCACGAATTTTGCTCAATGTCAATTTCCGATGCACTTGAGTTTGTAAATGATCTCACACTTGGCGAAACCGAGCAAATGATTGCAAGGGAGATCGTAAAGGAGATAAAGGCAAGACTTGGTTTTCTTGTGAGTGTTGGTCTTGACTATCTGACAATGACGAGAAAGGCAGGCACACTTTCGGGCGGTGAGGCTCAGCGAATAAGGCTTGCAACCCAGATAGGTTCTTCGCTTGTGGGAGTGCTTTATATTCTTGACGAGCCCAGCATAGGACTTCACCAGCGAGACAACGAAAAGCTGATTGGAACTCTCAAAAAGCTCAGAGATATCGGAAACAGCGTTATAGTTGTTGAGCACGATGAAGAAACCATGCTTGCATCGGATTATATAATTGACATAGGTCCGGGGGCAGGTGTTCACGGCGGAGAGCTTGTTGCCGCAGGAACGCCCGCTGAAATAATGGCAAACAAAGATTCTGAGACGGGAGCTTATCTTTCGGGTAGAAAGAGCATACCTGTTCCAAAACTGAGGAGAGGCGGAAACGGTAAATTTCTCTCTGTAAAGGGTGCTGAAGAACACAATCTTAAAGGGATCAATGTCGATATTCCGCTTGGCAGCTTTGTTTGCATAACAGGTGTTTCGGGTTCGGGAAAATCCTCTCTTGTCAATGGAATCATAGCACCTGTGCTTGCAAAAAATCTTAACAGGGCTATCACATACCCGGGAAAGCACAAGTCGATTCAAGGCATTGATAATCTTGATAAGGTTATAACTATAGATCAAAGCCCAATAGGACGCACTCCGCGTTCAAATCCTGCCACATACACAGGACTTTTCGGTGATATCCGTGAGCTGTTTGCAAAAACGCCCGATGCAAAGGCGAGGGGCTATGGAGCAGGAAGATTTTCCTTTAACACAAAGGGCGGCAGATGCGAGGCCTGTGAAGGAGACGGCGTCAAAAAGATAGAGATGCACTTTTTGCCCGATGTTTATGTGAAATGTGATGTTTGCCACGGCAGAAGGTATAACAGAGATACTTTGGAGGTTAAATATAAGGGCAAGAATATCTATGAGGTGTTAGATATGACTGCCGGCGAGGGCGTTAGCTTTTTTGACGGTATTCCAAAAATTGCAAACCGTCTTAAGACCCTTTGTGACGTTGGACTTGGATATATAAAGATCGGTCAGTCTTCAACAACGCTTTCAGGCGGTGAAGCACAGAGGGTCAAGCTGGCAACCGAGCTTTCAAAACGCTCAACCGGCAGGACCATGTATATCCTTGACGAGCCCACAACAGGTCTTCATTCTGCAGATGTTGCAAAGCTTATCGACGTTCTCCAAAGGCTCTGCGATGCAGGAAACTCCATTCTCGTTATTGAGCATAATCTCGTCGTTATCAAGACGGCAGATTATATCATAGATCTTGGTCCCGAGGGCGGAAACGGTGGTGGAAATATTGTCAGTGCAGGAACGCCCGAAGAGGTTGCAGAATGCAAGGCTTCTTATACAGGAAAATTCCTTTCTAAAATATTGTCATAATTTTTTTGTGTGCTACTGACGGGTACAGAAAAAATGATATGAATATTTCAAATTATACCGAGAGGGTCCCAAGTGAGATCGAAGGTATAAAGAAAAGAGGAAACACTCTCATATGGAAAAATGTGAGGACGATGAACACTGTTATTACCGTGTTTTCACATTGGATGAAGAGAATTTTATTCCCTGCTGCCAAAATCAAATAGCGTCAACCGTTGCAGAAAACATCAAATTGAAGAATATGATGCGCTATTTTAAGGTGATTTCGGTTGACAGATAGGGAAATACAAGAGAATGATAAAAACGGTGCCGCTCTGCGGCACCGTTTTAAATTATAACAAGTCTGCAATGTCGTAAATGAGGCGTTCGGTCTTTTCCCAACCAAGGCAGGGGTCGGTAATAGATTTGCCCCAGATCTCGTTTTCACCGATCTTCTGGCATCCGTCCTCAAGATAGCTTTCTATCATAAGACCCTTAACCAGCTTTTTAACATCCTCTGAGTGACGGCAACTGTGCAGGATCTCCTTTGCGATTCTTGGCTGCTGATCAAATTTTTTGCCTGAATTTGCGTGGTTTGTGTCGATGATAGCGGCAGGATTTTTGAGACCGCTTGCGCTGTAAAGCTCGCACAGCTTTATCAGATCCTCATAGTGGTAGTTTGAGAGCGACTGACCGTGATCGTTTACATAACCGCGCAGAATTGCGTGTGCATAGGGATTTCCCTGGCTTTCGACCTCCCATCCGCGATACAGGAAAACGTGAGAATGCTGCGCCGCAGTTATAGAATTCATCATAACCGAAAGATCTCCTGCAGTTGGGTTCTTCATACCGACGGGGATATCAAGACCGCTTGCAGTGAGGCGGTGCTGTTGGTTTTCAACAGAACGTGCGCCGATGGCACTGTAGCCCAGAACATCGGAAAGGTAGCGGTGATTTTCCGGGTAAAGCATCTCGTCTGCGCAGGCAAAGCCTGTTTCGGAGAGCGCACGCATATGAAGTTTTCTGATAGAAATAAGGCCCTTTAAAATATCGGGTGCCGCCATTGGGTCAGGCTGATGAAGCATACCCTTATATCCGTCACCTGTGGTTCTTGGCTTGTTTGTGTAGATTCGAGGAACGATCATCACCTTATCCTGAACCTTGTCCTGTACCTTGCGCAGACGGCTGATATATTCAATAACCGAATCTTCTTTATCAGCCGAGCAGGGACCTATGATAAGCATAAACCTATTGCTTTTTCCCGAGAGAATATCCTTCATCTCACCTACACATTTGTTACGGAGAGCACTGAGCTCCTTTGAAATGGGAAATTGCTCCTTTATTTCTTTTGGAATCGGGAGCTTTCTGTAAAATTTCATATTCATAATAAAAGAACCTTCTTTCTGTAATTTTTAATTTGTTTTGGTAGGCTTGTCGAAAAGCCCGCGTCTGCTTGTTGAAAGGCGCATTTTTTCACGCATACCTTCTTCGTTATCCTGTGCCAGCATATCCCTGAAAAGGGCGAATTCTGCGGCAAAGGCATCCATTTGGCAAAGGAGAGCCTCTTTGTTGCAAAGGAACAGCTCAGACCACATCCTGTCGTTTATTTTTGCGATCCTCGTCAGATCTCTAAAGGAGTCACCGGTGTATTTTTCAAGACCGTCGCTTGTGTTGCTTGTCATAAGGGTAATGGCGATAACGTGGGTCAGCTGAGATAGAAAAGCGATCATATCGTCGTGATCCTTGGGGCTCAGCTCACTTATCTTGCCAAAGCCAAGCTCTATCCCAAGCTTTTTGCAAAGCTCGATTGCCTCGGGAGTGTTTTTTTCTGTTGGGGTAACGATAAAATTTGCCCCCTCAAAAACCTTGTCATCGCTATATTCAATGCCGCTTCGCTCACGTCCTGCCATTGGGTGAGCGGCAATAAACTCTACATCTTCACGCAGAAATGATTGAACTTTGCTAACAATTCCGCCTTTGACACCGGTAACATCAGTGAGCACTGCGCCACTGTGCATATATTGCTGATGTTCGCGCACCCAGTCTACAAATGCCTGGGGATAGATCGCAACAACTATCAGATCGGCTTCGTTTATAAGCTCGGGATCGGGAAAAGGGCTTCCGCCTATAACCATACCGTGCTCTATGGCATAATCTATATCGGACTGCTTTTGGGTTAGGCATTTTATCTTATATCCTTTTTTGGATAATGCTTTAGCGTAGCCGCCGCCGATAACGCCAAGACCGACTATAAGTATTTTTGTGTTTTTATCAAGTATCACTTTTTTTAACTCCTATTCCGAGAGCGGATATTTTTTCAAAGAAATTGGGGAAGCTTTTGCTCACCGCCTCGGCACCTTCTATCTCGCCGCCCGTCAGGGTCAGCAGAATCGCCAGGGACATTACTATTCTGTGGTCGTTATGGCCCAAGAGTGGCTCACTTGGCTTGTGGAAATCTGAGGGGTAGATGATGACGCTATCATCATTTACTTTTACCGAAACTCCAAATTTTCTCAGCTCCTCGGCCATTGCATTTGCCCTGTCAGATTCTTTTATCTTAAGGCGCCGAGTGCCGCTGAAGATTCCGCCGTGCTTTGCCGCCGCCATAGCAAACATAATGGGGCCAAGATCGGGGCAGTCGCCTATGTGGATAGAAGGCGAACCCTTTTTTAGCATTTCAAAATATCTGGGATATACGCTGTCGCCCTGAAGGCTTTCGCTTATCAGTCCTTCGATTTTAACGTCGCCGCAAAGCAGGTTAAGCGCATCGAGAAATGCCGCGTTTGAATAATCTCCTTCAACCGTTGCCACTGAGGCACGGTATCGCTGAGAGCCTTTTACAAAAACCGTGTGCTCATCCTTCCAGTGCGCGTCAATGCCAAAGGTGCCGAGTGCTGAAAGGGTGAGGTCTATATATGATCGGCTTTCGATAGGCGGCAATATATTTATTGTGCTGTCTCCCTCGCAAAGGGGAAGTGCAAACAGCAGACCACTGATAAATTGACTGCTTACATTGCCCACAACGGTATAATCACCCGCCTTCAGCTTGCCCTTTGCAACAATGCTGTTGCCGTCTTGTATAAACAAAAGCTTATTATCATCGCAAAGCTTTTTATAGACCTCCATAGGTCTCCGCATCAGTGTTTCACTGCCTCTGAACATAACGGTGTTTCCCGAAAGAAGGGCAGGGGGAATAAAAAATCTCAGAGTACTTCCGCTTTCTCTGCACAAAAGCTCGCTTGAGGGAACTGCTTTTGTGAAATCAACCCCTTTTATCTTTATGGTGTCACCGCCTTCTATCCTTTCATAGCTTGCGCCAAAGGCGGCAAGGCAGTCAAGAGTGGCAGAAACATCTTCACTTTCTGAAATACCGTGAATTATGCTTTCCCCCGCGCTCATGCCTGCACATATAAGAAGTCTGTGTGCAAGGCTTTTTGAGGGGGGAGCTGTTGTTATACCCTTGGCAGTGGATTTTTCTATAGTAACTGTCATGTTCGTTCTCCCTTAAGATGCTTCAGAAGATCGTCTATGGCGTGGATATAACCGCCTATGCCCTCACCTGTTATAGTCTTCAGGCATGCTTCCCTTATAAAGCTTATCTGTCTGAAGGACTCTCGCGTTTCTACAGCAGAGATATGTATCTCAATAGTTGGCAGCGAAGTCGATTTCACCGCATCAAGCAATGCAACGCTTGTGTGAGTATATGCGCCGGGGTTTATGACAATACCGTCTGCTCCCTCAAAATAGGCCTCTTGTATCTTATCAACAAGGTCGCCCTCGTGATTGGATTGGTAGAGAACAGCTTCTATGTTTTTGCCCTCGCAATGCTCTTTCAGCATTTTGCAAAGGTCGGCATAGGTTGTTTTGCCATAATGATCCGGCTCTCTGATGCCGAGCATATTGAGATTTGGGCCGTTTATTATATAAAGCTTCATGTTGTGTGCTCCTTTATTATTATCTTTGCACTTTCTTCAGGTGTGAGGTCCCCGCATATTCTTGTGTCGCAGACAGCACAATATCGCTTGTAGCGTTCATTATATCGTTTTTTTATGGCGTCTGCCGTGCTTGCAAGAGGCCTGTCCTCTGTGGGAATAAGCTTTTCTAAGGGCCTGTCAAGAAAATACAGTTTTCCGTTTTGCTTCAGTGCGTCAATATTTGAATCCCTAAGAACAGCACCTCCGCCTGTTGCGATTATGGAAGAGCTGAGAGACAGAATATTATTTCTGATTATCTGTTCTTCTATATCTCTGAATCCGCTTTCGCCGATCTCTTCAAATATTTGAGTAATTTCGACTTTTTCCTCTTTAACTATCTCTGCATCTGTGTCTATCAGCCTTCTTCCAAGAATTTTTGAAAGAAGAGTTCCAACCGTTGTTTTTCCGCTTGAGGGCATACCGACAAGAACGATGTTTTCTTTTTCCGAAAGCACCTTACGGTAAACTCTTTCGGTCTCTTCCGGGGAATATTTTGTATCAAGAAAGATCTCGCTTGCTCTCACTGCCTGTGCCACAAGCATATATAGACCGCCCTCAGCCTTTATTCCACGTTTTTTTGCCTCATTCACAAGGCGTGTTCTGAGTGGGTTGTATACTGCATCAACAACGCCGCAGACTTTTGGCAATTTTTCAAGCTCTATGGGTATTCCCTCCGGATGTGGGTACATTCCGCTGGGGGTTGTGTTGATTATGATCTGGACGTCACTGTGCTTTGCGTAAAGCTCCTCGTATGTGAGCGCGCCGTCTTTTCCGCTTCTGCTTGTGCGTATAACTTCGCCTGCACCCATATCAAGGGCAACCCGTACAGCGGTTTTTGAAGTTCCTCCCGTACCAAGTACCGCAACCTTTTTGTCACTAAGCTCAAGACCCATTCTGTTTATAAGCGCACTCATACCATAGTGGTCGGTGTTGTAGCCATAGAGCTTTCCGTTCCTGTTGACGATCGTGTTTACCGCACCTATCGCCTTTGCACTTTCGGAAATATAGTAAAGGTGAGGTATAACGGCTTCTTTATATGGGATAGTGACATTGATAGCGGAAAAATCCCGCATTTCCATAAAGCTCGCAAGCTTGTCTCGTTCTATTTCACAAATTTCGTATTTATAAGGAGCAAGGGCTGCGTGTATTTCCTTTGAAAAGCTGTGCCCCAGATGCTCACCGATACATCCGTATTTCATTATTCGCCTCTTATTTCAGATAATCGGTGCCGTATCTGCCCGAAAGCAGATCGCAAAGCACCATTGCTGTCATTGCATCGGCAACAGGAGCGGCTCTGTGTACTATTGTTGGGTCGTGCCTGCCCTCGATGCAGAGCTTTGTGTTTTCCATTTTGCCAAGATCAACCGTATCCTGCTCTTTGAATATTGACGGAGTGGGCTTAATGGCAAGGCGGAAGACAATGGGCATACCGTTGGTGATGCCTCCGTTTATACCGCCGTTGTGATTGGTCTTTGTGGAAACCGTTTTTCCGTTTGTTGTGAATGCATCGTTTGCCTCGCTTCCTCGCATTTCGGCAAATCCAAAGCCCTCTCCAAATTCAATGCCCTTAACTGCGGGAATAGAGAACATAGCGTGAGAAAGTATGCTTTCAGCCGAATCAAACCAGGGCTCACCAACTCCTGCCGGTATGCCTGTTACAACCGTTTCAAGTATACCTCCAACGCTGTCACCCTCTGATGCCGCCTTTTCTGCTTCCCCTCTCATGAGCTGACCGGCCTCTTCCGAGAGAACGGGAAAATTGCTCAGGGAAAGCCTTTTAATATCATTCTGAAGGTCACCCTCATCAAAATCTCTGTCCATTATGCCGGCAAGGGATTTTATGTGAGTTCCTATAAAAATATCCTTTTGCATGAGTGCAAGATTTGCTATAGCTCCTGCGGCAACTATCGGAGCTGTGAGCCTGCCGGAAAAATGTCCTCCGCCGCGATGATCCTGATAGCCATGATATTTACAAATGGCTGTGTAATCGGCGTGACCCGGACGGGGAAGCTCTGCAAGCTTCGAATAATCACCGCTTTTTTTGTTTGTGTTTGGTATCAGGATACATATTGGAGTTCCTGTGGTATATCCGTTCCAAACGCCGCTGACTATTCTGAAATTATCCGCTTCTGAGCGGGAGGTGGATATCCTGCCGCTTGGGCGGCGACGTTCAAGCTGAAGTCTTATATAATCGCTTTCGATCTTTATCCCGGGTGCAAGACCGTCGATCACTATTCCGATTTCTTCACCGTGGCTTTCACCGAAAAGAGTATAAGAAACGCTTTGTCCAAATGTGTTTTTCATTATTACCTCATTTTTTATAAAATAAAGGGTGAAAATCTTTCTTTCATCAGAGCTTTCCAATCATCAAGGGGCATCTTTTTAAATTCAAAGCTGCCTGGGGAATCAACGAAAACTGCCGAAATACTGTCGCCGTCGCATTTCTTGTCGTGAGCGGCGATGTTCAGCATTTTTTCAATATCGCCCTGTACAGTAGTGGGCAGACCAAGTGAGTTTAGGATTTTGACCAGCTCTGGTCGAAGATCATCGGCGCACATGGGGATCATCCCAAGGGCAACACACTCACCGTGATAAAAACCGTCAAGCCCCTGTGCTCCTTCAATGCCGTGACCTAATGTATGGCCGAAATTGAGGACCTTTCTCAGACCGCTTTCCTTTTCATCCTGCTCAACCACATTTATTTTAACAAGCAGTGCGCGGCAAATGACCTCTTCTATATCATCAAGAGCTTTGCCGCTTCTGAACAGATCATAAAGCTCTTTGTCTGATGTCAGCGACATTTTGAGAGCCTCTGCAAGTCCGGCGGATATCTGCCTTTCAGGGAGTGTTTCAAGTACATCCGGGTCTATCAGCACCTTTTTTGGCTGATAGAAGGTGCCAACTATGTTTTTAACGCTGTCAAGATTTACAGCGACCTTTCCGCCGACCGAAGAATCAACCTGAGACAAAAGAGTTGTGGGTATATTGTAAAAATCTATACCGCGCATAAATGTTGCCGCAGCAAAGCCTGCAAGATCTCCCACAACACCGCCGCCAACGGCAACTACGCAGTCTGTTCTTGTAAAACCTTTGCTAAGCATTTTCTTGCAGAGCGTCTCAAGCATAGCAAAGGATTTGCTTCCTTCTCCCTCCGGAACGGTTATGATATAAGGGCTTGAGCACTTTTCTGCAATCCCTTTTGCATATTGCTCCGGCACACCGGAGTCGGTTACGATGAGCACCTTTCTGCCAAGGGCAAGCTCTTTGTCTGCTTTTCTGAGGATCCCTCTTTCAATTATTATGTCATAGCCGTTTTCGGCAAGATCAACGTGCAGTTTCATAATTATTTTTGCTCCTGTTTTATAAATGTTCCCGCTATTTTGAGCTTATCACAGCAGGCCTCAAGACCTCTCAGCATTTCCTTGCCCGCGTCGCTGTGAATGTTGCCTTCTATCTCGATATAGAAATAATACTGCCACAGCAGCTCCTTCATAGGTCTTGAACGAAGGGTCCTCATATTGAAGCCGTAAGCTCCGATAATGTCAATAGCCTTAGCAAGGGAGCCTGCCTCGTGCTTAACGGTAAAGAGAAGAACCGAATATACATCGGTCTTTTTCGATGCCGGGACGTTCTCTGAACGTGAAAGTACCGCAAACCTGGTAGTGTTGCTCCTGCTTGCATTGATATTGCGTGCAAGCACTTTAAGCCCGAATATTTCAGCGGCCTCTTCGCTTGCAATGGCGGCGAGCGTTTTATCACCCTTTTCCGAGACGTGCTTTGCGGCAAGAGCCGTGTTTGTATATTCGTGAGAAACAAGACCGTTATTTCTTATATAATCAGCGCACTGTCCAAGTGCCTGTGGGTGGCTGACAACCTCTTTTATATCGCTCATTTCCGCATCGGCCATTCCAAGCAGATCGTGTGAAACAGCAAGCTCAAGCATACTGTTTATATAAAGGCTTCCCTGAAAGATAAGGTCTGTTACCTGACCCACCTCACCGTTGTAGCTGTTTTCAACGGGGAGAACTGCCGCGTCACATTCGCCATTTTCAACCGCGCGGTAAACGCTCACAAAATCGTTATATGCAACGCTCTTTGCACTGGGAAATATTCTGCGGACCGCTATATGAGCAAAAGCTCCTTCGGTTCCGCAGTAGGCAACTCTCATGCCCTCAATGAGCCTTGACTGATATTGCTTTGAAATATCCATAGTGCCTTTCAGAAAATTCACATAGTATTCTCTCAGCACTGTGTCTTCAATTTTTTTTGCGCCTTTTGCGATTATTTCGGCCTCTCTGCCGCTGTCAAGGATAGGCAGCCCGTTTTCTTTTTTATAGTGTGCCACCATTTCTGAGGCACGCATCCTGCGCTCAAAGAGCCTTGCCATTTCTGTGTCAACTTCGTTGATTATTTCTCTTGCTTTTTGAAGTTCGTTCATTTTTCTGACCTCATTTATAGGATTCTGCCAAAGCTCTGAAAGCAGGCAGAGAATTTTTTATTTGATCTCGGCTTGTGCAATATGCTATTCTTACATACCCTCCACAGCCGAAATCATCACTTGGAACAAGTAAAAGCTCATATTTTTTTGCCCTTTCGCAAAAGGCTTTTGCATCAGGCTCAAGAGATTTTACAAAAAGATAAAATGCACCGTCTGGCTTTGCTGTTTGATAACCGTATTCTGATAAAGCAGAGCAGAGAAGATCACGGTTGCTTTCATATACTGATATATCGGATGTTTGCCCGATAAGCCTTTGCATCAAAAACTGAAAGAGGCTGCTTGCACAAACAAAACCAAGTGCCCGGCCTGCCCCGCAAACCGCCATATAAAGCTCGTTTGCTTCTGCCGCTCTCGGTGAAACCGAAACATAACCAATGCGCTCACCGGGGAGAGAAAGCGATTTACTCAGCGAATAGCAAACCACGGTGTTTTCATAATAGAGGGGAATATAGGGCACCTTAACGTCTCCGTAAACGAGCTCTCTGTAAGGCTCGTCGGCAATAATATATATCGGTCTGCCGATTTCTTTTGATTTTTCTTTAAGGAGGGCAGATATTGCCGCAATGTCTTCTTCGGGGTATACAACGCCTGTTGGATTGTTTGGTGAATTGATGATCAGTGCGGCGGTGCTGCCGTTTATTGCTTCTCTTAAGCGGTCTATCCTTGGGCGCATAGTTTCTTCATCGCACATAACAGGCACAAGCTTTGCTCCGGTTCTCTCCGTAAAAACACGGTATTCGGGAAAGAAAGGCGCAAGAGCGATGACCTCATCACCTTCGTTCAAAATAGCGGTAAGAGTGCAGGTGAGGGCGGCAGCCGCACCCGATGTTACATAAATAAGATCGGGAGATGAAATTAAGGCAGAACAAGAATTGTAGCTTTTTTCAATATGATCTGAAATGCACTTTCTGACGGCGGCATCACCCTGCGCCGATGTATATCCGTGAAGTATAACGGGATCGGTGTTTTCGATAAGCTCTTGCAGCGTTTCTTTAACAGAATACGGAGAGGGAACACTTGGGTTTCCTATGCTGAAATCAAAGACCTTGTCGCTCCCGATCTCGGCTTTTCTGCGCTTTGCATATTCAAATATTTCTCTTATAACCGAGCGGCTTTTGCCAAGGTTCATCATTTTTTTGTTCATCAGCTTGCCTCCTGCTTTGTTAACACTGTTAACTTATGTTTATTATTATACAACTTTTTTCAAAAAAGTCAATAGAAAATCCCAAAAAACCTTGATTTTTTTGCAAAATTATGTTAAAATAACAATGTTAGCATAAATTGGGAGGTGTTTTATATGAAAACTGCTTATGGAGACGAAGGCGTACGTGAACGGCTGATAATTGCCGGCATAAAAGAGATAGAACAGCACGGGTTCAACGATTTCTCTCTGCGGAGAGTGGCTTCTGCGTGTCAGGTCTCTTGCGCCGCCCCATACAGGCACTTCAAAAACAAGGACGAGCTTGTTCTCGCTATTATCGCCTATATCAATTCGTGCTGGAATATGATGGCAGAGCAAATAGAGAAGATTTTTTTTGCTGATGAGAAAAAGCAGCTCATTGAGCTTTGTACGGCAAACGTTCGTTTTCTTATAGCCAATCCAAATTATCTTTCAATAATGCTTCCGGTGCAGAGCGGAATGACAGAAGAGCAAAAAGAAGAAAGGGAAAAGCTCTGGAACCGTGTTTCATCTGTTTGCGCCGGATATTCAAGGGTGAGCGGCAAAGATATCTCCGAATTTCTTTTAAAAGCCCTAATATGCGGCACGGCGGCGCTGCTTGAAGGTGCTGATGCCGAAAAATGTCAAGAAGGCATCACCATTATGCGCAAAGAGATACTTTCTTTAATAGATTGATTTACCCTACGTAAACAGCCAGGATCAAACAGATCTTGGCTGTTTTTTGATGACAATATCAGGATACGATGTGAGGAAATAAGTTAAGTTTTGGTCATCACGTCTTAACAAATTATTATTTACTTATGAATAAAAATCATTGGCTGAGGGAAAATAAGCAAAAAGCAGTTTTTTGGAGGAAGAAATGAGAAAATCTATAATAAAGCTCAATTCAGTTATAGCCTCGTCGGCATCGGTCGTTGGCAAAAAAGAGCACGAGGGGCCTCTTGGTCACCTTTTTGATATGCACGATGAGGAGGACCGCTTTGGTCAAAAAACTTGGGAGCTTGCCGAGGCAGAAATGCAGAGAATGGCGGCAAGCACCGCCCTTTCAAAGGGGGGCTTTGAGGAAAAGGATATTGATGCAATGTTTGCGGGCGATCTTATAAATCAGTGCACAAGCTCTGCTTACGGTCTGCTTGAATATGATCTGCCCTTTTTTGGACTTTACGGTGCTTGCTCAACTGCGGCAGAGGGACTTATACTTGCTTCAATAATGACGAGCTTCGGTGTTTACGAGCGTTGCCTTTCGGTGACATCCTCTCACAATTGTTCTGCCGAAAGACAGTTCAGAACTCCTCTCGAATACGGCGCACAGCGTGCTCCAACGGCACAGTGGACGGTTACGGGTGCGGGGGCTTTTGTTGTTGAACGTGCTCTCGATGAGGGAGAACAAAGACCAAGAATAGTAGAAGCGATGCCGGGGATATCTGTTGAAAAGGGGATAAGAGATGCCGGAAATATGGGGGCGGCAATGGCTCCTGCGGCACTGAATACGCTTATAAGATATTTTGATGAAAGTGGAAGCAAACCGGAAGATTTTGACCTTATCGTAACGGGAGATCTTGGCTTTGAGGGAAATTCGATACTCTGCGATCTTCTGAGGGCAGAGGGGATAGACCCCGCAGACAGAGTGAATGACTGCGGAATGATGATATTCAGCAGAGAAAAGCAGGATACTCATGCCGGCGGATCCGGCTGCGGATGCAGTGCTGTTGTGTTTTCTTCATATCTTTTGCCAAAGCTTTTGAGCGGTGAGATAAAAGATATGCTGATAATGGGCACGGGGGCGCTGATGAGTCCCGACAGCATAAAGCAGGGACTTGGAATACCCGGCATCGGTCATCTTTTAAGAATTAAGGGAGGGGCTTTATAATGGGCAGTATTATGGATTATGTTTTTGCATTTGCCATAGGAGGTGCATTTTGCGTTATAGCACAGATCCTTATAGACAAAACCAGTCTTACACCGGCGAGGATACTGGTCTGCTATGTTGTGGCGGGCGTTGTTCTTGGTGCGGTGGGGATCTATAAACCGCTTATAGACTTTGCAGGCGCGGGGGCAACAACACCACTTACGGGCTTTGGATATCTCATATCCAAGGGCGTGAAGGAAGCTGTTGGCGAAAAGGGGCTTTTGGGTGCATTGACAGGTGGACTTACGGCGGCAGCAGGCGGTATTGCCGCCGCACTGGTTTTTGGATATATTGCGGCACTGATATTCAGAGGAAAACCAAAAAAATAAGCAAGGTTCGGCAATAATTATTCTTTTGGATAGATTTTTGTTAATAAAATGTAAACTTCCTGAAAATATGCAAAAACAGGTTGACAAGTGTTAACCTGCGTGGTAATATGTAGTTGGATAACAAATGTTAACCAAGGAGGTGGGCAGATGAGAAACATAAATTTATCCGAGGGTGAATGGAAGCTGATGAAGCTTCTCTGGCAGAGCCAGCCGAGAACGATAGGTGAATTTGTAAACGAGCTCAGTTCTGACACGGGCTGGACAAAAACCACGATATTCGTTATGCTCAAAAGGCTTATTGCAAAGGGTGCAGTGAGAGTTGAAGAGGGTGAGCGGACCCATAAATACTTTGCAACCATCGAGAGGAAGGATGTCAGCGAGGGTGAAACCGACTCCTTCCTTAAGAGGGTTTATGACGGAAGTGTCGGAATGATGGTTTCGTCTCTTGTGGGCAGACACGCACTTTCGGAAAGTGATATCGCAGAGCTAAAGAAGATTCTTGACGATGTTGATACAAGCAGAAAGGGGTAATTATGCAGCATATTATAACTTTATCACTTCTTATAATTGCGGTTTTAGTCATTCGCTTTCTGTTTCGCAAACATATTTCGCCCAATATTACGTATGCATTATGGTTAGTGGTGATATTAAAGCTGTGTATGCCTTTTTCGCTGTTGGATGTTCCGATCACTGTTCCTTCTTTTGAAAAAGGACAGATATCGGATACCGAAGAAATTCGGGGAAATGATGAAACCTTGTCTTTTTCGGATGAAACACAATCGATGCAGAATATTACCCATAATGATCAAGCTGTTCAATCCGATATCGGTGAAAACTCTGCTGATAGGTATTTATCTGCAGAAACCGAGCTTAGCGGCGGCAGTTTGGATATTGATCCACCGAGCGCTCAGCCCATATCGCCCATTGAAACAATCGGATCTGAAATCGAAGGATCGGAAGCTGTGGATCTCCCTACTGCTTTGCCCGATAAGGCTGTTGATTCGGAAAAAGTTGACCTTGACGAAAATGTTTTATCCGATACGAAGAGGGAAAATATATCTATAAAATCTATTTTGAGGGTCATTTGGATCTGCGGTTCAACGGCTTTGGCAGTTTGGTTTATCTCAACAGGAGTAATATTCTCTGCTAAGATTGCCCGCGACCGCCACATGATTGGAAAATATAAGGGGCTAAATGTTTACGTTTCCAAAAAGGTGGGAACGCCTTGTCTCCATGGCTTTATACCGTCGGTCTACCTCACTCCGAAGGCATATAAAAGCGAGGGAAGGGAGCTTATACTATGCCATGAGTATACCCACCTTTGCCATGGGGATAATTTTTGGACATTTATCCGCATAGCGGCTATAGTGCTTCTTTGGTGGAACCCTCTCATTTGGGCGGCGGCATTTCTTTCAAAGCAGGATGCGGAGCTTGCCTGCGATCATTCTGTTACGAGCAGTATGAATGATGCCGAGCGAGTGAATTATGCCCGCGTTATTATTGATATGCTTCCCGCAAAGCGCAGCCTTGCGAACGGATTTGCGAACGGTTCTGTGAAGGAACGCGTTATCATGATGACGAAGAAGAACAAAACAAGGCTGCTTTCAGCAATTCTCTCTGTGATACTTATTGTTTTTGCTGTAGGCTGTTCCTTTGTTGATATTAGTGTAAAAGAAGACACCGATGATAAGGAAAGTACCTTGAACAGCGGTCTTGATACTCAGGCTGAAACGGACAAACCGAATGAAAGCGACAAGCCTATCACTCCTGATGTGCCTGATGAAACATATTTCAAACTTATTTCAAACAATGCCGATTTTGAGATAAAGCAGATAGTTTTTGAGAATGCTCCTGGTGCTTATCACCCGATAAAGCTTGACGAAAAGCTTTATATTTGCATGATTGACCAAAGGAGGAGCAGAGGACAGGTTGATCTGCATTTAGTTGACACTGTCAAGGGTGAGCAGCTTGCTTCATTGAGCTTAAAAAGCGAGAAATTTCCGAGCCAGGTGATGTATACCGATGAAGGTATTATACTTTATAATTTCTATTATGATACCGAAAAACAGATGCCTGTGATTGAATGTGCTTATGATGTGAAATATGGGAACGGAGAGCTGACTTGCGTACCAAAGGATGAGTTTGATCTGTTTCCCCATTATGATGATTATATAAGGTCTCCAAACGGAAGTGTTACTGTGTATAAGACGTTGGATGATTTGAACGGACACGGTGGAATTGATATTCTCTATTCTGACGGCAGGATCCAACGCATAGCCGAAAATGTAATGCTTGACGATAGGATCGGAAACAAAAAGGCAGATATAGGTGACGTCAAGGGCTATTCGCCGATAGCTTTTCTCGATGATAATCGCTTAGTTTACAGGATAGGCGGCTGGGAATGGACATGGGGCTATGGAATTTACGATATCTCCACGGGCGAGAAGACAGAATGTCTCGACGGTTTAGGACTGGAGGCGATAGATGAAGAGGGCAATTTCTATGTAACCAAGGTCGTTTCATATGAGCCGAAGAGCTATTATAAGATAACTCCCGAGGGGGAAAGTATTCTTATTGCTTCAGATGACGAGAATCCGCCTGAAGGCGTTATACGTCTGTTCGGACACTCAAACAGAAGCGTTGGATTTATCGACAATTACGGCAGTATTCATGAGTTTACCGAGGACGGCACGCATACATATACCGTCACAACACCCGATTTTAAAACTCAGCTTTGCAAATATGAAATGGATCACTCCTTTGGGACGACATTTACTTTTTTCAGAGACGGAACTCTTACTCTTGTAACCTTTGAAAATCAGGTGGAAGCTGCTCCGGCTATAAGCTCAACACTTGCAGAAATGAAAAAATATGATGATTCCATAGAGATACTATCTATGTCTGAGGATGTCGAGTTTTCATATTTGGAGCTGGACTCGGCCCTTGGCACAGGAGGATCAGGAAGAATGTCTTATAGGATAGATAATTCAAATTATCTTTACATGACCTATGCAAAAGATGTCTTGGATTACAATTTGATTTTTTATTTGGTCGATATTGGGAGTGGCTGTTTAAAAGACAGCCGCTCGGCTAAGTGTGACATCTTGCCCCATATCGAGAGCTATACCGATGACGGCATAATACTTTCGGGAAGGCGGGATTCTAACAGCGATACCGAGGCTGTATATAAGCTCAGCTTTGAAAACGAAAAAATACAGCTTGAGGAAATCGAAAATGGTGAATATGCAACTGATAAGGAGATAAAGATAGTCTCCCCCGATGGGAAAACGATCGTTTATCTTGTGACTGCAGATGATCTTTTTCAGGGCTATGTTGAGGCAGTGCAACCCCACAGCGGCAAGCGTGAGCGGATTTTTGAGAATGTTTTTTCTGATGAATATCCCCGTCTATCTACAAGCGGTCAAGGTGCTGACAGAGTTGATATTTTGAGATATACTCCAATCGGATTTATAAGCAATGATGTGTTTGCATATCACATCGGCGGAAGACACTGGTCTGAGGGGTACGGCACATATAATGTGAAAACAGGCGATAAAGTTGAATATCTTGACGGTATGAGGCTGAGATATGTTTGCGGCGATAAAATGTATATATTTACCTTTGATGACAAAGATATTTATGAAACAGACATAAGCGGTAAAAGACGCCTGATAGCTTCCGAAAATGCACTTGAAGGCGTATTTAACCTTGCTGAGGGGGAATACGGTACTGTTGATGAGGTCAGCTTTTCGGGTGATGCTTTCATAGTGGAATATAAGGATTATTCTTCACATATCTATAAAACGGCTTATTATTCTCCCGATTTTTCAGAGGAGCTTATTCTGCTTCAATACAAAGTAAGCTTTTTAAATTCCACTGATCCCAGAAGCTTTTTTGATAACAGACTGACATTTTTAAAGTTCAAGTGATAGCAGCATTGACAAAAATAATATTTCGTGATATACTTTTTTTGCGAAGGGTTTTCACATTGCTTGAGGCACTGCTGTCGCAGTGCCTCGTTTTTTAAAAAGGAGTTTTTTATGGATAAAATGCAAGGCGGCGAAATATATGCACAGGGCAGGGCGGCAAAATGGTTTGATAACTTTTGGTATCATAATAAATGGCCCACGCTTGGCATAATTTTTGCTTTGTTTGTTGTTATTGTTTGCTCACTACAGATGTGCGAAAAAGAAAAGGTTGACGCGTATGTGATGTATGGCGGCCCATGTGAGATCGAAGGAGATGTGCTTATAAATCTCCGCTCGGCACTAAAGGCGGCTTTGCCCGAGGACATTAACGGTGACGGTGAAAAATATGTTGAGGTTGTCAGTCACTACATAATGAGCAAGGATGAGATTGAGGCGGCAAGGGAGAACGAGAGCGCCGATGATTTTTATATTGATCCTGCCTTTATTGCTCAGAACAAGCAAAAATTTGATAATCTTATAGTTGCCGGCGAATATTCTGTGTGCCTTCTCTCGCCATATCTTTATGAAGAGGTAAAGACGGCAGGCGGATTTATGCCTCTTGAGGAAATGTTTGACGAGATACCCGTGGGGGCGATAGATGAATACGGAATAAAACTTTCGGAAACAGATTTCGGTTCCTGTTTTCCCGGTGTAAACAGCCTTCCTCCCGACACTGTTCTCTGCATGAGGAGAATAGGCACGCTTTCTGCTTTTCTGAGTAAAGGCTCAACCGAAAGGGAATATGAACAGGCGATGAAGCTTTTTAGGGCAATAGCCCTCTATAAGGCTGAAAATTAAGCACATATAATAACAAAAAAGGTTGCCGCGGCAACCTTTTTTTGTTATTCTTCTTTGGGAATCTTTATGGCAAGGGAAGCGTTTTTATAGCTTTTATCACTTGTAACATCCTTTATCACTGTGATGCCGTGGGGAAGGGTGAATTCCTCATCCTCGCTTTGAAGCTCTATTTCCATTATTGCGGTCTTCGTCCAGAAGGGATAAAGATCTATTTCAAAAATGTGGCAACCCTCACGAAGCAAAATTCTTTCTTTTTCGATAGTGTGTCTGGCGGGGTCTGCCTTCTTCAGCTCAAGAAGATATTCTTCTTCGGTCAGCTCCCTTTCATCCTCAAAACAGCTCATGTCGGTTATTCGGCGCTTTTCGGTTTTTGTATATTTTATGCCACTTACATATTTTCTGCACCGCACCCGTGCTGTAACGCCCTTTTCGGAAAGCAGATATGTTTGTGAGATAAAGCTTCTGTCAGATGTTGGGATACAGGAAAGCAGATCTTCACCAGGATATCTTATGAGAAATTTCTTTTCGGTCTCGGTGTTTTTTTGTTCCTTCATTTTTGTCTCCTATTTATAAAGATTTATAACAGCTTCAAGCATTTGTGCAGCGTCGCCTCTTGTAACTGTCTCCTCAGGTGAGGCATATCCCGAAAGCGTTTGAAGAACTCCCAGGGAATTCATACTGTATATAGCATCGCTTGCCCAGGAGGGTAGTTGGCTCACATCTGCAAAAACAGGCAGTAAAACCGGTTCCTCGATATTATTTTCGTTTGATAGGATGTTTGTCAGCATAACAGCGGCTTCAGCTCTTGTTATTGTTGCGTTGGGCAAGAAGCAGGTCTTGCCGTCAATTTCAGATCCGTTTATTATTCCCATTTGATATGCGGCCCACACATATCCCTTGTATTTGCCGGGGATATCCTCGTCATCGTGGAAAAAAGTTTTGGTGGCTGTGCCGGGGTCGTTTATGCCTGCCGCCTGCATTGCCGCCGAAAGAAATTCGGCTCTTGATATACTCTGCTCGGGTGAGAAATAGGTCACACCGTCGATCTCTGTGCCGCTCATAAGAGAGTTTTCTGCCATAGTAAGTGCCGCATTATAGATGTTGCAGCTGTCTATATCACCAAAGATCACAGAGGTGGTTCGCTCTTTAACATTTACCGATATTTCTGCTTTTGCGGAATAATTCCCGTATATATCACGTGCCACATAAGAAAAACTGTCGCTTCCCGTAAAGCTTCCGAGAGGAGTATAAACATAGCGTCCGTCTTCTCTGTCAAGCAAAACCAGAGAACCGTTTTTCGGATATGAAACTATTTCGTAAACGAACTTATCTCCTTCGGGGTCATATGCGTCAAGCTCGCCGATTTTAGAAACCATATCGTGAGTGTTTATGGTGAGAGAGCTTTTTTTGGCAAGACTGACAGTGGGACTGTAATTTGTCTTTTCTATGAAATGTAGATTGCATTTTATAGAATAACCGTTACCGTTTGAAAATACAAAGCTGCCGCTTTTTACTTTATCTGAGCTTGGAACAAAGGTTAGCAGATTTAGATTTTCCTCTGAGATGCCCTGACCCGCGGCAATAGTTGCGTTGCCTAAACGCAACGTGCCTTCGTTTGCGCCGGGGAGAGTTTTGACAGTTATCATATCAATGCTCGAAAGATTGAGCGCACGTTTAAAATCATCTGCCGTAAAGCCTATGTTGTCGCCAACAATGGCAGCTTTTGCCATGTCTGTGTTTGTTGCCAGCACGCATAGTCCGGGAGAGACCGGTACTTCTTCACTTGCGGATATTGCAAGTGTAAATAAAATGGTGAGCAGCATCAAAGCTGCCGCAAAAATCAGTTTTTTCATAAATATACCGCCTTTCGCTAAGTCTATTACAATTTATTAGACCGTGCGGCAAAATATACCGATTTTTTTTGTAATAAAAAACAAGAGCAGGCGGCAAAATAATACTGAAATGAAAAATGTGAGGTAGGCATGAGAAGATTAAGCAAATTTTACAGAGAGAACGTTGCGCATCTTGATAAGCTGCTAAGGATAGACGAAAGCTTTGATCTGCTGAAAAAGGTGATGCAGATCGGTGAGGACGAGATAACTCTTTACTATATCGACGGCTTTGTTAAGGACACCGTTATGGGCAAGCTGATGCAATATTTTCTTTCTCTGAAGGGGCTTGGCGATTCTTCAGAGGATTGCGCAGAAGATTTTTTGATAAAACATATGCCCTATGTTGAGGCTGAGACCACAGAGGATCTTGACACAATGATAAGAACTATGCTCAGCGGTGCTACCCTTATGCTGGGAAGCCGCTTTGAGGATAAGGCTATTCTTATAGATTCAAGATCCTATCCTGCAAGGGGAACAGAAGAGCCTGAAAATGATAGGGTTATGAGAGGTGCAAGAGACGGCTTTGTTGAAACACTGATATTAAACACGGCACTGATACGCCGCAGGATAAGAGATGTTTCGCTTACCGTGTCATACGCCTCTGTTGGCAAACACACAAAAACCGATCTTGCAATTTGCTATATGGCAGACAAAGCCGACAGCAAATATGTTGAATATCTGAAGAAAAAACTCAGCCGTCTTGATGTTGGATCTCTGCCGATGGGTCATCAGTCACTTTGCGAATGTCTGGTTGAAAGCAGGTGGTATAACCCTTTTCCCAAAATAAGAAACACTGAGAGACCCGATGCTGCTGTGGCTCAGCTTCTTGAAGGAAGCGTTATCATTCTCTGCGATAACTCTCCCGAGGCAATGATATTGCCCACAACTATTTTTGATTTTATGCAGGAAACAAATGATTTTTATTATCCTCCGCTCACGGGAAGCTATCTGAGGATAGTGAGGCATCTTGTTTTCTGGTCAACTCTTGTTCTCATTCCCACCTGGTATCTGTTTATAATGAATCCTCAGATAGTACCTGACTTTATAAGCTTTGTTTTGCCCGCGTCCCAGGCAAAAATTCCCATAATTGCCCAGCTTCTTTTGGTTGAGTTTATTCTTGACGGTCTGAAGCTTGCCTCGATGAACACGCCGAATATGCTTGCAAATTCGCTTTCAATAGTTGGTGGCCTGATACTTGGAGATTTTGCCGTTGGAGTAGGGTGGCTGATACCCGAGGTGATACTTTATATGGCCTATGTTTCGATAGCGGCATTTACTCAAACAAGCTATGAGCTTGGTTATGCTTTTAAATTTCTCAGAGTGATAATTCTTATTTTAACTGCTCTTTTCAATTTTTACGGTTATGCTGCGGGCATTGCATTAACGATACTGCTTATCTGCACAAACAAGACCGTCAACGGCCGCCGATCTTATCTTTATCCACTTATTCCTTTCAACGGAAAGGCACTGCTCAGCCTCTATGTGAGACTGAAAAAATCAAATAAAACATGACCGTTATCATAATATAATTTTAGCGCAAAGGGCTGCAAAAATCAAGCCCTTTGCGCTTTGTTTTTTTGATTATTTTTTTCTGTAAAGTATTATCGAATATATTGTTGGCACAAGTATTATAATAGCAATGGCACCGATAGAAGTAAAGGGCATTATATTGATCGGGAGAAAGGCTGAAACGGCTATTATTATTCCGCCTATCATAAAAGATGTGCCCCCGATCCTGTGTATCTTAAACCAAATTTTGTCGTCGCTGAGCGTTGTGAACAGCCTTATCCCAATAGTGTGATTCGGTTTGCATTTTGGCAGGTAATTTCCGATTATTATAAACATCATTCCTAAAAGCAACATAACTATCATTCCCACATTCGGATTTTTGCCAAAAGCGTGGAAATATGTCAAAACTGAGGTCATAAGAGAGAGGGCAGGACATAGAAATAAGATCATACTTAGAATTTTTGGGTTTTGATCCTTATTCTTTTTATCAAATGAGGTTGCGAAAATGCCGATCCAATGGAGGGCAAGCATAAACAGCGGCAGACCGAAAACCGTCATTCCTTTGCTTGCAAATCCGTCGGGAGTATTATCCATAGCAAAGTGAATTGCCATTTTATCCGGGAGAGAACTCCAAAATACAAGGCCTATAACTATGGGCAGTAGAATTATTACAGAGGATATGATGAGCTTTATTTTATTGTTTTTAATCATTGATCTCGTCTCCTTTCAAATCGCTTATCCAAAGCATAATTTCTTCAAGCACAGAGGTATTCAGCTCATAAAAAATGAACTTACCTTCTCTTGTGTCTCTGATAAGATCGGCTTCCTTGAGCACGGATAGGTGGCGTGATATGGAAGCGGCTGTTACGGGGAAATGATCGACAATATCTCCTGCCGACATTCTTCCTTCTTTTAAAATATTAAGAATCTTTCGCCTGATCGGATCTGCCAGGGCTTTTAATGTGTTTTGCAATCCCATTTGGGTACCTCCTTTAACATTTAACCTAAATGTTAAATGTATTATAACATATCATCATCTTCTTGTCAATAGTTTTTTGAAATTTTTTTCAATTTTTCAAAGCGAGCACAAGCCAACTGCGGTTTTCGCTCCGAACGATCGGTTTTCATTAACGACAGCGGTTGGCGGTTCGCTGTACCCAAATTGCGCCGGTGCTTTATGGCGCAATTTGGGAATGGCGAGTTTATCTCGGAGCGACTTTGGAAATCGCAGAATTGCAATTTTCAGGAGCGAGGGTCTCACAGGAGGGGAGTGCTCAGAGGGGAACTGCGTTCCCCTTTGATGTTTCTTTTGCCCAGCGATGTTTGTCGTTTTGCTTTGCAAACGATGTCGTTTAGACATCGAGACAAACTCGACGGCGAGCTTGCTCGCCTAACTTTAGGGAAATGCCAAAGGAGGGGCCCGCGCGGCATGAGCGCAAGAAGATAGTTACAACTTAGCTTAACTTTATCCTATGTGTTTATCTATAGTCTAAAATCTTGTGCAGTAAGAAACTATATATAGAAAGATTTTTGCTGCAGAAAACCTCTATCGCTGAAAAATCATATGTGATAACTTTTCTCGGTGATAAACTAACTTCTAACTTTTTCTGCACTCATGCCGTGCAGGCAGTCTATTTGGTACGCCCCAAATAGACGAAAACGCGCTTAGAGGGAAAAGCGTTTCCCTCTAAGAACACCCTTTCATCGGATCCACGCTCCTGAAAATCGCAAGTCTGCGATTTTCTAAGTCGCTCTGTGAAACTCACGACGCTCCTTTTTGCGCCAAAAAGCACCGGCGCAAAAAGGGTAAGGCGAACCGCCTCACTGCTCTCGGTATCGGAAACCGTTTCTTCGGAGAGAGAAAACGCAGCGGGCTTTTGTTTGCCCATTTTTAGACCAAAAAGAATGGGCTAAAATGGGGAAGTGAACTTTCCCATTGATGTCGGGAGTGTGAGCTTAATTTGATGATCCAAATGCAAGCAAATATTGTTTGAAAAGTCAAAAACTGTTCGCAAATTGTAAACTTTTTGTTATTTTATCGAAAGATATAGACTTTTTTTAAATAATGTAGTATAATGTAGCCATCACTGTGTTTCGGTGCGCATTTTTTTGTGCGCCGAACAGTTTTAAAATTATTTGTTATTTTTTTAACAAAGACGGAGGTATCAACTATGAAAAAGAAATTGACTACGGTCGAATTTCGCGGCACCGCAGAGCAGGAAGCAAAGCTGCTCGCTGTTATCGAAAAGTATAACGGTACACAGGGTGCTATGATGCCCATTCTTCAGGAAGCACAGGACATCTACGGCTATCTTCCCATTGAGGTTCAGAAGATCATTGCCGAAAAGACAGGCGTTTCTCTTGAAGAGATCTATGGCATCGTATCTTTCTATGCACAGTTTAAGCTCAATCCCGACGGAGAGGTTGCTATCGCAGTTTGCCTTGGAACCGCTTGCTATGTTAAGGGATCAGGAGACATTCTTGATGAGATATGCAAAGAGCTTGATCTCAAATCCGGCGAAACATCCCCCGACGGAAAGTATTCTATCGAGGCAACACGCTGCATAGGAGCTTGCGGTCTTGCACCTGTTCTCACTGTAAACGGTGAGGTTTACGGCAGACTTACAACAAAGGACGTTCCGGACATTCTTGCAAAATACCGCTAAAATATCGTCTGTTTATTTTCTGCGATAATACCGCAGGAATTTTGGAGAAAGGGTATTATGAAAATCAGTGAAATAAGAGATCTTCTCGGTGCAAAGATGCTGACGGGAGAAGCTATCCTTGAACACGATGTTGCTTCGGCTTGCTGCAGTGACATGATGAGCGACGTGCTTGCATATGTCAAGGATCAGGGCGTTCTTATAACAGGACTTGTTAATCCCCAGGTTATCCGCACCGCAAACATGATGGATATGGTCTGTATAGTGTTTGCAAGAAACAAGATGCCCACAGAGGAAATGCTTGAGCTTGCAAAAGAATGCGGAATTGCCGTTATGTGTACGGACAAGAGAGCTTTTGAGAGCTGTGGTATACTCTATACTGCAGGACTATCAAGGCTTTTGTGAGGATAGAAATGCCTGAGAAAATAAGATTCCATTTCGATATCGACGGTTCGGATTTTTCCAGTGCCGGAGCGGCTTCGGTAATGGTTAAGAAAAAACTTCGCCAGCTTGCATATGACCCCGAGGTTATAAGAAAGGTTTCTATAGCTATGTATGAGGGGGAGATAAACATGGTGATCCACGCCTGCGGCGGCACTGCGGATGTTGAGGTTTCTGATGAAGAGATCGTGATCATTCTCAGCGATAAGGGTCCCGGTATCCCCGATGTGGATAAAGCAATGCAGGCGGGATATTCCACTGCTAAAGATAATATCCGAAATCTCGGATTTGGAGCGGGTATGGGTTTTCCGAACATGAAAAAATATACGGATTATTTGAATGTCGATACAGTTGTAGGAGAGGGAACCACCATTACAATGAAGGTTAAGCTCTGATCTCTCCTGAAAGATAAAAAGTAAGCTATCGAGGTACATATGAAATCGGTTTATAAACACTCGGTATCGTTGGATATCGAAAAGTGTAAGGGGTGCACCGCTTGCCTTAAACGATGCCCAACCGAAGCTATTCGTATCCACGACGGGCATGCTGTGATAAATTCGGTCAGATGTATAGACTGCGGTGAGTGCATAAGAGTTTGTCATTCAAAGGCAAAAAAAGCAACACATGACAGCCTTTCAGTACTGAATGATTACAAATATACTGTTGCGCTACCGGCTCCGTCCTTTTATGGACAGTTTGATAATCTTGATAACATCGGTTATATAATAAGAGGTCTGCTTGATCTTGGATTTGACGATGTTTTTGAGGTGGCGTGCGCGGCAGAGCTTGTGAGTGCATATACTCGCAAGTATCTTGGTCGGGAAGACATCAAAAAGCCGGTGATCAGTTCTGCCTGTCCCGCAATAACAAGGATAATCAGTATGAATTATCCGTATCTGTGTGATAACATCATGCCGATCCTGCCGCCTATAGATATCGCGGCAATGCTGGCGCGAGAAAAAGCTATCTCGGAGCATCCTGAGCTTTCAGGGGAGGATATCGGCATAATATTTATTTCACCTTGCCCTGCAAAGGTGAGCTATGTTAAAAACAATTTTGCAGGAGAGAGAAACTATATATCTGCCACAGTTTCGGTGAGAGATGTGTATTTTGCTCTGCTTGATAAAATGAAGAAATATAAAGAGGAACCGCTTGAGGTTACAGAAGCTGGTATGATAGGTATCGGCTGGGCTTCCACAGGCGGCGAAGCATCGGCTATACTAAATGACCGATATCTGGCCGCCGACGGAATTGAGAACTGCATAAGAGTTCTTGACAGGATCGACAGCTCGGATATAACCTCTCTTGATTTTGTTGAGCTTAATGCCTGCAACGGCGGCTGCGTTGGCGGCGCTATGACGGTTGCAAACCCATATATAGCAAAAGCAAGACTGCAGACGCTCAAAAGGTATTTGCCGGTTTCACCAAACCGCCCGGCAAGCGACTGGATCCCCGATAAATATTTTCATGAAAAGAAGTTTGAGTACAACCCGTACAGCCTTCTTTCGCCCGACAGAAAAACGGCGATGCGCATGATGAAGGATATCGAGGACATTACCAAGAAGCTTCCGGGGCTTGACTGCGGCTCCTGCGGTGCACCAACTTGTATGGCATTTGCAGAGGATATAGTCAAGAAAGAAACCTGCCCGGATGAATGTACCGTTATGCTTAAGAAGATTCTTAAAGAACGTGGACTTCATCGGGATCTGCTTGATCTGGAGTTTGGCGAATTTAAATGTGACAAGCTTGATAAGGAGAATGACAATGGCAATAACGGTGAATGAGATTTGTAAAAAGATCAATGCTTCCGTTATCTGCGGAGACACTGAAAAAAATTTTAAAGGTGTTTATGTTGGCGATCTTCTAAGCCGTGCTATGAGTCACGTTGAGTTTGAAAACATCTGGGTTACAATAATGTCCAATGTAAATGTTGTTGCAGTGGCAACACTCACCGAGCCTGCGGCTATTGTTCTTGCGGAATCGGTGGTTTTACAGGAGGATGCGCTGAAAAGCGCAAAAGAAAACGGTATCACAGTGCTTTCATCTCCGCTTTCTGCCTATGAAATATGCGCACGGCTGCATATGGCAGCTTCGGAGGAAGGGTAATGGCACTCTATCACTGCGATCTGCATATTCATTCATGCCTTTCGCCTTGCGGTGACGAGGATATGACTCCCGGCAATATTGTTGGAATGTCACTTTTGAACGGACTTCAGATCGTTGCGCTGACCGATCACAACAGCGTTAAAAACTGCCCGGCTTTCTTTAAAATTGCAAAGGCAAACGGAATTATACCCGTTGCCGGCGTTGAGCTTACCACAAGTGAGGATGTTCATGCGGTTTGCTTGTTCCGCTCACTTGAGGCGGCAATGGAATTCGGCGATTTTATCGAAAAGAGAAGGATGAGGATCAAAAATGACCCGAAAATTTTTGGCAGACAGCTCATCATCAACGAAAACGATGAGGTGTGCGGTGAGGAGGAGGACCTTCTCATAAATGCTGTGAACATTTCTCTTGATGAGGCATTTGAAAAGGTATGTGCCCTTGGGGGAGTTTGCTTTCCCGCTCACATTGACCGAAGCTCAAACGGCATAATTTCTATGCTCGGTGATTTTCCACCTGAGCCTGCTTTTACGGCATTTGAGCTAAATGATATTGCCTCGCTTGAAGACTGCAGAAAAAGATTTACGGTGATCTCTGAAAGAAATCTCGTTCATGTTGCGTCATCCGATGCTCATTATCTGACCGATATTTCAGAGGGGGGATTTGCCATAGATCTTGACGATGAGCCCTATTCCTCTGACAGGGTCAGGAATAAACTTATTGATCATCTGCTGGGGATAAGAGAGGGTGACGAAAATGGATGAGCTTTCACTTTATGTTCTTGATATCACAATGAATTCTGTCAGAGCAGGTGCTACAGATATCTGTGTTGAACTGCTTGAGGATGCCGATTGGCTGACATTTACTGTCAGAGATAACGGTTGCGGAATGACAAAAGAACAGCTGGCAAGGCTTGAGAATCCCTTTTTTACCACCAGAAAGACAAGAAAGGTCGGCCTTGGAATACCGTTTCTAAAAATGCTCGCCGAAATGACGGGCGGAAATGTTAAGATAAGTTCTGTGCATGAATCGGAGAGCACCGATCACGGCACGGTGACCGTTGCCAGATTTGGTAAAAATCATATTGATTTTATACCTCTTGGAGATATGGTCGAAACTGTAAAAACACTCATTCAGGGATCGCCCTATATAAATTTCACCTATATTCATAAAACAGAGAAGGGTGAAGTTATGCTTTCTTGTGAAGAAATGAGAGCGGTGCTGGGAGATATACCGCTGAATGACCCCGAAATACTGTCCTGGATCGGCGAAAACCTGAGAGAGCAGTATGAGGGAATATAAATTTGCTTAAAAAATTTTTATATAAAACGAAAGGATATTTACCATGAAGTCTTTTGAAGAACTCAAGGCCATAAAGGCCAAAATGCAGGACAAGGTTGCTCTGCGTACTTCCAGCGGCGAGACACGTATCGTTGTAGGTATGGCTACCTGCGGTATCGCAGCAGGTGCACGCCCCGTTTTAAGCGCTTTTGTTGAAGGCGTTTCCGAGGCAGGTCTCAGCGACAGCGTTATGGTAACCCAGACAGGATGCATCGGCATTTGCCAGTATGAGCCTGTTGTTGAGGTTTACACAAAGGACGCTGAAAAGGTTACTTATGTGAAAATGACACCCGAACGTGCAAAGGAAGTTCTCGAAAAGCACATTAAGGGCGGCAAGGTCGTTACCGAGTACACCATTGGTGCGCTTAAGAAGTAATTAGGAGGAATAAACACATATGATTCGTTCACATGTACTTATTTGCGGCGGTACAGGCTGTACTTCTTCCGGAAGTATGAAGCTTCATGACAAGCTTGCAGATGAACTCAAGGCTAAAGGTCTTGAAGATGAAATAAAAATCGTAATGACCGGATGCTTCGGTCTTTGTGCTCTCGGCCCGATCATGATCATTTACCCCGAAGGCACATTCTACAGCAGAGTTACTACAGATGATATCCCCGAGATTGTTGACGAGCACCTTATGAAGGGCCGTATTGTTGAGCGTCTTGTTTATAATGACACAGGAGACTCAAAGGGTGAGGCTGAGGCAGAGGCAGCTTCTCTCAGCGAAACTATGTTCTATAAGAAGCAGCAAAGAGTTGCTCTTCGTAACTGCGGCGTTATCAACCCTGAGAATATCGACGAGTATATCGCTATGGACGGCTACTTTGCTCTCCATAAGGTTCTCACAGAGATGACTCCCGATGACGTTATCCAGACTATCCTTGATTCCGGACTTCGCGGACGCGGAGGCGGCGGATTCCCAACAGGTCTTAAATGGAAGTTTGCTTCAAACAACCGCGGACAGGTTAAGAAATACGTTGCTTGTAACGCAGACGAGGGTGACCCGGGTGCGTTTATGGACCGTTCTATCCTTGAGGGTGACCCCCATGCTCTTATCGAGGCTATGGCAATTGCTGCTTATGCTATCGGTGCAGACGAAGGTTATGTTTACGTTCGTGCAGAGTATCCTATTGCGGTCAACCGTCTTTCCATCGCTATCGCTCAGGCAAGAGAAGCAGGTCTTCTCGGCACAGATATCTTTGGTACAGGCTTTAATTTTGATATGCACATCCGTCTTGGTGCAGGTGCGTTTGTTTGCGGTGAGGAAACAGCTCTTATGACTTCTATCGAAGGTAACCGCGGTGAGCCTCGTCCCCGTCCTCCGTTCCCTGCAGTTAAGGGTCTGTTTGGCAAGCCCACAGTTCTTAACAACGTTGAGACATATGCAAATATTCCTCAGATCATCCTTAAGGGTGCTGAGTGGTTCTCCTCTATGGGAACAGAAAAATCCAAGGGTACAAAGGTATTTGCTCTTGGCGGTAAGATCACAAACACAGGTCTTGTTGAGATACCCATGGGTACAACACTTCGTGAGGTTGTTGAAGAGATCGGCGGCGGCGTTCCGAACGGTAAGAAGTTCAAGGCTGCTCAGACCGGCGGTCCTTCCGGCGGATGTATCCCCGCACACCTCATTGATACTCCTATCGACTATGACAACCTGCTTGAGATCGGTCCTATGATGGGCTCCGGCGGTCTTATCGTTATGGACGAGGACAACTGTATGGTTGATATTGCTAAGTTCTTCCTTGAATTTACCGTTGACGAATCCTGCGGTAAGTGTACTCCTTGCCGTGTTGGTACAAGAAGACTTCTCGAGATCCTTGACAAGATCATTGAGGGCAAGGGCGAGCTTGAAGACCTTGACCGTATGGAAGAACTCTGCAACTATATCAAGTCCGCTTCTCTCTGCGGTCTCGGACAGACTGCTCCTAACCCTGTTATTTCAACTCTCCGTTACTTCAGAGATGAATATATTGCCCACATTGTTGACAAGAAGTGTCCTGCAGGCGTATGTAAGAGCCTTCTTCAGTTCACAATTGATGCTGATAAGTGTATCGGCTGCGGTATGTGTGCTAAGCAGTGCCCTGCAGATGCTATCTCAAGAACAGATTACATAGCTCCCGGCCACAAGCTTGCTTCCTTTGCTATTGATACTGCAAAGTGCGTTAAGTGCGGTGCTTGTGTGGGAACATGTAAGTTCAAAGCTATTTCCAAGAAGTAAGAAAGGAGAACCTAGGATATATGGAAACTGTAAATGTTAAAATAAACGGCAGAGAATATGCCGTAGCCAAGGGTTCCACGGTTCTGGAAGCCGCAAGAGCAGCTAATATTGATATTCCTACTCTTTGCTATCTCAAGGATATTAACGAGATCGGTGCTTGCCGTCTCTGCCTTGTTGAGGTTTCTGAAGGTGGTAAGCCTTTCAGAATGGTAACTGCTTGTGTTTATCCTGTTACCGAGGGTATGGAGGTTAAGACAAATACCCCTAAGATCATTGAGGGGAGAAAGCACAATCTTGAGCTTATTCTCTCAAATCATGAAAAGAAGTGCCTTTCCTGCGTGAGAAGCACTGACTGTGAGCTTCAGAAGCTCTGCCGCGATTACGGCGTTGAGGAAAGTCACTTTGGAGGTGTGGTTAACCACTATCCAATTGATAGATCCAGTGCCGCTATCATTCGCGATAATAACAAATGTATCCTTTGCCGCCGCTGCGTTGCAGCTTGCTCTAAGATGCAGGGCATCGGTGTTATCGGCGCAAACGACCGCGGCTTTGATACACACATCGGTTGTGCTTTTGAAGGCGAGCTCGGTGATACTTCCTGCGTGAACTGTGGTCAGTGTATCGTTGCCTGCCCTGTTGGTGCTCTCTATGAGAGAGACGACACAGCAAAGGTATTTGAGGCGCTTGCTAACCCCAAGAAGCACGTTGTTATCTGCACAGCCCCCTCTGTTCGTGCAACACTTGGCGAGTGCTTCGGCTACGAGCCCGGCACAGACGTTGAGGGCAAAATGGTTGCAGCTCTCAAGGCTCTTGGCTTTGACGGCGTATATGACATGAACATGACTGCAGACCTTACTATTATGGAAGAGGCTACAGAGTTCCTCGGCAGACTTAATAACGGCGGCGCACTGCCCCTTATCACATCCTGCTCACCCGGTTGGGTTAAATACTGCGAGCACTATTTCCCCGAGATGACAGAAAATCTCTCTACCTGCAAGTCTCCTCAGCAGATGTTCGGTGCAGTTGTTAAGACATACTATGCCGAGAAAATGGGTCTTAACCCCAAGGATATCTTTATGGTATCTGCTATTCCTTGCACAGCTAAGAAGTTTGAAGTTGGCAGAGACGATCAGAGCGCTGCAGGCGTACCGGATGTTGATGTTGCTATAACAACCCGTGAGCTTGGCAGAATGATCCAGACAGCGGGAATCGACTTCAAGGCTCTCCCTGATGAAGAGTTTGATGCTCCGTTTGGAATTGGCTCTGGTGCAGGTGCTATCTTTGGTGCAACCGGCGGTGTTATGGAGGCTGCTCTCCGAACAGCTGCAGAGGTTGTAACAGGCAAGCCTCTTGAAAAGCTTGACTTTGATGAGGTTCGCGGCATTGCAGGTGTTAAGTTTGCAACTTATAAGCTTGGCGATGTTGAGCTTAATGTTGCTGTTGCTTCCGGCACAAAGAACGCAAAGGAGCTTCTCAAGAAGGTTCAGAGCGGTGAGGTGAACGTACAGTTCATCGAGATCATGGCTTGTCCCGGCGGCTGCGTAAACGGCGGCGGTCAGCCTACTCAGCCCGCTTCTGTTCGCAACAACGTAAATCTCCGTGAGAAGAGAGCTGCTGTACTTTATAACGACGATAAGAACTGCGGTCTCAGAAAGTCTCACGAGAACCCTGTTGTTCAGACACTCTACAAAGAGTTCTTCGGCGAGCCTAACAGCGAAAAGGCACACCATATTCTTCATACAAGCTACGTTAAACGCGGTATGTATAAATAATTAACAAAGAGAGCTGATCTTTTGGTCAGCTCTCGTTTTTTATAAAAACAGCAAACAAATTTATTTATATAATATGTATGAATTGTTTTTGCCGGCCTTGATAATACTATGTCTGTGATATATAAAACATCACTCTGAAAATGAAGTTTTTTCCAAATATTTAAGTAAATATAAATTTTTTTAATTTGTTTTGGAAAAATATATACTTAATGATAAAGATATGGTATAATGTTTAAAAAAGATATCCTATAAAAGGCATTTTGTATACCATACATAAATGGTGTTATGCTTTATTGAAGCTGAAAAATGCTTGTGATAGCAAACATTGTTGCTTTGTTTTGTAATAATGTTATGAAGTTGGAGTTTTAAAATGAAAGTTGCTTTTTTTGATACTAAACCTTATGATAAACCGTCATTTGATAAATTCGGGGCTGAAAACGGGATCAAATTTAAATATTTTGAAACAAAGCTCAACGAAGATACAGTAAACCTTGCCGGCGGTTATGACGGAGTTTGTGTGTTTGTAAACGATATAGTAAATGCAGCTGTTATTGATAGACTGGCGGATATGGGAGTTAAGATTGTAGCACTCAGGTGCGCAGGCTTTAATAATGTTGATATGAAGCACGCTTTTGGAAAGATACATGTTCTGAGGGTGCCGGCATATTCACCCTATGCAGTTGCCGAACATGCTATGGCTATGCTTTTGACATCTATAAGAAGAATACACAAGGCTTATATAAGAACACGTGATTTTAACTTCAGCCTTGCCGGAATGACCGGATTTGATTTTTACGGAAAAACCGTTGGGGTTATAGGGACAGGACGAATCGGAAGAGTTTTTATCGATATATGCCGAGGATTTGGTATGAAGGTTCTTGCATATGATAAATTCAAGACCGAAGGACTTGATAACGGAGACACTATAAGATATGTTACGCTTGATGAGCTTCTCAGAGAAAGTGATATAATATCTCTCCATTGCCCGCTAACTGAAGAAACTTATCACATGATTGATGAAAATGCGCTTGATAAATGCAAAAAGGGCGTTGTGCTGATTAACACATCCAGAGGCGCACTTGTTGATGCCGAGGCGCTTCTTTTGGGTATAAAGAGCCGAAAGGTAGGCGCAGCCTGCCTTGATGTTTATGAAGAAGAATCCGACTTTTTCTTTGAGGATTTTTCGGGTCACATTCTTGAAGATGACACCTTGGCAAGACTTATTTCGATGCCAAATGTGATAGTTACATCCCACCAGGCATTTTTAACGGAAGAGGCTCTTTCGAATATTGCGGAAACAACGGTGAAAAATATTGTGCAGTTTCTTAGCACGGGTCAGTGCCCAAATGAGCTTTGCTATAGGGGCAACTCGGCTGAAGACTGTAAAAGCGGAAAATGCTTTTAAATAAAATATATATAGGGGGACACTATTATGAAAGAAACAAGATTTTATATTTGCGAGCATTGCGGCAATATTGTTGGAATGATCCACGATGCCGGAGTGCCGCTGATGTGCTGCGGTCAGAGGATGACAAAGCTTGAGGCGGGGACAGTTGAGGCTTCAAGAGAAAAGCACATTCCTGTTGTAACGGTGGAAGGAAACACAGTTAAGGTGGACGTAGGCTCGGTGGCTCATCCCATGACAGAGGAACACAGCATAACTTGGGTATATCTGCAGACCGACAGGGGTGGACAGCGCAAAAATCTGCTTCCCGGAGAAGAGCCGAAGTTGACCTTTGCTCTTGCTGATGAAAAACCTATCGCGGTTTATGCTTATTGCAATCTCCACGGACTTTGGAAAAGCGATATTTAAAAATATTAAAAAACGGAGAAGACAGCTATGTTAAACGAAAATGTTCACAAACTTTTAAATCAACAGATAAACAAGGAATTGTATTCCGCGTACCTTTATCTTGATTTTTCCAATTATTTTAAGGCACAGGGCCTTGACGGCTTTGCAAATTGGTATATGATACAGGCGCAGGAGGAAAGAGATCATGCCATGCTTTTCTACACCTATCTGCAAAATGAAAATATGCCTGTTACACTTGAGGCAATAGAGAAGCCTGACAAGGTGTTAAGCTCACATATGGATGTGCTGAAGGCAGGCCTTGAGCACGAAATTTATGTTACTTCTCTTATCAATGATATTTACGGTGCTGCTTATGAAGTAAGAGATTTTCGCACAATGCAATTTCTTGACTGGTTTGTAAAGGAGCAGGGAGAAGAAGAAACAAATGCAAACGATTTGATTTCCAAAATGGAGCTTTTCGGTTCTGATCCCAAAAGCCTTTATATGTTGAATCAGGAGCTTTCGGCAAGAGTTTATTCTGCACCCTCGCTGGTGCTTTAAAAAAGGAGAATGGAAAATGAAAAAATATATTTGCGATGCTTGCGGCTGGGAATATGATGAGGCAGTAGGCGATCCGGATAACGGCATTGCACCCGGAACCAAATTTGAGGATCTTCCTGAAGATTTTGTTTGTCCACTTTGCGGAGTTGGCAAAGACAGCTTCAGCGAGGCTTAATAAAAATCTGAAAAAATAAAGCTTCCCACAGATATGTGCTGTCTGTGGGAATTGCTTTGGCGGAGGAAAGAATGGAGCTTGTTTTTATTACTGCCCTTGGCGTTGGCGGAGCAACGGCTATCGGTGCAATAATCGGTTTTATCTTTAAAAAAATCTCTCATACCTTTTCGGATATCGTTCTATCTTTTGCGGCAGGAGTTATGCTTTCGGCTGCGGTTTTGGGACTGATAATTCCTTCTTTAGAATATGGCGGTAAATTTGGACTTGTTATAACTATAGTTGGAATATTTGCAGGTGCGGTGTGCCTCAATTTGGTTGATAAGCTTGTTCCTCATCTGCACAAATTTGCCGGTGCGGAAACAGAGGGGCATAACAATGCAGGACTGAACAAGGTGCTGCTTTTTGTGATTGCCATTGCTATACATAATCTGCCTGAGGGAATTGCAGCGGGAGTTGGATTTGGCGCCGGAGACACCTCAAAGGCACTCATAATAGCAGGCGGAATTGCGCTCCAGAACATTCCGGAGGGAATGGTTATAATTGGCCCTATGCTTGCGGCGGGAGTAAAACCTTCAAAAACCTTGATAATTGCAATGCTAACCGGACTTGTTGAGGTGGCGGGAACGCTTATAGGATATTTTACTGTGAGCCTTGCTTCGTCGGTTTTGCCTTTTGCGCTGGCTTTTGCGGGGGGAACGATGCTATATGTTATCAGCGATGAGATGATACCCGAAACTCATGCTCATGGTCATGAACGGGGGGCCACATATGCCTTGCTTGTTGGATTTTGCATTATGCTTGCTACCGATGTTCTGCTTGGATAGCATATGATTCTGCGTTTGGTAAAATATTTACAAAAGGCTATTTAAAAGAGTGGCGAGCTGGAGGGAGGCTCAAGTACACGTCAGAAAGGCTGATATTGAAAATTCTGAAAGACCAGTGATACTTATGACGCCGTCAAAATACGGCAGAAGATCGAAGTTTGTACTGGTCAAATAGGCGATGCGGATATACTTTCTCTCGATTTCTGTGCCGATCGATGCCTCCCTCATATGATAAATATATGAGGGGGCTTTTGTTAGAAAATATTGTCAAAGGATATTTTTTCAAATTGCCTCAATTCACTAAGTTCCTCTTTTAACAGCATTATTTCACGTTTCATTGAAAAAGATTCTCCGTTTTCATAGTAAAAACGGATATTTTTAATTTTGAGTCCGAGACTGTTTATCATAGTGTGATTTGCAGAAATTTCAAGCTTTGTTTTGCTTTTGTCCCAAAAATCTTCCAGCTCTGTAATTTGGGCATCTTTATTCTGATTTTTTGTGAGAATGTTTTCTGCGAGGGTGGTTAATTTATCCGAGGAACTGGCTATATATGTGGCATTGTAAATTGTTAAGGCAAGCACGGCGAAGAAAATTACTAAACTTATAATAAATGTTTTCATTATTGCTCCTTTCTTATCAGCGTGATGCGTTTTGCATCGTCGATTGCGAAAAGATAGACTCTGTTTAGAGGGCAAGGAAGCTTTTTTATCTCTGCATCAAGCCAATCGCGGCTTTTTCCTGAAACTTTTAAGTTGTTTTTGCAAATTTTTCCGTCAATTATAAGAAGGTGGCATATTCCGCTTTCCTGTGGCTTTATTCCCAGATCATTTGCACTAGGTGGAGAGTGCTTTGCCATTGGAACAATAGACAGCTTTCCGTTTTTTTCAAGTATTGCATATGCTATCTGGCTTGGATCTGTGCATTGGCCGGAACGCAGCTCACTCATCAGTTCTTCAAGAGATATCCTGTTGTTTCTCAGCTCTTTTTGATCTATTTTACCGTTTCTGATAAGAATGCTGGGTCTTGCTGAAACAACACTTTTTAACATAGGAATCTTTATAAGCACTACCGATGAGAATACCTCAATAAACAAAAGGATCACTATGGGAATTATGGCGTGAATTGTTGGGATTTCGGGGTTGGCAATGGGTGTTGTGGCGATTTCCGAAAGCATAAATGTGGTTACAAGCTCGGATACCTCAAGCTCCCCTATCTGTCGCTTACCCATTATCCTCATGGCTATTATAAGAACGCTGTACACTATAATTGTCCTAACAAAAATTGTAAGCATATTTTCACCTCAAATTATTATTGAGTTGCCTTGCGGTCTTTTATGCAAATAGAATAATTGTTCAGAGATTCTGATATAGATTGAATTCGCACAGAGTAAATTTTTTGTTGCATTTATACTATTTTTTGTTTCCGATTAGGATGTATATGACGAATTTTAAATAAAAATGATTTTTTTTGCAAGAA
>JAZNCT010000084.1:0-26397 GCA_045587665.1 Eubacteriales bacterium
CATTTTTATTTATCAAAATTTTATCAATTCATTTCTTCGATATGATATACATAATCGAGAGTGCTCATTGCCGCAATTATTTCCTTATGGGTTTTGTATTTCTTAAGTTCCGGACTTATTATTGTTACGGCAACGGAATAAACTGCAAGACCTGAGCTGAGATAGGCATTGTTTGCCTCAATATCATCGATCCTCAGCCCCAGCTTTCTAATGGTTGTAATAAAATCCTGCAAATTGCTCTTGCTCACAAGCTCAAGGTGAACCTCAAAATGGTTGGAACGGTTTTTGAGATAAAATTCAAAGAATGGAAAATATGAAAGGCAACAAATAAGTGCGATATAACCGACTATTGAAACGGTATAAAATCCTGCGCCGATAGTCATGCCCAAAATGCCGGATGCCCAAAGTCCTGCAGATGTTGTCAGACCCTTTATCTGGCTTTTTGAACTGAAAAGAATAGAATTTGTACTGATTATTGCAATGCCGATAACTGTTGCGGCAGAAAGCATTGCGGAGCTTATACCGTACGCTGCGTTCATATAAATATCTATCATCGTTGTCATTGTTGAAGCAAGGAAAATTGTTATAAAGGTTCTAAGACCTGCAGCGTGCCTTTTGCTGGCTCTCTCGCAGCCGATAATAAAAGCAAAAACCATTGAAACGGCCAGTCTGAAAAGAACAGATGCTGCACCAAGCTCATATGACCAGGGGCCAAGCACTTTTGCAATCGGATCAATAAAGTTCATAATATAATCTCCTTTAAAGTTACATTCTTCGGCTCAGATCGCGTCTGCCGCCTCTGAAGCTTGTGTTAATAGAATTGAAGTGTTCCTCTGCCGCCTCAGTAAAGGCCAGCTCTGCTTCTGCCTGATCATCCTGGACGTGTGGCGGAAGCTCTTTTTGAATTTTTTGTATCCTTTCGATAAGCAATTCAACATCATTTTTCTTTTTGCCGCTCTCATGGTGAGTTTCAATCTCGGCAATATCTTCGATCTTATTTGAATAAGAACCTGAAAGCTGGAGAGCAAATTTGGCACAAACCGGCCCTACCAGCTCATACATAATGCTGGACGCAAGAATGATTGTTTGAAGCAGTGAACCTGTTTCTCCGCCAAGTGCTCTCGCCCCCATTGCCGCAAGACCGATAGCAACTCCTGCGTGTGGGAACATTGCCATTCCCAAATACTTTTTCACCTTGCTTCCCTTACCTGCTAAAGCACAGCCCAAAAATGAACCGCCGTATTTTCCAATCATTCTTATAAGGAAGTAAAAAATACTTACCGCCCAAAGAGGCGCAATTCCCACAGAGGAAGAGCTTCCGAGCAGTGCGCTGAGATCGAAATTGAGCCCCGATCTAACGAAAAACAGCAAAAGCAGTGGGGGAGTAAAGTATCCAAACTGAAGAAACAGCTTATTATCCTCAGCCAAATTGGTATAAACTGCTCCTATCATCATACAGCCAAGCAAAGGCGAAACATCCATAACAGAGCAGATTCCGCAGAAAAGAAACATTATTCCAACCGAAATTATCAACCGGTTATCGCTTGATCTTTTTGATATCAACCATTTTAATGCAAGACCCAAAAGTCCACCGATAAGGATAGCGACAATATTCTTTATGATCGGCATAATCACTGCGCCGGTATCCGGGCCGTTCCGGGTTCCAAAGGAAAGCGCAATGGAAATTGATATACTGTAGGCAAGCAGACCCACTACATTATCAAGGGCAATCACCTGCAAAAGAGTTTCAACAAGATCTCCCTTTGCTCTCGTTTGCCTGATAGTCATAATTGTTGAAGCCGGCGCAGTTGCCGATGCAAGAGCCGATAGGACAAGTGCAAGCACAAAGCTCATTTTCAACACAAAACGAAGGATCGAGAATACTAAAACCGATGTGATGCCGGCTTCGATCAGAGTTATAACTATACTTTTAACACCGTTCTTTTTAAGCTTTGAAATTTTAAAAAATTCACCAACGCTGAAAGCGATAAATGCAAGGGCGATATCAGAAAGAAAATCCGTTCCAAAGATTATTTTTTTAGGTATAAGATCAAGGAATGCAGGGCCGATGATAATGCCTGAAATTATGTAAGCAGTAACATTTGGCAGACGCAATTTTTTTGTTATCCTGGTCATAGCAAAGCCAAAGAAAATCATCAGCGCAACAGAGATAATGATAATTGCACCCAAATTGCTCTCTCCGATATTATCATAAAGTTTGTTCAGCAATCTATCACCTCCAAAAATAATCAGAGCCGAGTGAATTTTTTTGCCTCGGCTCTTGCAAAATCTATAATAATATGATATACTATTTCTGCTATAAAGTCAAATTATATTTTTTCCTTGGGATATAAAAAATATTTATAGGAGTGCTTTTATGATAGATATAAGAATAAAAACCCTGCTTGCTGTGGTGGAACAAGGCAGTTTTACAAAAGCGGCAAAACAGCTTTCACTAACTCAGCCGGCAATAAGCCACCACATCAGCGCACTTGAAAGTGAGCTTGACAAAAAGATCTTCATTAGAGGAAAAAGCGAGCTTAAACTTACACCTGACGGTGAGCTTATAGTAAAATATGCGCGTAGAATGAATGCTTTAAACGATAAGCTGCAAGGAGAGCTTGCAGGCGGAGATCGCAGACTTTCAAGCGTTCGCATAGGAATAACCCACACTGCCGAAAGCAATCTTATAACCGAGGTTTTGGCAAAATACGGCAGAGAGGGCGACGGCGCAAGCATAACGATTATTACAGAGCCTATAACAAATCTTTATAGTATGCTTGAAAACTATGAGCTTGATCTTGCCATTGTTGACGGGAAGCCTTCCGGCAAGGAGCTCAGATCTCTGATGCTTGACACAGACTATCTGGTTTGCGTTCTTGCAAACGAAAATCCACTTGCAAAGCACGAAATGGTTACTCTGAGAGAACTGAGAAAAGAAAAAATGATTCTCAGACTTCCCTCTTCGGCAACAAGAATTCAATTTGAGCAACAGCTTGAGAGAATCGGAGAATCCATAACAGATTTTGATATAATGCTTGAGGTTGACAATATCGCAACGATAAAAGACCTTATCAGAAAGAATCTTGGCGTGTCCATTCTTGCAAAAAGTGCTTGTATGGACGAATTTATGAAAGGTAAAATAACCGTTCTCCCTATCGAAAATCTCAGCATGATCAGAGAAACGAATATAGTTTATCACAAAGACTTCGACCATAACGACATTTTGGGCAGAATACTAAAACTTTACCGAGAAGCCAAACGATCTTACAAATAATATATATTTATATGAGTTGCCGCCCCACCTCCAGTTTAAAAACTTTTGGACATGGGTTTTACTGTGAATTTTTAGTATATCACTAAAGACCTTAGAGAAAAATAAAATGCTTTGATATTTTTTCTAAAAAGAGCTGATGTGTTAGCATACATCAGCTCTTTTTTTGATAGAAAAAGAAAGTGAAAGCAATGCCGCCATAATGCACAGCACCGATATTTCGGGAAGCCATTCGATATATGGCGGTTTAGGTGAAGCTAAAACGTATATCTGCATATCTTCAACAAATATGTGATATAGAAGCGGCAAGGCAAATAAGGGATAAAGAAGCTTTTTTGTTGATATAAACCCAAACAATGTAAAAGAATAAAGCGCAAGTATAAGTAGATAGAGAATTATGCAAAGGAATGTGTGAATTACGCTTTCAAAGGAAAAGGCTTTATATACAAAAAATACAACTCCCATAAAAACAGAGATAACCGTTAGCTGCGGAAGCCTTTCTCCAAACGCTATCACCGCAAAAGCAAATATCACCGCCGCCAAAACAACATTTATAAAATGAATCAAAAACACATCTGTTGATACTTCCCTACCCCAAAAGTAGACAACTCTTATAACTGCAGATAACAGCATAAAAGCAACCGCCAGATACGCACCGAGAGATTTTTTATCAATATAATAATCCGTTCTTTTCAAGCCACTTTCTCCTTTTTCTTTTTCCAAGCCCCGCTGAGATAAAATACAATTCCGATAACAAACGGCGTAAATCCTGCAAGAGCATCACCAAGCCAAAAGCCATAGTGCTTCATATTGAGAGCAAGTCCAAAGAGGAGCGAAAGACCTATGCGCAGAACAATTCCGTCAAATATTGCAGTTGCAAAATTGACCTTGGTATTTCCGCTTCCGTTGATCAGCGCATTCATAACAGCCCTCAGAGCACCACCAAAGAAAAGAAGAACCGCAATTGGGATATAGCCTGCTCCTATATCGAGAATCATTTGCGTCTCTCCCACATCATCGCCGCTGATAAATGCCGTAAATATTTGATTTGGGAATATGCAAATGCACAGGGTCAAAGTCAGTGCAACACTGAGAGTTATAAGAGCAAGGCAACGAAGTATTTTTTTGACCCTTTCAAATTCTCCTGCGGCAAGGTTTTGACCCACAACGGTTGAGCCAGCTGTGTTCATTGCAGAAGAAACAAGATTACTGACGCTTGATATCTTATTTGCAATTCCTGCAAAGGCAGAAATATCCGTGCCGTAAGAATTTATGTATGAATTAACAAACAGCTTTGATATCTGAACAGAAGCCATTTTAATTGCCATGGGTATTCCCAACTTTAAAAGATCAAAAAGCATTTCGGTATCCCAGATCAGAAAATCTTTAAAGGATATGTGAAGTTCAAATTCAGTTCTTTTTATCATTAAAAAGAAAAGACTGAAAATAAAACTTACTGCCTGGCTTATCACGGTTGCAAGAGCAGCACCGCCAGCTCCCATATCAAGGCAAGCAACAAACAGGATGTCGAGAGCAACATTAATTGCCGCCGCAATAGCAATAAAAAGAAGCGGATGTGATGAATCGCCCATTCCACGCAAAACAGCACTGACTATATTATAGCCATAGATAAAAACAAGACCGATCATGCAGATAACCGAATAAGCCATAGCCTCATCAAGAGAAGCTGATGGCGTATTCATAAGTTCAAGTATATGATTCTTAAATATCAGTCCCAAAACACTTATAAAAAGTGAACAGGAAAGCAAAAATGAAAACATCGTTCCAACAAATCTTCCAAGCTTATCCCTTTCTCCCGAGCCAATATACCTGGCAATAAGAACCTGTCCTGCACTTGAAAAGCCGATAGCAAAGAAGGTAAGCAGCGCTGTAACATCTCCGCCTACAGAAACCCCAGATATTCCCTCGAGACCAAGAACCCTTCCCACAACAATCATATCCACCATATTGTAGACTATTTGAAGCAGGTTGGAAAGAAAAAGCGGCAATGAGAAAATGAGAATAGGGCTCATTATTTTCCCTTTTGTGAAATCTTTTATCTGACTGCGATTCATTATAAGTTATCCTTTTAAACCAAATTATTTACAAAGTGAAATAAAGTGCTGAAAAATCTTTATACCGTCAACAGTATCGTTTCTGCGCTTTGAAATGCACATTCTCTCGGGATGAAACTGAAATCCGATAACAGGAAGGCTTTCATGCTGGATTGCCTCATCAACCTCGTCATCTTTAGATCTGAGAGTTACAAATAGCCCATTACCAACACGTCCTATTGCCTGGTGATGAGCACTGTTTACAAAAAATTCAGCACCATACAGGTTATGGGCAACCGAATCTTTTTCGGCTATCACAGCGTGAACCATATCCTGCTCTCCGCTGTGCACCTCCACATTTTTGATATGCTGAATAAGATCTCCGCCAAAATAAACGTTCAGAATCTGGCAACCTCGGCATATGCCAAGAACAGGCTTGCCTGCCTTTGTAAATTCTTCAGCCAGGGCAAGCTCACATTCGTCTCTATCCACATCTATATTAAGAGAACCGTTTATATTGGCACCGTAAAACTTTGGATGGATATCTCCTCCGCCGCAAAGCACAAGCGCATCATAATCCTCAGCACTACCCTTTGGCAGATATGAGGCCGCTGCTACTGCTCCGCACTCTTCGATTGCATCAACATAAAACTGTATTTTTTCCTTTCCTGAAATCAAAACTCTTTTTTTCATATATTTTCACTCCTATCTAAAACGAAAAAAACTTGATTAAAAAATCCGTTCAATCATTTTATCTTTCGAAGTTACAACATTAAATAATTATACCATTTTCTTGTTCGTTTTGCAATAGAAAACATCAAAAAGCAGACTGTAAAACATCAAAAAGCAGACTGTAAAACAAAGGAGCGTCAAATAAGTATAATTGCATTGAATTATTTTTGCTTCTATGGTATAATCTTTACAAATATAAATATCGGAGAAAATTATATCATGGATTTTAACCAAAAGCTACAGGAGCTGAGAAAGCAAAAGGAGAAGCATTTGCGCGATATAGTGTTTGGCTCTCTTGATATAGGCACTGCACTGCTTGTTTTTCTGCCGTTTTTTGCGCAAAGATCAGGAGGGATCATACAAGCGGCTTCCCTTTTATCTCTTGTTGGAATCTCGCCTTATTTAAAAATAATTTATTGCGTTTCAGTGGCGGCAATTAGCATCTGCGAAATTTTGACTTTTGCTCTGCAAAACTGTATGCTCACATTTTGGGTTAAAAATAAAAGCAAGCTTTCCATAGCATTAAGTGCTGTTGGAGCTCTCTTGTTTATCGTAGGCTTACAGCATATGCGGCAATTTTTCTATTTATTTTCCTGATTATCAAGGTTTTTATGCTTATAAAGCATAAATGATACGCAAAGTATCTATGATGTTACAGGCGGTCTCTTGATTATATACAGTCCCCGGGTAAAATGTTTTTGGCGAAAGCTGAATTCATTGACGGAAGGTTAAATATAATAAAAAAATCAACAAGACTATCTTCATTTCAGTATCTCTGCTTGCGGCATTTATTTTATGGACTGTTTTAGTTTGCGTTTTTGCTGATATCCGCTTTTCTTCTCTTTATGGTGATTGCAAGGCTGATCTCCGGAGTTCATTGGCTTAGCGACATTGTGGGCGGTGCTTTGCTAAGTTCAGGACTTGTTATGCTCTACCACTGGGTTAGCAAGTTAAAGTGCTAATATGCGTTTTTTATCCTGAACAAAAGATACCTATCAAATCAAATGACCGTAGAGGAAATAAGATGATCTGTTTTTTCTGCTTACAAGCATAATCATAAGCTATCTTTGTGCCGCTTTTGTGGGTGGTGGGAGCGTTTTGCTTGTCATAATAGAAGATGCAAAAACGGCTGTTATTTATCATTTCGTTGTTGCGCTCGACATAGGCGGCTCTGCCTGCGCCGATAATCTTTTCGGGGTAATAGGTGTAGTCGTAGGATTTTAGCAGATAGGTCATATAGTCATCATTGATGAACGGGAATTCTGCCCGCACGTAGATTCGTTTTACGTGTGGGTATTTCTCTTTGATTTTGGTCACAAGTTCAAGGCAGAGGCTATTAAAACGGCTCTTACTGCCGAACAGGAACGTATCAACATTTTCATTGATGATCAATCCTTCAATAGTTTCCTTTAGCTTCATTCTCAATTCTTCGGTCTCGTTTATGGTTCTGTGACCAAAAAAGCAGCAGGTGTTAAGTGTTCTTTCGGTTGTCATGGCACCCTCCCCTAAAAATTTATGGATATACAATATATCCATTTACAACATTATAACACATAATTCATCTAAAATAAATATACAATATATTTGTTTTGAGGTGATTTTATGGCTATTAAAAGCGTTTCAATTAGAATTGAAGAGGAAATGTTAAATAAGATTTCCTATATTGCCGACTATGAGGGAAGAAGCGTAAACAGTCAAGTGCTTGTTTTGATCAGACAACACATTAAAGCTTTTGAAAATGCCAATGGAACTATTGACGGAACCATTGCTCCCGCCACCAATGTAAAACCTACAAGGAAGTAAAACAGAACCTCTCTGACGACAAAGCAGAGAGGTTTTATTATATTATAAACAAATCAAGCCATTTACGCTGCATTTCAGGCGTAAATGGCTTGAAAATTAAGAATTTATGTCTCTTTAACAATTGATATTCACGTTTTTCTTAATCAAGCGGTTTCATGGTCGGGAACAGGAGCACGTCACGTATGGAAGCGCTGTCGGTAAGAAGCATAACAAGACGGTCGATACCAAAGCCAAGTCCTCCTGTGGGGGGCATACCGTATTCAAGGGCGGTTACATAGTCATAGTCCACCTCGGCATTGCAGTTTGGTTCTTCTTTCTTCTTTGCCGCAACCTGTTTTTCAAAACGTTCCTTCTGGTCTATGGGATCGTTAAGCTCGCTAAAGGCATTTCCAAACTCTGTTGCATTGATAAAATATTCAAAACGCTCTGTAAATGCAGGATCATCTGCCTTTCTCTTTGCAAGAGGAGAGTTTTCAACGGGATAGTCATAGATAAATGTAGGCTGAATGAGATTTTCCTCTACGAATGCGTCAAAGAATTCTACAAGAACTGTTCCCTTTGTTGCATTCTCCGGCACTTCAACGTGCATCTTCTTTGCGCAGGCTCTTGCATCCTCATCTGTTGCCCAGTCGTTATAGTCGCAGCCGCTATACTTCTTAACAGCCTCAACCATAGTCATTCTTTCCCAATGACCCATATCTATTTCCTTGCCCTGATATGTGATGATCTTTGAGCCGCAGATCTTTTCTGCCAGCATAGTATTGAGTTCTTCGACAAGATCCATCATTCCCTTATAATCGGTAAATGCCTGGTAAAGCTCGATAGATGTAAATTCAGGATTGTGCTTGGGATCCATTCCCTCGTTTCTGAAAATACGCCCAACCTCATAAACTCTGTGCATTCCGCCAACGATAAGTCTCTTGAGATATAGCTCGGTCTCAATGCGGAGATACATATCCATATCAAGAGTGTTGTGGTGAGTTACAAAAGGTCTTGCAGATGCACCGATCTCAAGGGGAACAAGGATAGGTGTATCAACCTCAAGGAAGCCCTTTGAATCAAGATAATTCCTTATCTCCTTAAGTATCATAGACCGCTTTATAAATGTATCCTTAACATCGGGATTAACTATAAGGTCAACATATCTCTGTCTGTATCTTGTTTCCTGATCCTTTAGGCCGTGGAACTTTTCGGGAAGGGGAAGCAGTGATTTTGAAAGAAGCTCGATCGCCTTTACGTGAACCGAGATCTCGCCGCGTCTTGTTCTGAAAACAAAACCGCTCACTCCAACTATATCGCCGATATCCCATTTTTTAAATCCTTCAAAAGCCTCCTCGCCTATTTCGTCAATACGAACATAACACTGGATCCTGCCCTTTTCATCGGCAACGTCAATAAAGTTTGCCTTTCCCATATCGCGGCGGCTCATCAGTCGTCCTGCGATCTTAACATCCTTATTCTCCAGCTCCTCAAAATTATCACGAATCTGGGTTGTGTATGTGTCAAAATCAAATTTAACCTTTTCATAGGGATTTTCCCCTTTTGCCTGAAGGTCTGCAAGCTTTTCTCGGCGAACTCTCAGTATGTCACTGAGATCCTCAGCTGTAATTTCTGTTTCAGCCTCTTCTGCTGTCTGGATATTCTTATCTTCTGCCATTTTTATAAAGTCCTTTCGGAATATTTATTGCTTTTCGCTCTTTGCTCTTGAAACTTCAAGAACCTGAAGGTGAATCGTTCCACTGGGAACATCAAAGCTCACCTCATCACCTGCTCTTGCTCCGATAAGAGCTTTTCCCACAGGAGATTGGTCGGAAATGAGGCCCTGCATAGGGGCCACCTGGTTTGGTGCAACTATGCTGTATTCTTTTTCTGTTTTTGTCTCTTTAACCAGCACCTTAACAAGAGAACCCATGCTTACAACACCCGCATCTATCGTTGCTTCATCAACAACAACGGCGTTGCCGATCAGCTCTTCAAGCTCTTTTATTCTTGCTTCTATCTGTGCTTGCTCGTTTCTTGCAGCATCATATTCTGCATTTTCGGAAAGGTCCCCGAAGGATCGCGCAACTGCGATCGCCTCAAGATTTTCCTGTCTCTTTGTATTTTTCAGATAGCTGAGTTCATCTGTCAGCTCCTTAAGACCATCCTGTGTATAAAGCATCTGCTTTTCTTTTGACATGACTAAATCTCCTTTGATGATTTAATAGTTTTCATTTATATATTGAATTGCTCTCTGAAGCTGAGTATCCTCTTCATCGGATATCTTATAAAGATTTACATTTTTCAGCTCGTCTGCCATTTCAATTTCGATATCAGGGGTTATTCCAATGCCGTCATAGCCCTCTGAAAATGGCGGGAAATACATTTTTGTTGTGAGCTTTATACCGCTTCCGTCAGAAAGAGCTTTTATAGACTGCATGCTTCCCTTTCCAAAGGTGGTATCACCTATAGAAACAGCCTTTTTATAATCCATAAGTGCGCTTGTAAACAGTTCAGCTGCACTTGCCGTTGCGCCATTGCAAAGCACAACCATAGGAGCATTAAATTCCGCCTTATCAGATTCGATTGCCGATTCTGCTCCCGATTTATCCTTGATCCTTATTATCGGACCTTCCGGAACAATATAATCAAGCACCCTGCAAATAGCATTGAGATCGCCGCCGGGATTGTTGCGCACATCAAAAACGAATTTTGTTACACCCGAATTTTTAAGATTATCCATTGCGGTAAAGAACTGGTCGGGTGTTATAGTATCAAACTCAAGAATACGGATTATTCCTATTGTAGGATCTTTTTCGTAAACATGGGCCATAACGGTTTCAACCGTAACATATTTGCGCTCGATCTCAAACACAAGAGTTTCTTCATATGAAGATCCTCTTGCCGCTGTAAACTCGCACATTGTACCGGCAAGTCCCTGCAAAAGTGCAACTGCCGGCGTATAGCCAAGCTCTGCTACGCTCTGTGCATCATCACCCGAGCCAACCGCAATAATGAGATCTCCGGGCAAAACACCTGCCTCAAGTGCCGGCGAATCGGGCATAACGTTGATGACCTCAATGGCCTTGTAATCTGCGTTATAAATGATATTTATTCCTATGCCCTGCATCTCACCTGCGCTTTCCTCTTTAAAAAGAGCAAATTCCTCGGCACTGTAGTATTCGGCATATCTGTCGCCTGTTCCATAGGCATATCCCTTTAAAATTCCGTCGATGATCTCCTCTGAATCGAGATCATAATAGGAAAACATATTAAAGAGAGCATCTACCTGTGCAAGCTTTTCTGTATAGCTTAGAGAGGTGCCGTCATCTTCTTTGATGCTTCCCTCTTCATATGCGTCCGAAATTTTTTCGTCAAAATAATCATACATCAAAACAAATGTAAGCATAAACACTGCCACTGCTGCAAGAACAAGTGACATAATAAATGTGAGCAAGGATATTTTTTTATTCAAAGCAACCTCCGATAAAGCCCCTTGGCTTATATGTATATTTAGGGTCTTACAACATAGTCAAGGGGATTTTTTGCACTGCCGTTTATACGAACCTCAAAATGCAAATGATTTCCGTATGAATGACCTGTTGTTCCAACAAATGCTATAACATCTCCCTGCTTTACATATTGACCAACCTTGCAGTTCAGCTTTGTTGCATGAGCATAGAGAGTGGATTTTCCTCCGCCATGGTCTATAACAACATAGTTTCCATAGCTGTAATGATATGTTGCAGTGATAACCTTTCCGCCGTTCGAAGCATAGATGTTTGTATTCTTTGATGCCGGAATGTCAATTCCGCGATGAAATTCCTTGACACCGTAAAGCGTTCTGTTGCCATATGGAGAGCTGATGTTCTTCCAATTAACAGGCAAGGGCCAGTTAAACTCACCGCCAACATATGCGCTGTTTTCTTTTGCCTGAAGCTCTCTCAGATATGCTTCCAGCTCCTTGTCCAGCTTATCTTCTGCCGCTGCATACTCCTTGTATGAAGAGTCGTAAGAAGAGATCGTGGTCTTAAGTTTTTCAAGATAAGCCTCGGTATCATCAAGCAGGATCTCCAGCTCTTCCATTCTCTCTTCAACCGTTTCCTGATATGCAAGCTGTGCTGTTCTTGAAGTCTCAAGCTCAGCCTTTGCACCTTCAAGATTCATTTTGTTAAGCTTATAGCTGTCAAGAAGATCTGAACAATAATCCATAAGAGAGGTAACCTGCTCCATTCTCACAAGAAAATCATAAAAATCCTCGGATCCGAGAATCATTTCAACATAGCTGGCGTCACCCTCCTCATATCTGAAGCGAAGGATATCCTTGAAGTTTTCGTATTGTTCATCAATGTTTACAGATGCTGTTTCTATCTCTGTCTCTTTTGTTTCTATCTTAGTGTTATATTCAACTATAAGATCATTTATCATCTTGATCTCGTCGTTGGTGAGATTGATCTGCTCATCTATATACTTTTTATATTCAACAGTTTTAGCCTGATCGTATTTAGCAGTGGTCATTTTTTTCAAAACGTCGTTTTTCTTTGTTTGAATGTCCTTTATCTGCTTTTCAAGGCTGGTTACCGTGCCGTCCTTTGCGGCATATATCGTGTTTGCCTTTAAAAGGAATTCGCCCGCGCCAAAGAAGCAAAGCAGGGCTGTCAAAGCGAGTGCAATTGGCTTTTTTAAAAGATTCTTTGCCTTTTTCATGTGCGTTTAAGCTCCTTCCGATAAAAAAATTATGCCTGGAGATTTTTATGGAGTGAAATACAGCTTCCTATAATACCTGTAACAACGCCAACTAAAATAAATGAAGCGCCCACAACAATTGCTATATCTCCAAAGGGGATAAGCTCTATCATCTTTATATCTGTTTCAACCATTTTCTCCATACTGAAATAGATATACCACTGGCAAGCATACGCAATTATGCTTGAAAAAATACCTATTATTGTGCCTTCAATAACATATGGAACAACTACAAACCAATCGGAGGCACCTATGTATTTCATAACTCTTATCTCTTCCATGTGAGAATTTACAGCAAGCTTTATTGTGTTGATGATAATAAAAACGCTCACAACAAAAAGCACTGCCAAAAATCCTATAAATACAACGGAAATGCCGTTTTTAAAGCTTTCGAGCGAGGTTGCAAGATCAAGCCTGCTATTAACCTTTCTGACTCCCTCTTCTTCCATTTCCATAAGCTTATAAACAAGAGTTGTAACCTTTGAGTTATCCTTATATTTTATTCTGTAGCTATCAGCAAGAGGGTTATCTCCCTTTGATATGATTTCATCAAAGGCATCTTCAAAGCCCACATAATCATCCTTCATAGATTCAAGGCCCTGATTTTTTGAGACAAATTCAATAGATTCCACATTATCAAGCTTTTCTATCTTATTTCCAAGCTCCTTGACCTTATCTTCTTCAAGATCATAATCAAGAAATACTACTATCTCATTAAGAGATATAAGCTTGTTCATATTGAGGTTTATGTTTACGACCAGGAGCGAAAAGCAGCCCAGCAAAACCAAACAGCTGGCCAAAACGAGGATAGAGGCAGAGGACATCACTCTGTCTCTCCAAAGGTTTTTGAATGCCTCGGCTATAAACATAAATGGGTTATAGCTTTTTTTGATCTTCGGGGGCTTTTTGCCATTTGAAAACTGATAGTTATTCATCTTCAAACATACCTCCCACTCTATCGCTCACAACCTTGCCGTGATCCATGCGTATAACTCGCTGTTGATATGTATTAACAAGATTTTCTGCATGGGTTACAACAACAACGGTCTTCCCAAACTTCTGATTTATCCAAATAAGAAGCTCCATTATTTCAGACGCCATCTGAGGGTCGATATTTCCTGTTGGCTCATCGGCAATAATTATGTCAGGACTGTTGGCAATCGCTCTTGCTATAGCAACTCTCTGCTGCTCTCCTCCCGATAGCTCTTCCGGCACACTCTTTGCCTTGTCGGTAAGCCCCATTGACTTTAGAATTGCAGGAACTCGTCTTGCGATAAGGGATTTTGGAGTTCCTACCACCTGCATGGCAAATGCTACATTATCATACACAGTCTTCTGCGGAAAAAGCTTAAAATCCTGAAAAACAACGCCAAGGCCGCGGCGATATTTCGGAATCTTAAACTTTGGAAGCCTTTTCAAGTTATAGTTGTTTACTGTGATCGTACCCGAAGTGGGAACCATTTCTCGCAGCAGAAGCTTTGTTACCGTTGTTTTACCTGCGCCCGAATGACCGACTATAAACACAAATTCGCCATCTTCTATCTTGAAGCTCACATCATCAAGCGCAACATGATTATTTCTTTTATAAATGCTTCTGACATTTTTAAATTCAATCATTCAACGTTTATATCCTTTCTTTTACTTTGCAAACAAAAATCTCTATCCGAAATCCCCGGGGCTTTTGGCAAATTCACAAAAATCGAGGAACGCATATGCGCCTTGCGGTCAGCCGCCACGAACGCATACAATGCGTTCCTCATAATGATGTTTCACATTGTTACTGCCACTATGAAAGTATTGTCAAAGCTTAGCGGGTTTGGAGCTGAGATACTTCTTTACCATAAGTGCGACCTTGAATGTGATAGCGTGCTCAAACTCACGCAGGTCAAGTCCTGTGAGCTTGCGTATCTTTTCAAGACGGTAAACCAGAGTGTTTCTGTGAACAAAGAGCTTTCTTGATGTTTCAGAAACATTCAGATTATTGGCAAAGAACTCCTGAATCGTCTGGAGAGTTTCTCTATCCAGAGATTCAAAGCCTCCCTTTTTAAAGACCTCCTGAAGGAACATCTCGCAAAGCGTTGTGGGAAGCTGATAGATAAGACGGCCAATGCCGAGATTTTCATAGCTGACTATATTCTTTTCGGTTTCAAAAACCTTGCCAACCTCAAGAGCAACCTGCGCCTCTTTATAAGCCTTTGCAAGATCCTTGATATTGTCAACCATGGTTGAAATACCGATAGAAACCTTTGCATAAAACTCGGTTGAAAGAGTGTCTGCTATGTTTGTTGCAATTTTTTCAATTTCTTTTGTATCGGTACCGGGCTTCATATCCTTAACAAGAACTATATCATGCTCGCCAACGCTGATAACATAGTCCTTTGTTTTATCGGGGAACATATTCTGAAGCATCTCAAATGGCATGATATCGGTCTTGCCGTCAAATTTGATAAGGAACACAAGTCTGCTTTCATCTGTGTTGAAATGAAGCTCCTTGCTCTTTATATAGATATCACTTGGGAGGATATTATCAAGGATAATATTTTTTATAAATGAACCCTTATCATACTTTTCATCATAAAGATTCTTGATGTTGCCGAGAGAGATAGCCAGCAGCTTTGAGATCTTATCTGCCATTTTATCTTCGCCCTCAACGAAAACAACATATTCAGACTTCTGGCCTGATGTAACCGGGCGATATGTATATCCGCCAAGCGCCGCTATATCCGCAGAATACACCATTTCATCGCGCACACCCTGCATCACCTCTCCGATCTTAACAAGCTCAGAGCAAGCAATGATAACATTATTTTCATCAATAACGCCTATCATGCGGTCAATGGCATCCTTCATCTGATGTATAACGCTTTGAAACAATCTATTAGACATAATTTTCTCTCCCAATCCTTATCTAATGGTTCATTTGGTACTTATGAACTATATTATACACTATTTATTGTTAAATTTCAACAGTTTTTTCAAAAAATCTATTGAATTTACATCATTTTAACAGTATTGACAATGGTAAAAATCAAATAATAGGCGAAAAGAACGACAAGTGTATAGAATGCCATACTGGCATAGAGAAAGCTGAGAACAACTCCTGCCAGCATTATTCCTGCCGATATGCAGAAGGGATAAGCTTTAAATCTGCCGTCGGTTACAGAAATGCTCAGTTTTCCCAATTTCAGCTCAAACGCCTTTTTAGTCAGCACCGCTGCTACGAAAAAAGCACTTATAGCTACAACAAGCACAGAGAACACAATGTGAGAAACAAATGTTGCTGAATTTATAAGCACCAAAAATCCGGCTCCCAAAGCGTTGTACAGAGAGAAAACAAAAAATTCTCGGCTAAACAGATTATAGATAAAATAAAGTGCCGCAGTCACTATCACATATGCCATAAGCTTTTTTGAAGCACTGATGCTGTAAAAAGCAAATACAGATGTAAGCCAAAGCGAAATCGTCATAAGATACCCGCTTGAAAAGACGGAATATTCTTCATTTGCACCGTGAGCTTTTTTAATTGCAAAAAGAACGATTGCACCAATGGAAAGAATCGCTAAAACAGCGGCTGATATAGGTGCTACTCTCAACTGGAAAGCTTCATGGTTCCAATCGGTCAGATATGTAACACTGAAGATCACCGCAATAAGTGCAGCAAGAACCACAAGCATTCGATAATACTGTATCTCGGATTTTTCAATCTTATTGACATTCTTATTCTTTTTTGTCATATCCATACTCCATTTTCTCACAGTTCAAACTCATAAACAAGGCAAGCGAGAACAAACCCCGCAACGGTCTCGGATCTCAGTATCCGACTGCCAAGCCCTGCCATAAGCATACCGTTTTCCTTTGCAAATTCAGCCTCACGGTCAGAAAAACCGCCTTCGGAACCAATAATAACCGAAATCTTTGGGGCTGTTATTTTATTTTGATCAAGTGTTTTCTTTTGCTGATTTATTAGAGACTTCAGAGGTACAGTGCCCTCTCCTTCGTAGCAAAACAGAGGTATATCTGCTTTTGCAGCCTCTTTGACAGCGCTTTCAAAATCCATAGTAGGATACACTGCAGGGATGATCCCTCTGCCGCACTGCTTAGCCGCCTCTGCAGCAATACGCCGCCTGCGCTCAAGCTTTCGCGCCGCAGAATCCTCTTTTTCTTTTGCAACGCAAAATTCGCTTTCAAAGGTCACAAGCGATGCTGCGCCACATTCTATGGATTTTTGAATAACCGTATCCAGCTTATCTCCTTTTGGCAATGCCTGGTATATCACTGCTGAAAACGGCGGCTCGGTTGTAAGCTCCTTAGTCTCCACTATGGTGCAGCTAACAGAATTCTGCCCAAAGCAAGTCAAGACACAAGAATATTCAAAGCTTTTACCGTCGCATACCGTAAGGTGATCACCAACAGCCATTCTCAGAGATCTGGAGATATGATGAGCGTCATCTCCGTCGATAACTATCACACCCGAAACAGGATCGATATTATTCTCCGCTACAAAAAATCTTGGCATAAACAAATCTCCGGTGTTTTAGGAAAACGCAAATCCAATACAGAAATTCGCAAAATTCCCTATATAAATCATGCTTAAAACATTATACTACATTTTTGTCGATTTGTCAAAGGTTTTTTGAGCATTTTTCCAAATTTATTTATAAAAACATACAAAAAAATGCATTTTGACCGCTTTTAAACTATTTATTTCCACAAATCCATTGGGAATTTTGGACAAAAAAGCGGTGCTGACCCATCTTCTCACAGATCAGCACCAATAAATGCTATTAAGTATTATTTACCGGAGTTATATGAACCCTTTGTATCCGCAACGACTTCCTTAACGTTTACCTTGCGGCGTGATGTTGCAACTCTCTTCATAAGCTCCTCTTTATAAAGATCTGCATCTATAGGCAGCTCAATAGGCTTGCCAAGCCAAGAGGAAAGATGTATAGCATTTGAAAGAGTCAGGCCGTTGATACCCTCTCTGCCGTCTGCTATGAGATCCTTACCATTGAGGATCGCATCAGTAAACGCACGCAAAACGCCGTCATGCTGAGGATTCTCACCGTCTGTTTCAACATCTATCTCCTCAACGTTTGGTTTAGCGAAAGGAGATGTATTTGTCTTTGTAAATTCGGGCTCCATAACGTCGAGCTTATAGAGCTTCAAAGTATCTCCGTCGCAAACAAGCTTACCGCCATCCATGGTGATCTCAAAGCGGTTTGTGCCGGGAGCGTCACCTGTTGATGTGATGAATGTTCCGGTTGCACCGTTTGCATATTCAACATATGCTGTAACATCGTCCTCAACCTCGATATCATGCCACTTGCCAAGGTGAAGATTTGCGCTCACTTTAACAGGCATACCGCAGATCCACTGCCAAAGGTCAAGATTGTGAGGGCACTGGTTAAGAAGAACGCCACCGCCTTCTCCGCTCCATGTTGCTCTCCACGCACCGCTATCATAATAGCACTGAGAACGATACCAGCTTGTGATTATCCAGTTTGTACGGCGGATAGCTCCAAGCTCTCCGCTCTGAACAAGCTCTCTCATCTTTCTGTAAACACAGTTAGTTCTCTGGTTGAACATCATAGCAAATTTAAGCTCAGGATGCTTATCAGCCTCAGCTATCATCTCTTCAACAGCCTTTGTATAAACACCTGCAGGCTTTTCGCACATAACGTGAAGGCCTCTCTTAAGAGCCTCGATAGAGAGAGAAGGATGATCATAGTGAGGAACTGCAACGAGAACCGCATCGCAAAGTCCGCTCTCCATCATCTTTACGCCATCATCAAAGCACTCTACATAGGGAGCGATCTCCTTTATCGCTTCAAGTCTTGCGGGATTGATATCCGCAACGGCAGTAACCTTCATGCCGGGAATCTTGCCCTCGTGAACTCTCTCAACGTGTCCTGTACCCATGTTACCGACACCAATAATACCAAGTCTAACGATTTCCATTATTTAAAACCTCCGTTTTATATATTCTTTGTTATTTCTGCAAGAGAAGTGCAGGCAAAGTCAAAAGCTTCCTCATTTGACGCAAACTTATAAACTCCGCCGATATCACTCTTCTCGCCCTCGTTTTCAAGAGCACCGAGGCCTACAAAATCCGAAAGGTGAGGTTCAAGAGTGAGAACATCGCTTGCAAGCTTATTATATTCAGGGAGTATCTCATGGAGATGTCCAATGCCCTTTCCGGCAGGAACGACCTTGCCATCCTCGATACAGTCCTTGATATGGAAATAGTAAACATATTTCTTAAGCAGCTTCCAGGCCTCAAGAGTGTCCTGTCCGCACTGAATAAAGTTTGCGGGGTCAAACACTGCCTTGAGCTCCGGGAGGGACTTTTGGATATCCTCACAACGAACTGCGATATCACCGTAAATTCCCTTTTCGTTTTCATGGCAAAGCACGACGCCGCTTCCCTTTGCCATTTCTATGTATTTAGAGAGACGATAGAGCACCTCATCACGGTATTCGGGCTTACCGTCTGTGCCAAAGAAGCTGAAAAGTCTTATGCACTTAGCTTCCATTATTTGAGCTGTTTCAAGAACCCTCTTGAACTGTTCACTTTCAAAAGCAAAATCATCGTGAATATCTGTCTTTCCAACAGGTGAACCGATAGACCACACAGAAAGGCCTGCGGCACTGAGCTTATCCTTTACCTCTTTTGCCTTTTTTGAATCAATTTTTGCAACATTTTTGCCGTCAACGCCTCTTATCTCCAGCATAGAGACGCCATTCTTCTTCATCGCCTTTATCTGCTCGTCGATCATTGGGCTTGCTTCGTCTGCAAAAGCAGCCAGCCTAAAATTATTAGCCATTTTCCTTTTTCCTTTCCTGAATTAAACACCCGAATATGCGGAGAATCCGCCGTCAACCGGAATTACAATTCCTGTAACAAAGCTTGCCGCCTCAGGGTCTGTAAGATACTTAAGAGTTCCGAGAAGCTCCTCAGGTTTGCCAAAGCGTCCCATGGGAGTTGCCGCAAGGATCTTATCTGTTCTGGGGGTGGGGGTTCCGTCCTCGTTAAAGAGGAGGGCCTGATTCTGCTTTGTTACAAAGAATCCGGGCGCGATTGCATTAACTCTTATACCTGTGTTTGCAAAATGAACTGCAAGCCACTGTGTAAAGTTTGAAACGCCTGCCTTTGCCGCACTGTATGCGGGGATCTTTGTGAGAGGAGTGTAAGCATTCATTGAAGAAATGTTGATAATGCTGCATTCCTCTCTTCCTATCATATCAGCGGCAAAAACCTGTGTTGGAATGAGAGTTCCCATAAGATTGAGGCTGAAAACAAAGTTGAATCCCTCTTTATCGAGATTAAAGAATGTCTTTATATCGTCCCTTGTTTCATCGCCTTCTTCAAAATACTCGTGAGCTGTGGTAGCTCTCGGATTATTTCCACCTGCGCCGTTGATGAGCACATCGCACTTACCAAGGTCGGCAAGTATCTTCTTATGAACCTCTTCAAGAGCTTCCTTTTCAAGAACATTTGCAGCATAAGCAAAAGCTACGCCGCCATTTGCTCTGATATCAGCGGCAACAGCCTCTGCAGCCTCACCGTTGAGGTCAAGGAGAGCAACACCGTAGCCATTTTTTGCCATTTCAGCAGCAAAAGAACTGCACAGCACGCCTCCCGCACCGGTTACAACACAAACCTTAGACATAATTATACCTCCATGCCATTTATAGGCGAATAAAATTTCACTGATAATATTATACAACGCTTTTTCGGCAATAAAATTGCATATATCCACAAAAAATATTGCATATTCAAAACAAATGTGTTATAATTAAAAAAATGATGTATAATTTCTGTTGATAAATCATCTTTAAACTATGAAACGGACGGCAAAACCATGACTATCTACAAAAAAGGCGACATCTATCTTCATCATTCGATCGACGAATCACCAAAGGACTCCGATTTCCCCACCCATGCGCACCGTTGCTGCGAGCTGTTCTATTTCATTTCAGGAAACGGCTTTTATACGGTTGAGGGCACAGACTATCCTCTGACTCCGGGGTGCGTTCTTATAATGCGATATGGAGAGGTCCACAAGCTTCATATTTCTCCGGACGAAAAATATGAGCGCATAACATTTCATTTCCCGCTATCTATGATAGAGGACAACCCTTGGTGCTCAGATCTGGCAAGGCTGTTTACAGAGCGTCCTATCGGAAAGGGCAATCTTTTTTGCGGAAATGCCGATTCTGTTTTATTCATCGACACCTGCATGAAAAGAATGTGCCGCGAAAACGTTTCAAGCGAAAAAGAACGCTTATCGCTGATGTTTTCAAACCTGACGGCGGTGCTCAGCGAGCTGAGAAATATAGAAAACGGCAACTCCAAGGAGCTTAATATAACCATTTCGGTTGAGGATGCAACAAACGAAATAGTGGGAAGCGTCATTACATACATAAATTCTCATCTAACCGAAGACTGGACTCTTGACACGCTGGAGCAAAAATTCTTTTTCAGCAAATCTTACATTAACAGAGCCTTCAAGCAATCCACAGGCTCCTCGGTTTGGGATTATGTTGTGCTGAAAAGGCTTCTTGTTGCAAGAACTCTTTTGAGAGAAGGAAAAAACGCAACCGTTGCAGCAGCCGAATGTGGTTTCAGAGATTATTCCTCATTCTACCGTCAATATAAGAGACGCTTTGGCATCTCCCCCATTGATGACCGAAGAAATATACAATAAAACGAGGTGAAAAGCATGAACAAAACAGTTAAAAAGATCATCATTTCTGTCCTGCTGATAATTTTTGGCGGCGGCATATCATATTATGTATCTCTTCCTGCAATAAACTTAAGAAGTCAAGATTTTTGGATGTTTGCCACATGGCTTCTGCTCCTTGCTCTCCTTCCCTTCATCATCACAGACAAAAGCAAGCTGATAAAAAAAGGAAACAGCGGCAAGGGCACCTATGTAAATCTTGATTTCAAAGGTCTTAACATATGGGCAGTGTGCATCATCGTTCTTCCTCTGCTTGTGATATTCATCGGCAATCTCACTTCACTCTCATTCTTCAGAGCCAAGGATTTTGCTTCTCTTATCGAGGTTAAGGAATCGGTCTTTGAAGAGGATATGCCCGAATCCAAGGACGTTACAAACATTGCCCTTATGGACACAAATTCGGCAATAGTTATAGGCAACAGAGCCCTCGGTTCTCTCTCTGAGGTGGTTTCACAGTATCAGTCAAGCGGCATATATTCTCAGATAAACTATAATGGCTCACCAAAAAAGATCAGTTCACTTGAATATGCCGACTTTTTCAAATGGCTGGGAAACAGAGCAAACGGTGTTCCCGGCTACATAATGGTTGACCCTGTTTACAACACATCGGAATTTATCAAGCTGGGAAAAGGCATACATTACACAGACAGCGGTTATTTTGGCGACGACCTTATGAGAAAGCTCCGTTTCTCATATCCAACTAAAATATTCGGAACTCTCAGCTTTGAGCTTGACGAAAACGGAAATCCCTACTACATCGTTTCCTGTCTCACCCCCCGTATCGGTCTTTTCGGTGCTCAGGATGTAAGTGAAGTCATAGTTTTTGACCCATGCACAGGGGATTCGGTAATTTATCCCGTAAATGAAACTCCCTCGTGGATAGATATAGTTTATCACGGAAATCTTGCAATGCAAAAATACAACTGGCACGGAATGCTTTCAGGCGGCTACTGGAACAGCGTTATAGGAAATGTTGGCTGCAAGATGACGACCGACGATTTCGGTTATATCGCTCTTGATGACGATGTTTGGTATTTCACAGGTGTCACCTCTATTGCAGCAGACGAAAGCAATATCGGATTTATACTTTCTAATGCAAGAACAGGCGAATATAAGTTCTATCCCGTTGTCGGTGCAGAAGAATACAGCGCAATGACAGCGGCAGAGGGTGAGGTTCAGGAAAAGGGCTACAGGGCATCATTCCCCTCTCTTATAAACGTTGCAGGCGAGGCAACCTACATAATGGTGCTGAAGGACAGCGGCGGACTTGTAAAGCTTTATGCCCTTGTAAATGTTGAGCAATACAGCATTGTTGCAACAGGTGAAACTCAAAGTGAAGTTATGACAAACTATAAAAAGCTCCTTCGTGAAAACGGAAATGTGGGTGGGGCCGGATCCGAAACAGAAAAGCTCAGCTTTATGATCGAAGAAATAAGGATAGTTGAGATCAACGGAGAACCGCTTATCTATCTGCTTGGCGAAAAGCATATAGTGTGCAAAGGCAATCTTGCAGCAGACGAAAGACTTATAACTCTCAGAGCAGGCGAAACCATTGAGGCAGAGCTGAGCGATTCATCTTCCGACGGCATCAAAAACATTGAAAGCTGGACTAAATTATCTAAATGACATAAAACACAACAGGGGCGAATATCGCCCCTGTTGTGTTTTTATCTGACTTTTCTGCATTCAAGATAATATCTTTTGTCATCGGCGTGGCCCATAGAGAAGGTCTTTCTCGGCAGAGCGCCGTCGCAGATAACTGTTTTAAATAGCTGATCCTTTTTCATTCCTTCAAATAGGAATCCGACCGCCCCATTTTTCGATGCAAGCTTTCTCAGCGAATCCTCACCGTGTATATAATCTATTTCCACACCGTCATGAGATCCTGAATAAATATCCAGAAAGTTCTGCAGTGTTCCAACTGTGAGCTGTGCGGTGGGATGTTCAAAGCTCAGGTTTTTGTCACCGCCCGCACTTACCATTGTGAATCGTTGCTCTCTTTCCTCTCCGCAAAGACTTTCGGCATATCTGATAAGCTCTTCTTCAAGCTCAATCGGGTCTGCTCCGAAAACTATCCTGTATATGGGTTCAAATTCAAGAGCATCGTCATGCAGATTTTCAAGTTCTACAAGCGCATACCTTGCGGGATGCTCCTCAGCCGCCGCTCCAATCTCTGCTTTGAGATTTTCATAGCAGGTCTTTGCGGTTGCAAGAGAATGGTTTCCGTCTCCAACAGCAAAAAGAAGAGGGGCATAATCACCGCCATAGCGTTTTTTCATGTTTTCCGGCATAGCCAACTCAAAAAGAGAGCTTGTTATCCTTCCCTGCTCCTCTTTTGAAATAAAGAATCCGAGGACGTGACCACCGTTCATCATAAGGTCAAAATCATAAGCCTTTTCCATTGAAGCCTTTGTTCCTGTTAGTGGCTCGATAACTGTTTTCTCAGGGTCGTCTATAAGCATGAGTATATGTGGGAGCTCAATTGAAGCATCCTTTCTTATCCTTACTCTTGGAGGGATACGCTCAAGCACGGTGCCCTCTGTCGCTCTGATCATAGAAGAAGAGCCCTTTGTAAAATCATATTCTTCAAGATCCACCATTCCCACTATACCGTGCCTTACGGTGCCGTCAGACTGTGTTCTCTCAAGATATATCATGGTTTCACCCCTTGAAACAAGGATATCCTTGATATATCTTTCCATATTAGCATTTATCACGGGAACTCTTTTTTCTGTTTCCGATAAATACACCTCAGGCAAGGTTATATTAAGCGTAGAAGGCGAATCGCCAACGTTTTTCTCCACCTCTTTCCAATATTCAGGCTCACTTGTATACTGGTCACAGGCAACTACCGACCATTTTGTTCCATCAATTTTGTTAAAATCCGGCAAAAGTATATCTGCCGCAAAAAAGCACTGCTTCATATTCTTCTCCTAAAAAATTCGATATGGATATTTTAGCACATTCATGTTGAATTTTCAATATATTTTACAAAAATGTAAAAAAAGGTTGCACGACCAACCTTTTTGTGTTAAAATAAAAGCTGAAAACAACCATGAAAGGGTGATTGAATGCCTCCGCCAAGAAGTAATTTTGAATATGATAAAATTATGCCCCCAAAAAATATCCGTGACATTCCGAGATATTTAAAGCAGCTTCTCGGCGGTTTCTTCTCCAGAATGATATATATCACCCGTCTTGTGTGGGAAACAGGTCCCTGGATAATGATAGTAATGTCTCTTGTTGCGCTGTTTCAGGGTATAATGCCTATCATTATCTCATACATATCAAGATATCTGCTTAATGCCCTGCAAAACGGATTTCACAAATATGAAAATCCGGATCAATTTTTTGAGTTTTCCTTTGCTCTTGATAATGTTTTTTTCCTGCTTATCTTTATGTTTATTTTCAGAATTCTGAACAATGTTGTAAACCAAATCAACGGTGCTGTGCTCAGAATCTCGGGAGAGAATATTGTTAAATGTGTTAAGATACGCATAATGAAAAAGGCAAAGGAGCTTGATATTTCAGCCTTTGACCAGCCTGCTTTTTATGAAAAGCTTGAAAACGCAAACAGAGAGGCAGGTCACCGTCCGATACAGATTTTAAACTCTACCTTTACTATTATAAGTACTTTTATCAGGCTCATTTCATATGTTGTAATTCTTTCAACAGCACCGGGACTGTGGTGGGCTTCGATAGTTATGGTAATAATCTCCATTCCCTCTGCTATCATCAATTTTGCATATCGCCGCAAAAACTTCTTCTATATGCGCTGGAAATCAAAGGAACGCAGACAGATGAATTATTACAGCGACATTATGGTAAACAAGGATGTTGCAAAGGAAATAAGGATATTTGGTCTTTCAGATTCATTTATAAGTAAATTCACCCAAGTATATCAAGTTTATTATGCAGGCATAAAAAAGCTTGTGCTCACAGAGAACGCCTGGCACATAGCCATCGCAATACTATCTGCAGTGACAAATTGCATTTTCTTTGCCGCAATCGCATTTATGGTTCTTGCAGGCAGGATACTTATTGGTGACTACACTCTCTATACCGATGCTCTCACCTCCATTGCATCAAATGTTGCCTCTCTTATCGGCACATCTGCCTCAATTTATGAAGGAACTCTTTTTATAGACAACCTCATCTCCTTTATGGACGAAAAGCAATCGGTTGTTCCACTATGCAAAGATAAGCCGGAAAGAGTTCAGCACGGTGCACCCCACACGATAGAATTTTGCAACGTAAGCTTTGCTTATCCCGGCACAGACAGAAATGTTATCAAAAATGTTAATTTAAAGTTTTCTCCCGGAGAAACCGTTGTTTTGGTTGGACTCAACGGTGCCGGAAAAACCACCCTCATCAAGCTGCTCACACGTCTTTATGACCCCACGGAGGGAGTTATTCTTCTTGACGGCAAGGATATACGTTCATACGATGTCGGAGATATATACAAGACATTTGGCATCATATTCCAGGATTTTGGAAAGTATGCGGTGACTGTTGGCGAAAATATAGCCTTTGGCGATGTTGACAAGGAGATCGACAGCCAAAAGATAATAGCTGCTGCAAAGCAGTCCGACGCCGAGGACTATATAAACCGCCTGCCAAACGGATATGAAACACCGCTTATGCGCCACTTTGAGCAGAACGGAATAGAGCTTTCTATCGGTCAATGGCAAAAGTTAGCTATTGCAAGAGCCTTTTACAGTGAAAATGATATTCTTATTTTGGACGAACCCACAGCCTCCCTTGACGCTATTGCAGAGCAGGAGATATTTAACCAATTTGACCGTCTGCGCAAAGATAAAATGTCTATCTTCGTATCTCACCGCCTTTCCAGCGCAACGATCGCCTCAAAGATAGTTGTTCTTGAATACGGAGCCGTTGTTGAGGAAGGAACACACCGCGAGCTAATGGAAAAAAAGGGCAAATACTATCAGCTCTTCTCAACTCAGGCAAAACGCTATATCGAAAGCAAGGACGAAATGTAATAAACAAAGTCGGAGGCCAAGCGGTCTTAGGAAGACAATTTCATCACACAACTCCTTGG